>NZ_CP160680.1:797500-1139500 GCF_040784935.1 Lewinella sp. LCG006 | reverse complement strand
TTGAAGTAGGCGGTAAAACGGACGTGTCTATCCTAGGCATCTACTCCCGTACTTCGCGCGACCAATACAACAAATCGGAGCGCTACGATGTGCAAAACAATACCATTGTCTACCGCCCCCGGATCACCGAAAGCTCGATTGATCTATACTCCGGCTCCATTTCTACCCGGCACCGCCTCAATGTGCTCAACATCGAATGGGGAGCGGCCCTGTCTAAAGTGATAGGAAAGACGCCTTACGATTTCGAACTGGAATTTCGTGACCAATCCAGCCCCTTTGAGCAGGAGGTGTACGACCGCCGGGATACACCCGCCCAATTTTTTGATTACATCAAGAGCGATGGTACCAAAGATTATCTGCAAGGATCGCGTGACATCACCAGTGGCAACAGCGAAGATATTTTATCCGCCTTCTTGAATTTTGAAGTGCCATTGAAAATCAGAGACAACCTCAGTGCTACCCTTAAGTTTGGAGGTAAGGTTATTTCCAGTACCAAGGAACGTACCTACGAGGAGTTCTTTGAGAAGAATTATTATTTGCGACCAAACAGCTATTTCGCTCCTTTCTCCGCTACGGGGATGGGCGCCACGGGAATTGATCCCACCGGAGGTTTCTACTACAGCATGGCCAATTTTACCAATCAGGAGAATGTAGAATTTCGCCGCCAGAATGGACAGACCATCAATATGTTGTCTTCTTTTGAGCAACAACGCTTACGTGATTTCAAAACTACCTTTCAAGATGATTTTCGCTTCAATCGCTACGGCATCGTCAACAACTATGACCTTACGGAAAACGTCTATGCTGGTTATGTAATGATGAAATTTAAGCTGGGGCAAAAGCTAACGGTTATCCCCGGTTTCCGCTATGAACAATCGGATAATACCTACAATGGTATTTACTCTGACCTAAGTGGTGACTTTGGTGAGAGTGGTGCGCTGAGAGACGAGACCGTAGATCGAGATTATGGCATTTTTCTGCCGCATTTCCACCTGAAATTCAAGCCGCGTGAATGGTTGGATTTCCGGGCTTCTTACTCTACGACTTTGGCGCGGCCCGATTATGAATATATAGTACCCGCAACCTTGGTCAATCGTGCCAGTGATCTGGTCATCACCGAGGGTAATCCGCAGCTGAATGCGTCGGTGTCTACCAATTATGATTTCTTCATAACAGCTTATTCCGGTAAGTGGGGACTACTTTCGGGCGGCGTTTTTTACAAAGATATTTCGGATGCTTTTTACCCCTTTATTGTGGGCTTGAACAACGATTCCCTGGCCGTAGCTTACGGCTATCCACCTACCGGTTTTGGTGGTGCTGAACTAACGACCTACACCAATTCTCCACAGTCGAATGTATGGGGGTTTGAAATGGAAATCCAGTCGAATATGAACTTCCTACCCGAGCCTTTCGATGGGCTGGTGTTCAATTTCAACTATACCCGTTTGTTTTCGGAAACGACCATCAATTCGTTTTACGAGCAGACGACTTTTTCGGGCGTACCTCCTTTCATTTTTACGACGGTGGAAATATTCCCCTTCCAGCGGGAGGTAGAGCTGATTGGTCAGGCCAAACACATCCTGAACGCCTCTTTGGGCTATGATTACAAGTCATTTTCCATGCGGTTTTCGACGTCCTATCAAGGCACCAAACTATCAGGGTATAGCTCCTCTTCTGACAAGGACCGCTTCAACCAGAGTTTCTGGCGCTTTGATGCGGCCTTTAAACAAAAATTCAGTCGGAATTTCAATGTATTCCTCAACCTCAACAACCTTTCTGATCAGCAAGGGATAAACTTCTTTCGCTCAGAAAATTTCGTGACCTCCATAGAGCGCTACGGGATGACGGCAACGGTTGGTGCAGAATACATTTTTAGATAATAATAATCAACGTGTTTAAACAAAAAAATTGAAGATGAAAAAACACTACATTCCATTTTTCGCATTGCTCCTTTTTTCCGCCTCTTTATGGGGGCAGTCTATTGAGGTACCGCCCAATATCAACGGGACGACCATGTTTCCTTTCACTTATCTAAGTGATTTTATTGATGCGGATACTTCTGCTACGGGCGAGCAATTACATGATACTTACCTGCTACAGCGCGGGGCCGTTTACTTCTTTACTGGCCAGGCAGAATGGCCTTTCGATGTGAATTTGGTAGCTTTTGGTGACGAAACATTGGGCAAGCCAGTGGTGTCGAGAGCTAATGCTTCGGGAGGTACCGCATTGGATCCAATGTATCGTGGTTTTGGTAGCTTCACCTGGGATGGTATTTATATCATTATGGGAGAAGAAGGCCCCGAGGCCGCTCAGTACGAAACAGCTCCTTTCCGTCCGGAAGGAGACGACAAGCGCTTTGTTTTCAACAACTGTACGATCGAAAAAAGCCGTCAAGGTACGATCCGCATTGAAGGAGAAAACTCTACGACGATCATTACCAACTGTGAGATTCGCAATTTTGGTGATTACGAGCGTTTCCAGGGCAACGGCCGTATTGTAGATACCCGTGATAACTTCGCCGATTCGGTGGTCATTAGCAATTGTGTGATGTACAATATTTTGGATCGCGTCTTTATCGGCTTCCGCCAGCAAGGACTCAACTACTTTGAGTACACCAACAATACGCTGTTCAATCACGTTGGCCGTCATGGCCTGATTCAATTGAAGAACACCCGCGAGTCGGTGATCAAGGACAATATTTTCATGAACCCTTCTATAATGGGTACGGCCCCATTTTTGGCCAATGAGCAGATCACCTACGCTAATGAAACGAACTATTTGTTCACCATTGACACGCTGGTAGAAGGTGCTTCTGTGGAAATGAGTAACAACAATGTTTTCTGGACGGATGATGTACTGAATTACTACGCCACTTTTGATTCTGTTGCCCAGCCGATGATCCTGAGCCCTGAATTCGAAGCGGCTTTGGCTACTCCTGCCGATGCGTATTTCTCGGAAGTATTGGAATTGAACAATGTTCCTGACCGTGCACCGCTGATTGCTTATTCTCGGGAGGCTATTCTTTACAAAGATTCAGTAGGTATCACGGATATCATGGTAGAGGACATCAGCTTTGCTGGTACACCTTTCGACAATGGCTACCTGTTTGATTTTAGCCAGGTTGACCCTTGCTACGATCCCAACGCAGCTTCGGCTACGGCCGCCAGCGATGGAGGTGCACTAGGGGTTCGTTTCTTGTGCGACTACCCCGTAAATTCTACCAATACCGTCTACAACCCTTCTTTGGCCTTGCGTTCTGCGCCCAACCCCGCAGGTGATTTCACTAATCTGACTTTCACCCTGAGCCAAGCCGGAGAGACCAACCTGACCGTTTTTGATATGAATGGTAAAGTGGTCAGCAACTTGTTCAATGGCCGTCTCTCTGCGGGCAAGCACACTTTCAACTGGAATAACCTCAGCCAGGTTCCTAGTGGAATGTACTTTGCTAACCTGCAAACGGAAGAAGGTAAGATGTTTATCAGAGTGGTGGTAAGCAAGTAATGTTTTAATCGAAGGTGCTCGTTCCTCGCGGGGGGGTGTTCGCTGAAGCTAGTCCCGAAGCCTCGGGACGGCTACCGCCGACGCAGTCGGCACCACCGTGAGCGACAGCGAACACCCCCCGCAAGCGCAGCGCAGCACCCCCGCGAGGAACGAGCACCTTTTTTTGATCTTGGCTTTAACTTCTCTTGAATAGTTATGAAAAAATCGCTACTTCTTTCCCTTATCGTCATGTTGGTTTTAGGTGCTTGCCAGTCTCCGGCGACTCCGCCAGCCGTGTCGAATACGGAACCCATGCCTGCCCATGAACGGCTATCAGCATTAGCACAGCGGATGGTGGAGGATTACCTACCTCAACTGCCTCTGGATTCCCTCCAGATTCCACGCACTGTGGAGCATGGTAAAATGCAAGGTACCGCTTCCAAGAGCTGGACCAGTGGGTTCTTTCCGGGGGTGCTCTGGCAATTGTATGATGTGGGGAGGCAGGATGAACTCAAAGAAGCTGCCCTGAACTGGCAAGCGTTTGTAGAAAAAGAAAAGTTAGACAGCACTACCCATGATTTGGGCTTTAAGCTCTACTGTAGCTTTGGCCAAGCCTGGCGCATCACGGGCGAGGAGCGTTTTAAGCAGATCTTCCTTACGGCGGCCCAAACGCTATGTACACGCTATAATCCTACCGTTGGAGCACTCCGTTCCTGGGATCACCACGAAGACTTATGGCCTTTTCCGGTTATTATTGACAACATGATGAACCTGGAGATGCTCTACGAAGCGACCCGCCTGACGGGGGATTCCAGTTTTTATAACATTGCTACCCAGCATGCTGAAACGACGCTCAAAAACCATTTCCGAGACGATAATAGCTCTTATCATGTCGTCTCTTATGATCCCCTTACGGGGGAAGTGCTGAAGAAAAATACCCACCAGGGCTACCGCCACGAATCGGCCTGGAGCCGTGGCCAAGCCTGGGGGCTTTACGGCTATACCGTAGCTTACCGTTATACCAAGCAACCCGAATTTTTGGCGCAAGCACAAAAGATCGCCAACTTCATCTTTACCCATCCTCGCTTGCCGGATGACCTGATTCCTTATTGGGATTTTGATGCGCCGAACATTCCTGATGAGCCCAGAGATGTTTCCGCGGCTGCGGTAGCTGCTTCCGGACTTTTTGAGCTGAGTACCTATGATCAGGAAAATGCAGCGCGCTACCTCGATTGGGCCAACCACATCCTGGCCAGTTTGGAAAAAGAGGAATACCAGTGCTACACGGCCCCTTTCTTTTTGCAACACAGTGTAGGCAGTATCCCCGGAGAATTTGAGATGGACGCTCCCATTATTTACGCTGAATACTATTACCTGGAAGCACTGCGCCGGAGCCAGGGTCAGGCGAAAGAACAATTGAACAATGAAAAATAAGCTACTCCTCTTTCTGGGCTTGGTTGGCCTTTTCTATATCCTGTCCAGCAGTAATATTGGTGCCTTTCTGCAACCTCTGCAGGAGCGAATCACGGAAAACATCAATGAGGACTGGCATTATCTGGCAGACAATACCCAGGATATTGCACAGCTAAAAAGCAAGACCGATTGGCAGACGATCAACTTACCACACACCTGGAACCAGTGGGATGCGCTCGACCTGGAACCCGGCTATCGACGCGATGCCAGTTGGTACCAAAAAGAAATATTCTTGAGCAATTACGAGCAGGCGGAATACCTGCTTTATTTTGAAGGATCCAATATCAGTACCCAGGTTTACGTCAACGGAGAGTTGGCAGGTACCCATGTAGGAGGTTACGTCGGGTTCCGCATCAATATCACGCCTCAGGTGCGCCGGGGGCAGAAGAACACCATCAGCATAAGGGTAGACAATAGTTATAATCCCAATATCATCCCCACGCAGAAAGCTGATTTTTTCATCTATGGGGGAATTACGCGAGATCTTTGGTTGGAAATAGTGCCCAAGGTAAGGTTGCAAGATGTTTACATTAGCACACCGGAAGTGAGTCGGGAGCAAGCAACTACCACACTGGCAATCACCTTACCTCCCGGTATCGAACTGACAAAGGACTACGAGGTGAAGTCCAGCATTATCAGTGGCGAAAACCAAACGGTGGTCGCTGAAAAAAACTTTGCGGCCGCAGCTGTCAACCAACAGCAAGCATTGGTCATGCCAACGATAAAAACGCCTGAGTTGTGGTCACCCGATCATCCTCATCTTTACCAAGTGAAGGTACAACTGCTGAAAAATGGCCAGGTCTGCGATGAAAAAACAGCGACCATCGGCTATCGTTGGTACCACTTTGAACAGCATGGTGCTTTTTATTTGAATGGAGAACGCCTTCTCTTACGCGGTACGCACCGCCACGAAGAACACGCGGGCTACGGGGCCGCAATGCCCAATGAGCAACACCGCAAAGACATCGCTCAGATCAAAGAGATGGGCGCTAACTTCATCCGTCTCGGGCATTATCCCCAAGACCCCGAAGTCTACAGGGCTTGTAATGAACTTGGGTTGATTGTCTGGGACGAACTCCCCTGGTGCCGCGGCGGCATGGGCGAAGAGGAATGGCAAGCCAATACCGAACGCTTGCTGCTGGAGCAAATTCACCAGCATTACAACCACCCCAGCATTTGCTTTTGGGCTCTGGGGAATGAAATTTATTGGTTACCCGATTTCGAAAACGGTGATGATGAACAGCGACTCAATGCTTACGTCACCAAACTCAATAAGCTCGCTCACGAGGCCGATCCTTACCGATTGACGGCCTTGCGCAAATACTACGCAGGTGCTGATTTGGTTGATGTTTTCTCGCCCTCTATTTGGTCGGGATGGTACGCTGGGGTATATACCAACTACAAAAATACCCTGACCCAAAATCAAGAAGAATACGCCCAGTTTCTCCATATGGAGTACGGCGGTTCCAGCCATGTGGGGCGTCACACAGAGAACCCCATTACGGGTGAAGGCGCACTGAGTGATGATGATTGGGCCGAGGTCGCCAACCAGGTCAATATCGAAAACGTGGCCAAAAAGGGCGACTGGACGGAAAACTACATCGTAGACCTCTTCGATTATTACCTCAGTGTAACCGAAACCCAGCCCAATTTTGCCGGGAATGCCCAGTGGGCTTTCAAAGATTTCGGGACACCATTGCGACCTAAAAATGCCATTCCTTACCTCAACCAAAAAGGCTTGGTAGATCGTGATGGCCAGCCCAAGGATGCTTACTACGTCTACAAAAGTTATTGGTCGAAAACACCCTTTGTTTACATCGAATCGCATACCTGGACTTACCGTCGTGGCCCCGAAGGCAAAGCGCGGAATATCTCGGTTTACAGCAATTGTGCAGTCGTAGAATTGATCCACAATGGTAAAAAATTAGGGCGTAAAAACCGCGTACTCGGCGAACTTCCTGCTGGGGGGCTCAACTGGGAGGTGGATTTCACAGCGGGCGAAAATACCCTCATTGCCGTCGGTGAAGCCACCGATGGAAGCACCTATGCAGACACCTTGAAGATTACCTATGATTTCCAACAAGCAGCAACGGCCGACAATATCCACTTGAGTGCTAAAATGCTCGCCAACGGGAATTTTTTGGTAGAAGCTGAAGTACAAGATAAAAATGGGCTGCGAGTGCTTGATTACGAGGAAGAAATTTACTTCACCTGCGATGGTGCCGGGACTTTACTTCGCCATTATGGCACACCCACTCGCAGCCAAGTGATCCAAATGGCCAACGGGCGGGCAGCCATTGAGCTCACACCGGAGCCGTCGGGCAAAGCCATTATTGAGGCAAGAAACCAGGATTTCAAAGGGAGCTATCTGGTCATCGATTTTGCGAAAGAAAGTTCCACCAAAATGAAGAACAATGAAACAGAATAGACTACTTCTCTGGTTATTGATCACCGTCCAGTTTTCCTGTGCTGCGCCAGCGTCGGAGGAAGGAAACCAAGCAACGGAACCTGTTGCCGCTACCAAAAAAACACAGGCCTTGCTCCTGACCCAGGACTTCCCCTTCGATCCTACTGATAAAGACAAGGTAACTGGCGATTATGTAGCCCAATCCCGGATTGTTGTTCCTGCTAATCTGGCGACCCAGAGCAAGTGGATCATGTTTGAAGGACCCGTATTGGAGAACGATCTCATCGCCTACCGCTACTATGCCGACAGCCGCCATCGCTTCGATATTTACGGTAAAACCGTCACTGATCTTGTGATGGACACCGTAAGTTGGCAATACCACGATATCATGAATTGGGGCTCGGATGTGCTCAAGGTGGGGAATTCCCTCGGCCTGGGCAGTCCGGCCATTTGGTACCAGGACTCCTTGTACACGCTCTCCGAATGCGCCGAGAAAACCATCGAGGTGATCGAGAACGGGGAGGAACGTTCGCTCATCCGAACCACTTTCAAGGGATTAAAAATAGGGGAGAAAGCCCTCGATCTCGTTCAAGACTGGAGCCTGGGTGCCGGAGAGTCTTGGTCAGAAATACACCTTTATCTGAAAAGCGGGACTTTGCCTGAAGGAATGTCTTTTGCTACTGGTTTTGTTAAGCATCTACCTGAGTTGACCATAGGGAGTACGGATGAATATGCTTACCTGATGAACTGGGGAGAACAGTCGTTTCATCACGAAAATATGGGTATGGCTGTTTTGGCCGAAAAGACTTATCAGCCCGTTTCCATTGACGATGAACTGAGCCATGTTTTTATTTTTGAAAAAGCACCAAAAGAAGTCCGTTATCGCTTTCTAGCTGCCTGGGAGCGCGACAATAACGGGGTGAAATATGCCCAGGATTTTCGCCAGTTGGTGGAACAATCTGGAAAAAGTAAAAAGTAATGCATAGAGAATACAAGGTCTTTGGTGTACTGTTTATTGTGGTCTTTTGGTGCTTGTCGAGCTGCGCAACGAATAAGGAAAAGGTAGCCTTTGCCTACAACGAAAAAGGCATTGTTGCTCAGGCTGATGCGTACCTGCTCGAACATCCCGTCACCATCACTGCTTTCCCCGCCGAGCGAAGTGCAGGTGGGCCGCATGACTATTTTTCGGAAGGGTCCTACTGGTGGCCTGATCCCGAAAACCCGGATGGGCCATACATTCGCAAAGATGGTCAGCGTAATCCCGACAACTTTGATGCTCACAAGAAGGCTTTCCGAAAAATGGTGGATAGGGTCACCACCCTGACGGCCGCTTATGAGATCACTGGCGAAGTAAAATACGCCCAGCAAGTTATTCGGCATTTACAGGCCTGGTTTATCGACCCTGCTACACTGATGAACCCCAACCTGCTGTACGGGCAAGCTATCCACGGTATCAATACCGGGAGGGGCATCGGTATCATTGATACCATTAAACTGATTGATGTAGCCTTGAGTATCCGGCTTCTGGCGGCGGCCGGGTTGTTGGAAGGAGCGCAGTACACTACAATTCAGCAATGGTTCAGCGACTATGGGGATTGGCTTACGACTCACCCTTACGGGGTGGATGAGCGTGATAACAACAACAACCACAGCACTTGGTGGGGGGCACAAGTAGCCGCTTTTGGGCTGGTCACCCAACGGGAAGACTTGCTCGCGATCAGTAGGGAACAATTTAAAAAACAGCTCAATATTCAGCTAGCTGCCGATGGAAGCTTCCCGGATGAGTTGGCCCGGACCAAGCCGTTTGGTTATACCAATTATAACCTGGAGGGCTGGACGACTTTCTGTCTGCTGGCTTCTACGCCGGAAGAAAATCTCTGGACCTACCAAAGCAAAAATGGCAGCCTGGAAAAAGCGGTAGCTTTTGTCCTCCCTTACCTGGAAGCACCAGCAACCTGGCCTTATTTTACTGCTCTGGAAGCGGAGCTTTCTGTGCAACGAAGGGACTACCTGGTTTTTGCAACCTGGTGCTCTAAGGACAAAAAATACCTGGACTTTTGGCAGCAGCTGCCTCCGGGAAAAGACGATTATCACGCCAACCTGGTGTTGTGGAAAAATAGCATGGTCAATGAAAAATAGTTATCTCATCGTATGGCTCAGTGTATTGTCTTTGACAACCTGTAATCAACCGGCTGTATCCGAGAATGATGGTACGATACAGGTACCTGCCCTGGAAATCGAGTTCAACAAAGCACAAATTATCGCTACAGCGGACAGCTACCTTACTCAGGAGCCCGTGCCCATCACCAGTGCTACCTGCGTGCGCAGTGCTGGCGGGATACACGATTTTTATTCCGAAGGCGATTACTGGTGGCCCAACCCCGAAGACCCGGAAGGCCCTTATATTCGCCGTGATGGAAAGACCAATCCGGAAAATTTCACGGCTCACCGGCAAGCCATGCGCAACCTCAACTGCTGGGTAGCGGCCCTGGTGGCGGCCTACGAAATTACGGGCGACGAAAAATACGCCGCTCATGCGCTTCGCCACCTGAAAGCGTTCTTCCTTGATCCAGCCACCTTGATGAACCCCAACCTGCTGTACGCGCAGGCGATCAAAGGCAAGGTCAGCGGGCGCGGCATCGGTATTATTGATACCATCCACCTCATTGAGGTCACTAAAGCCATTGAAATTCTCGCCCGGCGCGGCTATCTGAAAGGAGAGTCATTGGCGGGCCTCAAAGAATGGTTTGCCGCCTACGCCACCTGGATGAACACCCATCCCTATGGCCTCGACGAGAAAGACCACGGCAACAATCACAGCACCTGGTGGGCCGCCCAATTGGCCGCTTTCGCTCGACTGACGGGGCAGGAAGACTTGCGCGAGGTAGCCCAGCAACAGTTCAAAAAACTCCTAGCGGCGCAAATGGCACCAGACGGTAGTTTCCCAGAAGAAATGGAAAGAACCAAGCCTTATAATTACTCCCTGTTCAACCTGGAGGGCTACGCGGTACTCTGTGAATTGGCTTCTACGCCTACGGAAAATTTGTGGATGTATGAAGGACCAAACGGCAGTATCCGGAAAGCCTGGGATTTTATGCTTCCTTACGTAAAAGACAAATCAACGTGGATCAAACCTCCCGATGTGCAGCATTTTGATGAATTGCCCATCCAAACAACAGGTTTGTTATTAACCGCCATCGCTTACGATGATCCCCAAATGCTGTCGATCTGGCAACAGCTGGACCCTACGCGAACGTCGGAAGAGGTCAATCGCAATTATCCTATCCGGGAACCGACGCTTTGGGTGGTAACACAATAAATGCTTGATAACCAAAAGAACTGCGGAAGGAAACATTAATAGCCACTAAAACTCCAACCTGCCTGCCAGCAAGCTGGCCTTGCAGGCAGGAGCACTAAAACCCACAAAAAAAAGTACTAGGCTCATCTTAGTTTCCGAACTATCCCGACCTTCTTGGTCGGGACCGCTGGTCTCCTGACCAGCTCGCAGAACACTTGAAGACTTGGCTATAAAAGAAACTATGTTACTCCGCGCGCGGCTAATTGTTTAAAAAAGGGAACACTACGCTTAAAAACAAACGTGATGATAAAACAATACCTCCTCCTTACTTTACTTTGCGTCTTTAGCCTGTTGCTCCGTGCGCAAGTGAATTGTTCGGCTACCGCCTCATCAGGAAGTGGCTATCCGGCCTTCTTCGCAGCAGGTTTTGATATTGAAAATCCGGATTGTGAACATACCACTTTTGGCCCTCACATTACGCAGGTTTTTGATACAGAATTGGAACGCAACGTCTTCGTTTTCCATAGCCACATTGTGGAAGACAACGACCGCTGCCAGGTCTTTGATCGGGTACGGATGGAGGTAAAAGGTGGCCCTAACACGAGTGAAGCATTACAGCATAGCTTGGGAGATACCTCTTATTACCGTTGGAAATTCCGGGTTGATGAAGACTTTGTGGGGGCTTCTTCTTTCTGCCATATTTTTCAAAACAAAATCTTCGGTGGAGCAGATAGCGGTTTTCCGGTGATAACCCTTACGCTCCGTGCGGCGAAGCTGGAAGCCCGGCACAGTGGCGGTGACACCGGAGATGATTTGGGCGTGCTGGCCGAAGCCGATCTCGACCGCTTTCGCGGAAAATGGGTGGAAGGCTACCTGCGTCAGGTTCACCGCGAAGACGGTGCTATCTACTTGACAATTAAAGACATGAATACGGGTCTCACCCTGCTTTCTTACGAAAATAACAACATTGACTTGTGGCGGGATGGCGCAGAATACAGTCGCCCCAAATGGGGGATGTATCGCCTGAAAGGCAGCAGCCTGCAAGATGAAGAAATACGCTTTGCCGACTTTTGCGTGTCGGAAGAAGGGGAGGACCAGTGCCCGGAAGAGGCTGTGTTGGTTCCCGATATGGTTGCGCCTACGGCTCCGGCAAACTTGGTAGCTTCCAATGTGACGATTTCGAGTGTAGACCTCAATTGGTCGGCAGCTACGGATGAATATGGGGTGACGGCTTACGATGTGTTGCAGGACGGAATAGTGGTTCAAACGGTGACGGGATTAGCTACCACAGTCAATGACCTTTTGCCCTCAACGACTTACACTTTCGCCATCCAGGCACGCGACGAGGCGGGCAATATTTCTGATCCCAGCAATGATGCGACAATTACTACTGATTCGGCTACCGCCTTGCCCGATGCTGCGAGTAACCCTAGCCCTGCTGACGGCGCTACCAATGTGAGCAACGTAGCCAATCTAAGCTGGATGAGCGGTGGAAATACCGATGATTTTGAAGTTTATTTCGGTACCAGCGAAAATCCTCCTTTGGTCAGTACCCAGAATACGACGACTTATCTGCCTGATTTAGGAGCCAATACAACCTATTT
Organism: Lewinella sp. LCG006; assembly: GCF_040784935.1. GTDB lineage: Bacteria > Bacteroidota > Bacteroidia > Chitinophagales > Saprospiraceae > Lewinella. The sequence goes on along the minus strand of NZ_CP160680.1, from coordinate 1,127,238 downwards.
TTGGAAATTAATAGCTCGTAACGAGAACGGTGCCACCGAGGGCCCACGCTGGTCATTTACCACTGGCGAACTCAATGATGATCTTCCCTGGGAGGTGTACCGTGCCGATGCGCGGCCAGAAATCGAAACCAACTTCTTTGCCCTCAATGCCGCGCCTGCGGAGCCACCCGTCGACGAAATAATTGACGATCCCAACGGGGCGGATAATCGCTATTTTGGCTTTCGTAGTAATACGAGTGAAAACTTTCGCTGGCGTTATGCCCTGGAGAGTACGGATACGGCTTATACCATAGTGGCTCGCTTCAAAGCCGTAAGCCCGGATGTAAACGGCATCTGCTACTTTGATATCCGCATCGGCGGCTGGCGCCAAAAAGTTAGGATCAACCAGACGACGATAAAACTGGAAAAGTCATCGCCTGTAGCCGAAGAGGAGGTGCCTTTCAACTGGAACGATGAGCTCCACCTGATGCGCATGATTGTCAACGGTAACCTGACTACTATCTACGTGGATGAAAATCCGGTTCCGCTCGTTAGTGCATTAAGTAACGAAGAAAGCACCAGCAGCTTCTTCGAATGGGGCAAGTCTGGAGGCGAAGATTATGGTGCTTATGTGGATTGGCTGGCGGTAGACAAGACAGGTGTTTACGCTCCCGGAGAGGGGACACCCTTACCGGAGGATTTGTTTCTGAGCAGCGATGCGACTTTGGCGACCTTAATGGTGAACGGCGAACAAGTAACTGACTTTGCACCTTATCAGCTGGACTACACGGTAGATCTAACAAGCACGGAAGTGCCGATCCTCAATTATACTACTACCTCGGCCTTGGCGACAACCATGGAAATGAGTCCTGCCACTGTTCCCAATACCCAAGCTACGGTGACGGTAACTGCCCAGGATGGCTGGACGGTAAAGACCTATACCATCAATTATACGGGAGTCACTGCGGTAGAATCGCCTACTAGAGACTTGCAAGTGCAGGTGTTCCCCAATCCGGTACGGGAACAATTGCAGATCATACTTTCAGAAGTAGAGACGGCTACGGGCACTATTTTCAACTTGAATGGTCAAGTGATGAAAGATGATTTACTTTTACGAAATGGCACCTTGGTCGATGTTTCAACTTGGCCGAAAGGAGTGTATATCTTAAAGGTGTTTACATCAGAAAATGCCTCTTCGGAGATCAAGTTTGTTTTAGAATAACAGCAAGACATGAAAAATAAAGTAGCCGTCATCACGGGCGGAAATGGCACCTTAGGCAGTGCTTTCGCGAAAGGTTTGGCGGAAGCCGGAGCCACCGTTTTTATTTTGGGACGGAATGCGGAGAAGTCTGCTGCGAGGGTTGCCGAGTTTAAGGAATTGGGTTTAAGCATTCAGGCGATTACCTGTGATGTATTGGATGAAGATTCCGTGAATAAGGCCGCAGCGGAAGTTATCGCTAAAGCTGGGCAGGTCGATATTTTGGTAAACGGAGCCGGAGGCAATCGCGCAGGAGCAACCATCATGCCCGAGCAGTCGATCTTCGATATGCCGATTGAGGAGTTCCGCAAGGTCAATGATCTCAATTTGGCGGGTACGGTACTTCCTTCCGTTGTTTTTGCCAAGCTGATGGCTGAGCGCGGGCAGGGGTGTATCGTCAACATTTCTTCCATGGCGGCGCAGTTGCCGCTTACCAGGGTGGTAGGTTATTCGGCTTCCAAAGCGGCAGTCGACAATTTTACGCGCTGGCTGGCGGTAGAGTTGGCAGTGAAGTACGGTGGTGGCATTCGCGTTAACGCTATTGCGCCCGGCTTCTTTATCGCCGATCAAAATCGCAGTTTACTGCTAAAAGAAGACAACACTCTCACGGATCGTGGCAATACCATCATCAGCCAGACGCCCATGCGGCGTTTTGGTGAACCCGATGACTTGATCAGTACCTTGCTTTGGTTGTGCGATGATCGTTCGGCTTTCGTTACCGGAATTGTTGTGCCAGTTGATGGAGGATTCAGTGCTTTTAGTGGGGTGTAAGCGTTGTGTGCAATGAGGTATGATCGCTAGTCAAGTATTGTTACTATGAGATGTACCAAATGATGATTAATTTGTTTGTATAATAGAATATAATGAGAGTTGATAAAAGATATTTTGTACCATTTGGGTTATTGATTTCATCAATATTCTATGCTACTGATTTGTATGCTTGCATCTGTACCAGGCCAACATTTGAGGAAGAAATAAGATATAGTGATGAGATATTTATAGGTGATATTTCAAGAGTAGAGAGATATGAATTAGGGAGAATTAAAGATCGGTATGGTAGCGAAGAAGTTTTTTGGGGATGGAGATACTATTTCGATGTTAAGAAAAAATGGAAGGGTAATGATCAATCAGAGTTTATTATAGAAAATACTGGTTCAGGTTGTAGCCTCTCTTTTGATATTTATCCACAGAATATTCTAGTCTACGGTATTAGGACATCTGAAATAGAAATGTATTCAAAGGACAGTACTTCAATAGAGAATGGAATAGAAGTTTTACATACATCTATATGCTCAAGAACAACTCACAAAGGTAATGAGTCGAGAAATTGGTATGAGAAGGATTTGGGTAAATTAAATAGAATGTTCTCGGATAAAATAAAACTAAACGCAATTGGAGAGAATAAAGAAAAACTCTATTTACACTATGTTGGAAAAAGAAAAAGCATTCGATTGATAATTTTCTTCATTGTGCTATTGGTTTTACTTAATATTTTTCAATTCATTAGAGCAATTCGCTGAAAATGTAGCTAAAATAATGAGTCCATAGTAAAAGAAATTGGAGGAAAAAATTTGTCACATACTATATATGTTCACTCTTGTGATAGGATTCGTGAAAATAGATAGAATTAATGATTCAAAATTAAGCAATGAGTAAATTTTCGTTTTTCAAAACTTCAATGCCAAAAAGTCGAAAGGCGGATTATCATCTAGGATGTCTTGATGGTTCTGTTTTTATGGATTTTAATTTATCAAAAGACAAGAGAATATATTTAAAAAGAATCTCTTTTGATGGCTATGGATGTTGTGAACTCGGAACTTCACATAAGTTAGATAAAGAAGGCTCAAAAGAATTTGTAACCATGATAGGTAAAGAACTATTAGACCAAGAGGCGATAGAGATTTTTTTGAAAAAAATAATCAAAATGAATGAAGAAGAAATTTGGAAAGATGCTTTGAAGGAATATGAATTAATAGAAAAGTAAAAACTGCACACAAGAAGCACTATGCGTCCATGCTCCTAACGTAGCACTGTGCATAGGGCAACCGAAAATACTAGATTAATGAAGCATTTAGAACAAACCTGGCGTTGGTACGGCCCTCAAGATCCGGTCAGCTTGGCGGACATCCGGCAAGCAGGGGCTACGGGTATCGTCACGGCCTTACACCACATTCCCAGTGGGGAGGTTTGGCCGGTAGCCGAGATTCAGAAAAGGCAGCAAGAAATTGCGGACAATGGCCTGCACTGGTCGGTGGTGGAAAGCATTCCCGTACACGAAGACATCAAGCGAGCGACGGGCGATTACGAGCAGCACATCGCCAACTACCAACAAAGCATCCGCAACCTGGCGGCTTGTGGCGTCCGTATCGTTACCTACAATTTCATGCCCGTGCTCGACTGGTCGCGCACCGAGTTGTATCACCCCATGCCCGACGGCTCGACGGGGCTTTATTTTGAAAAGGCCGCTTTTGCCGCCTTCGATTTATTCCTTTTAAAGCGCGCTGGTGCCGAGGAGGATTACAGTGCCGAAGAACAACAAAAGGCAGCAGATGCCTTCGCTAGAATGGACGAAGCTGCGCGCCAAAAATTGATAAAAAACATCATCGCCGGCTTACCCGGAGGCACGACGGAAGGCGTACTTGACCTCGAAAGGTTCCGCGCTATTTTAGCGACTTACGATGGTATAGACGCAGATCGTTTACGTAAGAACCTCATTCATTTTCTGCAAGAAATCGCTCCTGTAGCGGAGGAAGTTGGTGTAAAATTAGCGATTCATCCCGATGATCCGCCTTTCCCGCTGTTGGGCTTGCCCAGGGTGGTGAGTACAGCACAAGATGTACAAGAGCTTATGCAGGCTGTTGCGTCCCCCTGCAACGGCCTGTGCTTCTGTACGGGTTCCTTCGGGGTACGCCCCGATAACGATTTACCACAGATGGTGGATCAGTTTAGCGACCGTATCCACTTTATCCACTTGCGGGCCACCAAGCGCGATGCCGAGGGCAACTTCTTCGAGGCCAACCACCTGGAAGGTGATGTGGATATGTACGCCGTCATGAAAAACTTGCTCCGGGCAGCGCACCAGCAAGGGGTAAATATCCCGATGCGCCCGGATCATGGCCATCAGATGTTGGATGATCTGCGTAAGCAAACGAACCCCGGCTACTCGGCAATCGGTCGCCTCCGGGGGCTGGCGGAATTGCGCGGTTTGGAGATGGGCATTTTAAGATCAGCGGAAAATTGAATAGTCTCATGAAATATTACTTTTACTTGCTGGCTTTTAGTCTCCTGCTCACGGCGGGTTCTTGTGAAAAATTGGGCAGTGCCAAGGTGGTTTACCTGGCGCATACTTTGCCCGTTACTCACCCTGTACACCAGGGCATGGAAGTTTTTGCCGCCAATGTAAAAGAGCAATCGGGGGGCACTCTGACCGTGAAAATTTTCCCCGACGGGCAGCTGGGTACCGAGCGGGAAGTGCTGGAACTGCTCCAGATTGGCAGCATCGCCATGACCAAGGTGAGTGCAGCAGCCATGGCCAATTTCGCACCAGAGTACCAGGTGATGGGCGTGCCTTACCTCTTTCGTGATAAGGATCATTTTTTCTCGGTATTGGAAGGCCCCACAGGTGAAAATATCCTCGAAGCAGGGAGTGAATATCTACTGAAGGGCCTGTGTTTTTATGATGCTGGTAGCCGCAGTTTTTATACCAAAAATAGGCCTATCCGCACGCCCGAAGATTTGCAGGGCATGAAAATACGGGTCATGAGTCACCAAATGTCCGTGGATATGGTCAATGAAATGGGGGGATCGGCTACGCCAATGGCTTACAGCGAACTGTACACTGCCCTGCAACAAGGCGTGGTAGATGGTGCCGAAAACAACCCTCCTTCTTTTGTGACCTCTGGCCACTACGAGGTGTGCAAATTCTATACCCTCGATGAACACAGTTCTATCCCGGATGTGCTGGTGATCGGCACCAAATATTGGGATACGCTCAATGCTCAAGAACAAGCATGGCTACGCGCTGCTGCCAAGGTTTCTGCTGCCGCCCAGAAGCAGTTTTGGGAAGAAAATGTAGCCGAATGCATGGCCAAGTTGGAAGCAGAAAAGGTGGAAATCATTCGCCCGGATAAAAGCTTATTTGCGAATAAGACACAAGCGGTATTAGAGGCGTTCAGCAAAGACCCGCGCATGAAAAAATTGGTAGAAGAAATTCAGGCACAGTAAAAAACGAGCGTGATGATAAAAATATACAAGCACCTGAATGGGCTAATTGAAAAGCTGCTGGTAAGCATTTTTGCTTTGCTGGTTGTCGATGTACTCTGGCAGGTATTTGGGCGCTACGTGCTCAATCAGTCCTTTTCCTTTACGGAAGAGTTTGCGCGCTTTGCGCTTATCTGGCTGGCGGTATTAGGAGCGGCTTACCTCAACGGACGGCGGGAGCACCTGGCGATGGATTTTTTGCTCAATAAGCTTTCGCCAGAACGTCAGCAGCAACGCTTGCAGGTCATTGAAATGCTGATGATGATCTTCGCCCTGGTGGTGATGGTCGTAGGCGGAGGCAACCTGGTGTATACGACGCTAAGTTTGGGCCAAACTTCGGCAGCAATGCATATTCCTCTGGGATACATTTACGCCATTGTGCCTGTCAGCGGCTTGCTGATCATGTTTTTTTCCGTTTGCAATATTGCCCACTACCGCGAACAGAAGAGCCTCCTCTGATCAAAAAATACAGACCATGTCTATCGAACTCATCAGTATTCTGCTGCTTTTTCTGAGCTTCTTTTGGTTGCTGGGCTACGGGGTGCCGGTTGCCTACAGCATTGGTATCTCTACCACACTGACCATTTTACTCAATATTGCCTTGGTGCCGGGTATCACTACGGTGGCCCAACGAATGACAACGGGGATTGATAGTTTCGCCCTGCTGGCGATCCCCTTTTTCGTCCTGGCGGGCGAACTGATGAACCAAGGAGGCGTCGCGAATCGACTCGTCAATTTCGCCAAATCTTTGATGGGGAGTCTTCCCGGCGGTTTGGCTTACGTCAATACGCTGGCGGCTATGTTGTTTGGTGCTATTTCGGGCTCCGCAGTAGCCGCCGCCTCTGCCATCGGTAGCGTAATGACGGACCGGATGGAAGAAGAGGGTTATCCGCGCCCCTTCAGTGCAGCCCTCAATATCACGGCTTCTACTACGGGCCTGTTGATTCCGCCCAGCAATGTGCTGATCGTGTACGCGCTGGCCAGTGGAGGGGCGGCTTCGGTAGCGGCCTTGTTTATTGCGGGTTACATTCCGGGGATTTTGGTAGGGCTTGCGTTGATGATTGTAGCAGCCATCGTCGCGCGCAAGCGTAAATTTCCGAAAGGAGAAAAAATAAAAATCAGTCAGGTGTGGCTGGATTTTCGGCGGGCATTTTTTAGTCTACTGATGCTGGTCATCATTGTAGGAGGCATTGTACAAGGTGTTTTTACGGCTACGGAAGCCGCTGCGGTAGCGGTGCTCTATGCTTTGATACTAGGCTTTAGTTATAAGACGATACGCTTTAGTGATTTGCCTGGAATCCTACTCAACAGTGCCAAGACGACAGCGATAGTGCTGTTTCTGATTTGCACTTCCATGGCCATGTCCTGGTTGTTTTCTTTCGAAAGTATACCCCAGTTGATGACTGGCTTTCTGCTGGAGACAGTCAGTAGCCCGGTCTTGATTTTCCTGCTCATCAACCTGACTTTATTGATCGTCGGTACTTTCATGGACATGACGCCGGCGGTACTGATTTTTACGCCCATTTTCCTGCCGGTGGTGACCCAACTAGGTATGGATCCCGTTCATTTTGGGATCATTATGGTGCTGAATCTGTGCATCGGGCTGTGTACACCGCCAGTGGGAACCATTCTCTTTGTGGGAGCGGGCGTCGCCAAAATATCGGTCTCGAAAGTCATTAAACCGTTGATGCCTTTTTTGTTGGCAATGATCGTGATGCTTTTGGTCGTCACCTTTTTCGAGGGGCTTTCGCTATGGTTGCCGAGCCTCTTTAAGTTAACGTGAGGTTTACCTTGTCTGTATGACCTGAAAGGAGGCCTCGTGAAAGTAAACCTCACTTTGGTAGAAGGTAAAGGGATTTTGATAGTCCTAAAATTCAACATTATACCAAGTACCAAGTACCTCGTACCATGTACGGTGAGGTTTTAGTTGCTCAGATCGCTAATAATGAGGTGATTAGACTAAAACCTCACATTAATAAATAGAAACAAATGAAGAAAATTGTAACTTTTGGAGAAATCATGCTGCGTCTGAGCCCTCCAGGCTGGAAGCGTTTCTCTCAAGCCAACAGCTTTGAGGTCGTCTATGGTGGCGGTGAAAGTAACGTTGCCGTATCGCTGGCCAACTATGGTCTGCCTTCGGAATTTGTGACGCGCCTGCCCGTTAATGATCTGGGGGATTGCGCCCTCATGGAGCTACGCAAACGCGGGGTAGCCACCTCGAATATTCTTCGTGGTGGAGAACGCCTGGGGATTTATTTTCTCGAAACCGGTGCCGTAAGCCGGGGTAGTAAAGTGGTCTACGACCGCGCACATTCGGCGATCTCCACCATCCAGCCGGGAATGCTTGACTGGGAAAAGATTTTTCAGGATACGCAATGGTTTCACTGGACGGGAATCACGCCCGCCATTTCTCAAAGTGCGACCGATGTTTGTCTGGAAGCCATTCAGGTGGCCAACCGGATGGGGATCACCGTCTCTACCGATTTGAACTACCGCAAAAACCTCTGGAATTACGGCAAGCATCCCGAGGAAGTGATGCCCGCCCTCGTAGAAGGCTGTGATGTGATTTTAGGCAACGAAGAAGACGCCGAAAAACACTTCGATATTCATCCCGAAGGGGTCGATGTAACACAGGGAGAATCTATGAATGCGGGTGCCTATGTATCGGTATGCCAGCAGTTGATGAAGCGTTTCCCACGCTGCAAAAAGGTGATTGTGACCTTGCGTGGCTCAATCTCTGCCTCTCACAATACCTGGTCGGGGATGCTGTACGATGGTACGAAAATGTACGAAGCCCCCACTTATCAAATCACCCACATCGTCGACCGGGTCGGCGGTGGCGACAGCTTCATGGGCGGCTTGATTTATGGATTGATTCAATACGAAAACGATCTCCAAAAAGCACTGGATTTTGCGGTAGCAGCTTCCTGCCTAAAGCATACCATCTTCGGCGATGCCAACTTGGTGACGATAGACGAGGTAGAAAAATTAATGGCTGGCGACGCTTCCGGGCGGGTGAGTCGGTAAAGTTGTGTTCGTCCCGAAGGATCGGGATTCGCGGTGGTGCGCTCCCGACGAAAGGTCGGGATTGCGGTGGTACCGCCGACAGAGTCGGCACTACCGCGATAGCACCCCCGCGAGGCACGAGCTTTCATAGGAAGAGCACTAAAAAAAACAATTATGGCAAAATTTACAAGAATAGAGGTGGCCCAAACCATGGCTGCGACCGGAATGGTACCTCTTTTTTATCACGCGGATGTAGAAGTTGGTAAGCAGATATTGAAGGCTTGCTACGCGGGCGGCGCACGCTTAATGGAGTTCACGAATCGTGGTGACTTTGCGCACGAAGTATTCGGAGCCCTCAATAAATACTGTCTGGCTGAACTGCCGGAGATGATCTTGGGGGTAGGTTCGGTGACGGATGCCGGCACAGCTTCTTTATATTTGCAACTGGGTGCTAACTTCGTGGTGACACCTGTCTTGCGAGAAGACATCGCTTTGGTATGCAATCGCAAAAAAGTACTCTGGTCCCCCGGTTGTGCGAGTCTCACGGAAATCTGTCGGGCAGAAGAGCTAGGGTGCGAAATCGTCAAGCTCTTCCCCGGTGATGTGTATGGCCCCGGCTTTGTGAAAGCCATCAAAGGCCCACAGCCCTGGACGAGCATCATGCCAACAGGGGGCGTTTCACCAACGGAAGAGAATCTGGCAGCCTGGTTTTCGGCAGGCGTGACCTGCGTGGGGATGGGGTCTCAGTTGATTTCTTCCACCATCCTGAAAACGGGTGACTACGCCTTACTGGAAGAACAAACTCGAGCAGCATTGGCTATCATAAAATCAATCAAAAAAACATGAACATCCTCAACGCATTTGACCTCAGCGGAAAAACTGCCCTCGTGACCGGCTGTAAACGCGGCATTGGAAAAGCTATGGCCCTGGCCCTGGCGGAAGCTGGTGCTGATGTGATCGGCGTATCCGCTTCGCTGGCTTTGCAAGGCAGTGAGATTGAAAAGGAAGTATTGGCTTTGGGTCGAAAATTTAAAGCTTATCAGGCGGATTTTTCCAACCGAGCAGCGCTCTATGCTTTTATTGAAGAAGTAAAAGCAAAAGAAGCTCCCGTAGATATTCTGGTCAACAATGCTGGAACGATCCTGCGCGCGCCCGCCGCGGAGCATTCGGATGATTTTTGGGACAATGTGCTGGACGTCAACCTCAATGCACCATTTATTCTGGCGCGGGAATTTGGTCGGGATATGCTGGAGCGGGGAGGTGGTAAAATTATTTTCACCGCTTCACTACTCACTTTTCAGGGTGGCATAACGGTGCCGGGTTACGCGGCCAGTAAAGGTGCTGTTGGTAGTTTGGTCAAAGCTTTATCCAACGAATGGGCTGGTCGTGGTGTTTGTGTCAATGCCATCGCACCGGGCTACATCGCTACGGACAACACCCAGGCTTTACGCGAAAACCCGGAACGCAACGATGCCATCCTGGCCCGTATCCCGAGCAATCGCTGGGGGACGCCTGCCGATTTTAAAGGACCAACGGTCTTTTTAGCCTCTTCGGCGGCGGATTATGTCAGCGGCGAAGTGCTGGTGGTAGATGGTGGGTGGATGGGGAGGTAAGGTGAGGCTTGCCTTTGAGGGTATAGTGTGGTAGTGGTTTTGAAAGCAAGCCTCACTGTACTGGGTACTTGGTAGAGAGGGTATAGGGACTTTGATGGCCGAAGATTTGATTAATTACGAACTAAAAAACTCAAATATGAAAACGATAGAACAACGTTACGAGGCCAGTCCTCGGGAAGTAGAAAGGATGAACACGCAAGAATTGCGAAATGATTTTTTGGTCCAAAACCTGTTTGCTGCGGGGGAGATGAATTTCGTATACAGCCACTATGATCGGATGGTGATGGGAGGCGCAACGCCTACATCGGCTGCGATTGTTTTGCCCAATTATGAGACCTTGAAAAGCGAGTTTTTCCTGCAACGACGTGAGCTTGGGATCATCAATATCGGAAGTTCCGGCAGCATCACGGCGGATGGAGAAACGTACAAACTGGACAAACTGAGCTGCCTCTATCTGGGCAAAGGCACCAAGGAGGTAAGCTTCCAATCGGCAGCGGCGGATAGTCCGGCACAGTTTTTCCTTTTCTCGGCACCAGCACACCAGCCGTTTCCAAATAAGATGTTTACGAAAGAAGACGCTGCACCCGTAACCCTCGGAGCTACCGAAACCGCCAACCGTCGGACCATCTACAAATACATCCACGACGCGGGCATCAACAGTTGCCAGGTAGTGATGGGGCTCACCGTGCTACAGGACGGAAGTGTCTGGAATACCATGCCCGCACACACCCACGACCGCCGCAGCGAGGTGTACCTTTATTTTGATGTGCCCGAAAACCAGGGGGTCATGCACTTCATGGGCCGCCCTTCTGAGACACGCCATTTGTGGGTAAGTGATCGGGAGGCGATCATCTCTCCGCCGTGGTCAATCCACGCGGGGTCAGGTACCGCCAGCTACTCCTTCATCTGGGCGATGGCCGGCGAAAACAAAGATTTTACGGACATGGACTTTATTGAGTTGAAGGATATTCGGTAGGGGGGATAGTGCTTCCGACTTTTCGTCGGAATACTCGTTCCTCGGGGTATTACCCTTCCGGTAAATCGGAATCGCGGTGGTGTTTTTAATAAAGTTCTACGGTTGGGACACATTTCTACAAAAAAAGACAGGCTCAAGAAGAAACACCTCGGAGAGGTGAAATATTGATAGAACAAGAATAAAGGAAGGTGACACGACCTCGGATGAGCCCGTCTGGCTAAGGCTTGCCGGACAGGGTCGCACACTAGGAAATATCGGCCTCTATTTTGATGATTTCTATCCAAGCAGTCAATGTAGATGGATATTCGACCCCGTCTGGCCGCCGGACAGGCTCATCCGAGGTCGATTTAACTCCAATGATACGGTTCTACCAATTTAAGACCTCTCCGAGGTCAAAACACATAGATGTGTACCCAACCGTAGCACTAAAGCTCGTTCCCCGCGAAGAATGAGCTCACTCCGTTTTTATCGATTCCACCGGATTAGCCAGCGCTGCCTTTACAGTTTGTAAACTGATCGTAATCATCGCAATCCCAACGGCAATGGCGCCTACGATTGCGAATACCCATGGCTTGAGCTCGGTATGGTAGGCAAAGTTTTGCAACCATTGCTGCACGCCCCACCAGGAAAGTGGGATGGCGATGATCGCTGACCAAACTACTAAACGCAGGAAATCACGGGAGATTAAAGCGACAATATCGGTAGCGGCAGCGCCCAATACCTTGCGGATACCGATCTCCTTGGTACGCTGAAAGACAGTATGAGCGACCAAACCAAACAGCCCGATACAAGCAATAAACAAGGCGAGAAAAGTGAATACCTTGAAGGCTTCGCCAAACCGCTGTTCCGCGCGGTGGAGCTGTTGGAAAGCATCGTCCATGTATTGTAGATCAAAGGGGACTTGCGGGATGATTTTCGCCAGGGTTTGTTGGATGTGGGCCATCGTTTCCTCGGGTTTGTCAGCACTGATTTTCATTGCAATATTGCCGGCGTAGTAACTGCTGGTTCGGGTGTGAAAAGTGATGAACATGGGCTCAATCGCCAGATTAAAAGGCTGAAAGTGAAAATCCTTGACCACTCCGATTACTTTGCCATCACTGAAGGACTTTCCCGCGGCGGTGGTCCAGCCCATCCTTTTCAGGGCGGTCTCGTTGAGGATGTAGGTAGCGGCCGTGTCTGAAGGGAAATCTGACGAAAAATTGCGGCCTTCTATCAGCTCCATCTCCAGGAGGGGAATAAAATTTTCATCGGCCCGAAAACGATAAAAGGGGAGTTCTTGCTGCTGGGCATTGCCTTCCCACTCCTTTACAAGGCCTTGATTGTTGGTGTTGAGGGGAAGCACGTTGGTAAAGGCGACCTGCTCAATGTGCGGATCTTTCAGGAGTTCTTCCCTGATCGTAGTGGTTTTGTCATATAACTCCTGGTTGCGATAAGGCACGTATACGACTTGGTCACGAGTGTAGCCCAGTTGCTTGTTTTGGATGTATTGCAACTGTTGGTAAATAACAATACTACCAGTAGCCAAAACAATGGCCGCCGTAAACTGCCCAATGATGAGCGCATTGCGCAGCAGCCCCGACTGCTTTTGGGTGCCGAACCATCTTCCCTGCAAAGCCTTCATCGGGGTAACAGCCGACGATACCATCGCAGGGTACAAACCCGAGAGTCCGCCTAACAGCAGTGCCAGTAGCAAAAGGGTTCCCAGGATCATCTTGTTGCCACTAAGGAGAAAAGGCATGTTCAGGTCCAGTAAACGGTTAAAGGAAGGCAGCAGCAGCCTGGCCAAACCGACCGCTAGTAACAAGCTCACCCCAGTCACCAGCATGGATTCCGTCATGAACTGATGGACCAATTGCTTCCTTTTAGCGCCCAACACTTTGCGGACGCCTACTTCCTTGGTGCGCTGTTGAAAACGCGCTGCCGAGAGGTTCATGTAATTGATCAGCGCCAGGAAAAGAATGATAAAAGCAATCGCTGCTGATAGGTAGAGGTACCGAATATCGCTCCTGCTACCTTCTCCGAAATTTGCTTTTGAGTGTAGATAAATATCGGTGAGGGGTTCGAAAAAAAAGCTCACAGAGAAGGGGAGTTCTGCGTAAGCGGCTTTGATTCTATCATCAAAAACCGACATCTTTTTTTCCAACTGTTGATAATCGGTGCCTTTTTTCAGGAGGGCATAGGCTTCGTAGTTGTTGCTTGCCCAACGTTGCGCCTTGGAATCTTGCACGTATTCATTGTAGTTGTCGATGGACGCGACAAAATCAAAGGGAAGATGCTGGTTATCTGGCAGGTCTTCCATGACTGCTTTGACGGTCAATTGGCGGTCGCTGCTCAGTTTCATGGTTTTGCCAATGGGGGAGGTGTTGCCAAAATATTTTTCAGCCAACGCTCTGGTAAGAATGATGGCGTCTTTGTCGGCCAGTGCCGCCTTGGCGTTTCCTGCGATGATCGGGTAGGTGAAAACATCAAAAAGCGATGGGGTAGTGTACAAACCTTGTTCATAAAAGACCTGCGATTCTTTACTAAAAAGCGTGGGCAGCACCGAGAAGGTGACCGTTTTTTCGACCTCTGGAAAGGTAGCTTCCAAAGCGGGCCCAATGGTTGCAGGAGCTACGGCAAACTGGTCGGTGCCGCGAAAAGTATTGCCTTTTTGAGTTTGGGCAATCCGATAAATACGATCAGCATGTTCGTGTTGCCGGTCATAGCTGGATTCGTATTGGATATAGAGCGCCAAGAGCAAAAAACAGGTAAGCCCCAGCGTCATGCCCGTAATGTTGATCAAAGAATACCCTTTTTGCTTGAACAGGTTGCGCCAAGCTACTTTTAAATTGGTTTTGAACATAAAGAAGGGATTAAGGGAGCTGAGCAAATCTTCGCGCAAAGCAAACGGGCGAAGGTAATTGAGCACCTGTAGCCAGTAGTGAAAATTGGCTTGTCGGGGAGAACGGTTTTCCAGAAGGGCAAAATACCTTTCTTCCAGATCACCAGCGACTTCTTCCTGGAGCTCCTCCTTTAAAAACCAAAGTAAAAAACGGGTTGCGGCCTGTGGCGGCTGGATGTTGTTGTGCTCCATGAAATAAAGATTGACGCACTTAGAAGTTGAAGCTCAAAGAAAAGCCAGGATACTGGTCCCATAGCGACAAACGAAGGTCGCGTGCCTTTTTCAGGGCCGTTTCCCCCGCAGCAGTAATTTCGTAGATACGCTTGCGGCGACCTCCGCGCTGGGCCGTCGGTTCTCCCATTTTTGATTTCAGGAACCCCTTGTCAGCCATCCTGCTCAGGGTAGCGTGTACCGCACCGATGGAGGCCGATTTTTTAGTTTGCACCTCAAATTCATCAGCAATTTTCAACGCGTAGGCATCCTCTCCCAGAATGCCCACCAGTAATAGAATTACTTCTTCGAATTCGCCGAGTCTGGTTTCGTTCTCACTCATTTAATTGATATATCTTACCTTATTGTAGAACAAATATAGGTGGGAAATTTTATTTTATCTACAATTTAGAAAGAAATAATGTTTTATGCTAGAAATATGCGAGTTGTACTATCTTGGTTTTATAAGAAAAGGTAAGACTATATGAAGCGCTGAAACCTGTCGGGAAATAAACTACTTCTCTCTGCGGCAAAATAGATAAAAAGAGAATATGACCTTAAGTATCTTCGGTGGTTCAAAAAAAACTAAAACCCTCACAAAATGTTCGCTCAACTCATCCGCTGGCTCAAACGACTAACTGATACTACAGCCCCAGCGCGCAGTCTGCCAGATAAAGCTCGGGAGTTATTGATGCAGGGAGAGTTGTCAGCAGCTTCTTAAATGGTTTGATGTCGAAATTGAGTTGCGAAAAATCGATTGGAGATATTCAGCAAGAAGTGAGAAAATTATTGGAGGAAAAATAACATTTGTAACAAACGAACCTCAGTTATTTAAACAATCAAAATGACTCGAAATTTCCTTTGGAAAGCCCTGCCCATCGCTTTGCAACCCGCAATAGAAGCCGTCGAAAACGGGGTGGTCAGCCTCTATTCTTACACGACCATCTTGCGGATGATGGCCTTGGATAATCCCGATTTCTCGGAAATCCTGGAACGCGAGGGTGTATCTTTGACAGAACCGCCAGCGCACGATCAGTTGCTGTCGGTCAATTCCTGTTGGTTTCAACAAGGAGAGGTAGTGCCTACGGCGGCTACGCTTGCAGGTCTGAAAGCCTTTGGTGTACAACCTGTAGAAGTCAATTTTCGGGAGGGTACCTCAGCTGCAAAGGCCATCAACGAGGCCACTGACCAAGGTACCCAGGGGCGGATTCCTGAGATGCTGCCAGCAGAAACCCTAGCCGAAGAGTTGCGAGAAACGATTGCGCTTTATCTCAATACGCTTTGCTACACCGGAGCCTGGCAAACGCCCTTTGATCCAGAGAGAACACAGTACGGAAACTTCTATACACCACAAGGTACCGTAACGCCGGAGTTCATGGTCTCTCAAGAAAAATTCAATACCGTCAATGGCTACGAAGACCTTTGCTCGGCTACGGTAGGCAACGTAATGAAGGATGGCCAAACCCTGTTTTGCGCCATGATGCCGCACGAGCATATCTCCATGTCGCAATTGCTCGAACGTCTCGCTCAAGGAGGGATCACCAGCTGGGGAGGGGCCGAATTTGAGCTCCATTTACCCAAATTCACCATCGCTGGAGCTACAAATCTATCCGCTTGGTTTCCTGCACTATTACCGACTTCTATGCCAGGCTTGGGCTGGTATGGTACTCCCGTAAGTGTTTTACAAAAAGCCAGTTTGAAAATTGATGAACAGGGCGTAGAAGCCGCAGCGGCTACTATGGCGGTAATGTCCAGGACTATTCCTCAGATGGTTGTTTTCGATCGTCCCTTTCTGGTGCTGATCCTCAATGGACAAGATGATCCCATCTTTGCGGCGGTGGTAAATAATCCAGTGGGATAGGGATTGATTTCAAACCATATAAGTTCATAAAAGAAAATATAAGCGCTTTTTATAATTCCTTATAATCCCTCGTATGGTTCAAAAAAAGCGAAAAATGTGCTATTTCTAATACAGCCCCTCCCCCCAAAACGTTCGGATTTGCAAATCAGAACGACGTACCTCCTTCCTGCCCCTACCTTTGTGTCATAATAATTTTGGAATCAAGAAATTTTCAATTACAAGTTATGAACACAAGGAAAATGAAAGCCATCGTCGCCACCAAATACGGTGGACCAGAAGTCTTGGAACTACAAGAGGTAGCTATGCCAAGCCCTAAAGCCAACGAAATATTGGTGCGTATTGATGCTTCGGTAGTCACCACTGCGGGAACGATGATGCGCACTGGCATCCCTTATATTGGGCGATTGTTTATGGGCTTTAGCAAGCCAAAATATCCGGTGACAGGAACAGGCTTCGCTGGTGAAATCATTGATGCAGGCAAAGACGTTACCAAGTTTCTTGTCGGAGAATACGTCTTCGGAGAGTCGATTTTTGGAGCAGGGACCAATGCCGAGTATTTGTGTATAGCCGAGGATGGTATTATCGCTACGCTTCCGGAGAACGTAAGCACGGCCGCCGCCGCACCGATTTGTGATGGCGCCCTGACGTCCCTGAACTTACTGCGCGAAGTAGCCGGTATCCAATCAGGGCAGAAGGTCTTGATCATTGGTGCTTCCGGAAGCTTGGGAACTGCGGCAGTGCAATTGGCCAAGTACCTCGGTGCTGAAGTGACCGGTGTTTGTAGTACCGCTAACCTGGAACTAGTGAAGTCATTAGGCGCTGACGAGGTGATTGATTATACAACCACCGATTTTACCAAAAACGGAAAAACCTACGACATCATTTACGATACCATAGGGAAGAGCAGTTTTGGTAAGACAAAAGGATCACTTACACCCAACGGTACCTACCTCTCGCCGGTGCTTGGCCTGTCTTTGCTTTTTCAAATGCTCAGAACATCCATGTTTGGGAAGAAAAAAGCTAAATTCGACGCTACCGGTATGAAACCCGTACCCGAATTGAGAAAGATGTTGCTTGAGTTGCGTGAAATTCTTGCTGCCGGAAAGCTGAAAACGGTGATTGACCGAAAGTACCCTTTAGCAGAAGTGCCTGATGCACACCGCTATATTGATAAGGGCCACAAGAAAGGGAATGTAGTGATTACGATGGCTTAAGACGGTTGGGTATAGAGATGCCTAGCGATTGCATCGCTGCTTTAAGCATGAGATAAGGGGGGACTATGGTAATATCAATCATCAAAAATGCTATAAAAAACAGAAAAATGTCAGCACAAACCTATCTCGATGCCACCCAGGAGGCAGCACGAGCCTTTTACCAGCAATACCATGGTCAGGGAGAAATCGTCATGCTCAATCTACTGAAATTTCGCGAGGTGGCGGATTATTCGGCGAACCCTGAATTGGCACCTCTTGAGGCTATTTCAGGCAAGGAAGCCTACCAACGCTATATGAAACACACAAGCCCCTTTTTGCAGGAGGCTGGTGGGGAATTGCTGTACGTTGGTGAAGGCGGTTCCTTCCTGATTGGTCCTGAGGGAGAAGGTTGGGACATGGTATTGCTCGTCAAACACCGTAGCGCAGAAGTCTTCATTAGCTTTGCGCGTAACGAAGGCTACCTCAAAGGCATCGGTCACCGGACAGCAGCGCTGGCAGATTCGCGCTTGTTGCCGATGAAATAGAAAATCTCGGACGACTCGTCCGAGATTTTTGCTTAAAATCAGCCTTGTACTAATAAGCACTCAACACATTGTACAAGTCGCGGTATGCTTCGTCGCCTGCCCGGTAGCGTATTTTCTGACGATGCAAATCGATCTGGATAAATACATTGCGGCTGGCATCGTGGAGGTAGACCGACCACTCGTCACGGTGGGTTTCACGGAAGTGGTACCAGTTGCCTTCATCGCTGAGTTCTTTCCAAACATTGTTGGCTACCTCGGTAAACTGTCCGATGCGTAAGCCTTCACTGTTGCCGGAAATGACGCCCATAGCGTTGTAGCCGTTCATTTTGTCTTGGAATTCGGCGATCGCCACCGTACGATTAGAATAGATCAGCTCGCGGCGATGCAGGTCAATTTGCAGACGTTCTTCCCCTGCTTTTAAGTAAACCGACCATTGGTCGCGGTGTGTTTCCTCCCATTCTCTGGTCGTATTGGCAAGGGAGCGGGTAGATGCCGTAGATGCTGTTCTGGCCCGACTTACGGGTTGGGTACTAGCAGGAGTTGCTCCCATTTGTGTCAGTTCTACCCATTGGGTTGGGCTGGTCTGCGTAAGGGTAATGGTCTGTTTACCATTGGTACCTCTAGCTTTATAGGTAGACCAACCCGCACCCGCAGGCCGAGGGTAGCGTAGGCTAGTGCTGGCGCCGTTTACATTGAAAAGGAAATTGCGGTTGTAGTACATTTTTTTGGTGTGCAGATCAATCTGTATTGCAGCACCATTGCTTTTGGTGAGATACACCGACCATTCGTCGCGGTTATTCTCCGTAAAGGTATCGTGTACCTGCCGGCTATTGCCTTTGTATTCCGCCCAGGTGGTAGGGCCGGTTTGCTCAAAAAAACCAGATTCTGTCCCGCTGTAGGCTACTGAACGAACATTATAACCATTGACCATTTGTGCCTTTAGGCTAAAGCCAAAGCTGAGACAAACCAAAAGAACAAATAGTCCTTTATGAAAAGAGCTAAATCGAAGAGAATGAATAGTAATCATAGGGTTTTGATTTTTAGTAAAAAATTGGATATAGGTCATAAGTGGAAAAGGTTTTAGGTGTTTTGCTTTAAGTCTTATTTTAATCAAGAGGAGGTTGGTGACAGACAGTCAACAGCCTTTCTTCCTAATGATGACTGCAAGTTGGGGGCAATGACGTTGTTTTCCCAGGCTGCCGGGATAGGTGGCTCCTCCTCGGGGGCGGTAGGCAGGTTTTTCAGTATAAGTGGTCAGTGCGATAGAAGCGACAGGAAATTAGCGTAATTTGACCTCGAAGAAGTTAACAAATGACCTTCCGTATGATGCAATTGAAACAGCGACTTCATCAGACTTGCCTGGCCAACCTCGCCGCTAAGATGACCGATCTACAAAAGGCCATCGACTCGATTGAGGAATCCAAGCGGAACGAAACCAAAAGCAGTGCCGGTGATAAATACGAGACGGGCCGTGCCATGATGCAGATGGAAGCTGATAAAATAACTGCCCAATTAGAGTTGGCGAAGCAAACGCACAGCCAGCTCCTGCAAATCAATCTTGAGCAACACCATGGCCACATCCGCCAAGGTAGTTTGGTGGTTACCGATCAGCGGACGTATTTTCTGTCAGTGAGCCTGGGGCGAGTCGTCGTATCGGAAAAGGAATGTTTTTGTCTTTCGTCGGATGCGCCCATTGGGCAGCTGCTGCTGGGGAAAAGGGTAGGGGAGGAGATTGTCTTTAATGGTAAGAAAGAGAAGATTCTTGAGGTTTATTGAGCCGCTCTTACCTCTTCAATTTTTTGTTCGTCTGGTAGAAGTTGATGTCCTTTTTGGCGACCCAGTGTATGAATTTACGCATTTCTTCGTGTTCCCTCAGTTTTTCTGCGGTATGGAATTCATCCCTGAGCTCTTTTTCCGTGAAAACAGAGTGGATCTTTTGGTGACAGATATTGTGGATCAGAATCGTATCGGTATGCTTCCCGCCTCTGGATTTCGGGATAAGATGATGTTTGGAAACGCGTTTGCTATTTCCTAGTGGTCGTTGGCAGATCGGGCAATGTTGGTCGTCCATGGCGAAAGGGGTGTGGTCGCTTTTTTTTAATCGGCTAAGTAAACGCCTCGTTATTAGAATAGAGTTCCCTTACTCCCTCAAATAATACCCATAAGGCGT
Organism: Lewinella sp. LCG006; assembly: GCF_040784935.1. GTDB lineage: Bacteria > Bacteroidota > Bacteroidia > Chitinophagales > Saprospiraceae > Lewinella. The sequence continues at coordinate 1,107,286 of NZ_CP160680.1, read as the reverse complement.
CACAAACGTCACCTTCTCCTCGACGAGAAAAAGGATAATTCTTTTAAACGCCTCAAAGCGGCTTTCATCTTCCACCCAGCTGCGGGGATGTCCCTGGATGACCAGCACCGGTTCGTTTTTGAACTGTTCGTAACCCTGTTTGAACTGTTCAAAATCGGGCTGGTGCACAGGGTATTCGATATTAACTTCCGCAATTCGTGGCAGCAGAAATTTGTCAGTCGAGCAATCTGTTTCCTTGTACATCCAAACTTTCAAATCCGGGATTTCAGCCAGCGCGCTAGCGGTGTGTTGGTCGGTAGAATTGTAAGGCGCACCGAAGGAGCGAAGTGTGATACCTAATTTTTCCTGGGCAAGCTGCTGGGTATTTAGCAAGCTTTCCGTTTGTGCAGCCAGGTTTTCGCCCCGGTATTCCCTGATCTCTACCTCCTCTTCTTGATGACGGCAATGGCAAAAACCGTGGTGCCAGATTTCGTAACCTTCCTCGTGGCGTTGTTTGATCCAGTTAAAATAGGTGGAGTCTCCCTCCTCCAATGAATTACCAACAATGCCTATGGTTCCTTTTACCTTCATGCTATTCAGGAAATCCACCACTTGTATCCAACCGGGGTGTACCAACCCGTCTTCAAACCAGAGGTCATCCAGTTTTAAAATAACCATTGGCCTCGTAGAGCCTGCAGGCCTGTTTTTGGTGGTACTACAACCATTCAGTAGCAGGATGAATACCACAAAAAAAATCGAAAAGAAGGAACGCATCCGTTTTTTTTCAGGCAGCATCATTGTTGGGGCTTTGATTTTATAGTCACAGCGTGATCTTAATAGCAGCGGCTTTGTTATAGCTCTTGCAGGCTTTAAAAGTAAAAAGAAAAAAATGCTATCCAACCCCTTGGTCCTAAGTTTTATCATCTCAATGACTATCAATGTGATAGTGTTTATCATCGCCTATAAGTACCAAACGGATAAGCTTACAGACCTGACCTATTCCTTTACTTTTTTGTTGATTACCATTGCGTTTTTCTTTTTTGCAGGAACCGTTGATCATATTTACCGTGTACTGATTGCGCTAATGCCCAGCCTCTGGTCGATCCGATTAGGAAGCTACCTTTTTACCAGAGTTTTAACCAAAGGAAAAGACCACCGTTTCGACGAAATGCGCCCGGTATGGTGGCGCTTTGGTAGCTTCTGGGTGATTCAAGGCGTAAGTATTTGGGTGATTCTACTACCGGTAGTCATTGCACTCACCGCCACCCAGGCGCAAGTAGAGGAAGCTTCACTCTCCGTAAGTTTGCCCATTGGAGCAGCCATTTTTCTTTTTGGCTTACTGGTGGAGACGGTTGCTGATGCTCAAAAATTCAAGTTCAGAACCACTGCTGGCAACGAAGGTAAATTCATGGAAGAAGGCCTCTTTAGTATTGTACGTTTTCCCAATTATACGGGAGAAATTTTAGTTTGGCTAGGCATTTTTATCGCTTGTACCCCCGTATTAACCGGAGTGGAATGGTTGGCCATGATTAGCCCCGTTTGGATCACCAGCCTCCTCCTTGGCTTGAGTGGCATCCCGCTGTTAGAAAAATCCAATGAGGAGAAATACGGCCACCTGCCTGCCTTCCAACAGTATAGGGCGAGTACCGCGAAGCTCATTCCTGGCGTCTACTAGAGATTTCCCCACGCTCCCGAGAATCGGGAGAAGTCACCCCCGTGAGCGCAGCGAATACCCCCACGATCCCGAGAATCGGGAGAGTACCCCCGCAAACGCAGTGAGCACTTCCCGCGAGCGCGAGCGAGCACTCCATGAATTCCCATAGTTTTCATCTATCAGAATTACCGGATACCTCTACCCCAGGCGTCGTGTAATTTTGCAGAGGAGATCCAAAACGGCTGTCCAATGCATTATTCAACCAAAAAACCCTATGCTTATGCGTTATCTTTACCTGCTATTCCTTTTGGGCATTATTGCCAGTCCGCTTTCGGCTCAGGTCGTTGTAGAGCCTATCACTCCTTTTGATTTTGCGACCAACTTCCGCGATGTTTACGTCGATGACAGTGGCAATGGCTGGGCTGTCGGAACTTGCAATGTGCTAGCTCGCACGACCAATAATGGCCAGAATTGGGAACTACTCCCTTCACCCGAAGGGCTGGACTTTGACCTAGTCGCCTGTAAACCCGGCACCGATTGTCAGACCATTTTTCTAGGGGTTGACAATCTGGTATTACGTAGTACCAATGGTGGCCAAAGCTGGTCTTCTACCGAGATCACTTACACTGCTGGCCGCGAATTTCATTTCCTCGGTGATGATGTTATCGTCCTCTCCCATGGCGATCAAGGCTATTGGCGGAGTACTGACGGTGGCGATACCTGGACAGAAAACCTCCTGGATTTTTACTACCGCGATCGCATACATTTTCCAACGGCCACCACAGGTTACCTCTTTCAACAAGGTGGCCCATTGCTAAAAACTACGGACGCTGGTGCTACCTGGGACTCGATCTACCAGTTTGATGTAAATGCCTTTTACGGTACCTGGCTAAATGAGAATGTTGGCTTCATGTACGATCAAAACCGCCGTATTTTTAAATCCACCAACGGTGGCAGCAACTGGATGCTGGTGACGGATACTGGTGTGCCGGGAAACATTCGCCGTATGGAAGCACTTTCCGAAACCCATCTGGTAGCTTACGTTTTCCCTAGTAATATTTTTATTTCTATGGATGGAGGGGTGACCTGGTCGAACAATGAAAATGTCGGAGAAAGTCTCCAAAATGGCCAGTTTGGCCTCCGTTTTGAAGGAATACATCGCTTGGGCAACCGCTTTTGGCTGGCCAGTTGGGGAACCGAAATCCTGTATTCTGAAGATGCTTTGCAGACGGCTACCAGTCAGTTTCCTGCCCCACGACCCAGCCTCGAAAAAATAACTTTTCCTACCAACCAGGTTGGCTACGCTTTACAGGAGCGATTTGGTATGATGAAAACCACCGATGGTGGGAATACCTGGAATCCAATTACGACGAACTTCTACACCGTCAGCCGCGATTTTCTGGTGTTAGACGAGCAGACGGTAATCATTCCCTACAACAGCTCAGGTCCCCAAATTACAGAGGATGGCGGGCAGACGTGGTCGGCGCTTTTCCCCCAAGAAATCCAGGATACCGTTTACGTCTTCAGTATTGAGCAGTTGCCTGGTGGACGGCTTTACCTGTTTGGTTCTGTCCATGGTGCTTATTCCGACGATGGTGGGCAGAGCTGGGAGGTTGTGTATCACGAGCTCAATAGTTTTCCTCGTTGTATGCTGTTCCTGGATGATCAAAACGGCTTTGTAGGCTTTGATGGCGGGCGGCTTGCCGCTACTACCAACGGTGGTGAAAGCTGGACGCTGGTCACCAACGGGGAGTTCACAAACCAGCCCATTTCCAACTTGTTCGCCTTGAACAGTACCACGATTATGAATACCGTCAGCGGCTCAACACGCTGCTCTTCCGATGGTGGACTCACCTGGAGCACCGATGCCTGTGGTGGCGTAACTGCCCCGGGAGAAATAGTCGTAGGTCCCGATGGTGCCTATTATTCTGGTGAGCTTTTCCCGTCACAGCAAGACTTACTGTCAAACATCCAACGCTCTTTGGACCAGGGCCAGACCTGGGAACCCGTTGCCGGATTTTGTACCTATGCCATCCCTGGTGCCGTAACGCCTGATAATCGTTACCTCTACGTTTACCAAACGGCAGGCTTCCTCGGGCGCGTAGATTTAGACGCCATCGTAAGCACCGAAACACCACGCTCAGCTATTGAAACGGCTAAGGTTTATCCCAATCCTACGCATGGAGTGCTACAGGTAGAATTGCCCCAGCAGGCAAGCAGGGCGCAACTGAACCTTTACAATCTACAAGGTCAATTGGTCAAGCAGCAAGTCGCCAATTCCAATATGGAGACGATGGATTTATCCAATTTACCCGCAGGTATGTACTTGCTCCGTGTGCAAGGTGAAGGCTGGATGCAGAGCGCTCGCATCATGGTAAGCAATCGCTAGATTGGACTTAAGGTGCCCGCTGCCAGTTCAGCTCGTAGAAGGATTTCTGGTAGAAAGTAGAGGGACAGTACAGACCAATTTGTAGAAGATATTTTATCATCAATCGCTGTAAAAAGCAGGGTAATGGTAGCAATAATTACCTTTCAGTAACGCTATCCCCATACCATCTACCCCTAGTGACGCGAAGCGGAGCGAATCCCTCAACAGACTTTCAGCGAAAGTCCGTTGAGGGATTCTGTGGTTCAAGAAAATACTCCTCTCATAATCCCTTATATGGTTCAAAAGCACCCCCCTCTAGTTTTTAGTATAAAACCCCAAATGGTTCACTGGAAAATTCCATAAAAACCCGTACCTTTGCGCCCTCAAAATCAAGGGATTGCCCTTGATGGAAACCTCAAGAAGCATGATCACAGTTAGCGATTTGGCGCTCCAGTACGGTAAGCGTGTTTTATTCAAGGATGTAGACATTAAATTCAACCAAGGCAATTGCTACGGTGTCATCGGTGCCAATGGTGCTGGGAAGTCTACTTTTTTGAAGATTCTCTCCGGTGAAATTGACCCCAATCATGGGCATATCATTTTTGAGCCTGGCAACCGGATGGCCGTACTGAAGCAGGACCACTTTGCTTACGAAAACGAGCAGGTACTTAATGTCGTCATCATGGGGCACCAAGAGATGTACGACATCATGCAGGAGAAGGACGCCATTTATATGAACCCCGATGCTACTGAAGCCGAGGGCATGCGAGCAGCCGAACTAGAGAACCGCTTTGGAGAAATGGGTGGCTGGAACGCAGAAAGTGACGCAGCCGAACTCCTTAGCAACATGGGCATTAAGGAAGAGCTGCACTACCAGAACATGTCAGACCTGAGTGGGGCAGAAAAAGTAAAGGTACTACTGGCACAAGCCTTGTTTGGCAACCCGGATATGCTCCTCCTCGATGAGCCTACCAACGACCTCGACGCTAATACCATCACCTGGCTGGCCGACTTCCTCGCTGATTTCAAGAACATGGTGATCGTCGTATCGCACGACCGTTACTTCCTGGATATGGTGTGTACCCACATCGTAGATATCGATTACCAAAAAGTCAATATTTACACTGGTAACTATACCTTCTGGTACGAATCTAGTAAGCTAAAGGCTGCCCAGATTGCCAATAAGAACAAGAAGACCGAGACCAAGCGTCAGGAGATGATGGAATTTATCCAGCGTTTCTCCGCCAACGCGTCCAAGTCTCGCCAGGCTACTTCTCGTAAGAAAGCCTTGGAAAAGCTCAATATGGAGGAAATCAAGCCCTCCAGCCGCAAGTATCCGTTCATCAGCTTCCAGCCCGAGCGCGAGCCCGGTGACCAAATTTTGCGGGTCGAAGCGCTGAGCAAAAAAGACGAAAACGGAGATTTGCTTTTCAGCAATGTTTCCTTCACGATCAATCACGGCGAGAAGATTGCCTTGTTAGGGGAAAGTACGGCCCTCACCGCTTTGTACGAAATTCTGGCGGGTGAACTCAAGCAGGATAGTGGCATCATCGAGTATGGACAAACCATCACTACGGCTTACGTGCCCAACGAAAATCAGCGTTACTTTGCCGGCGACCAGGATCTTGACCTGATCAACTGGCTACGCCAGTACTCCGAAAACAAAGAGGAGCAATTTATCCGTGGCTTCCTTGGCCGGATGTTGTTCTCTGGCGAAGAAGTGTACAAAAAATCCAGCGTATTGTCCGGAGGAGAAAAGGTACGTTGCATGATGTCGAAGGCCATGTTGGCTCACCCCAACTTCGTCCTCCTCGACGAACCGACCAACCACCTTGACCTGGAGTCGATCACCGCCCTCAACGAAGCCATGCGCGACTTCAAAGGCAACATGATCTTCACCTCACATGATCATCAACTGACGCAAACCGTCGCCAACCGCATCATCGAAATCACCCCTTACGGCATCATCGACAGCCTCATGGATTTTGATGATTACCTCAAGTCAGAAAATGCCCGGGAGCAGCGCGAGAAGCTGATGAGCAAGGCGATGGCATAGGATGTGCGAGTATTTACCACATGGGTCAGGAAGAAAAGACCCATGTGGTAAAATAAAAAACTAAATCCCCGCCAACTCCGCACGAATATCCCGCAGACGACCTGGGCGATAATCCAACGTGATCAAGAGGTCGTCGGTGATGATGACTTCCTGGCTAGAGAGATAAGCCTTCTTGTCCTGTACTTTGATGGCCATGATTTTGGCCGTTTCCCCTACGGGTACCCGCGAAAGGACAAAACCTTCCTGATTTTGATAAGGCATCCGCAGGATGATGTTGCGCTCGGGAATCATGAGGAAGACCATGGCTTTGGCATCCGTCTCGGTAGCGTTTTCACGTACAGCCAATGGCGTAGTGGGTACCGTCTTCAGAAACCGGTCAATATTGGCCCAACCCATCTGGTTGATATTGAAGAAATAGGTGCTCACTACGCTGGCGTCTACCTGTCCCAGGGCCTCCATTTGGCGTTCGTAAGCCTCCAGTTTCCGGCGGCGGTAACCTTCGTAGCCCGTGCTGTCGCGTGTGTATTTGCGTTGGGCTATCGCAAAGGCCGAATCGGCTCTGGCTTTCATGTATTCGTATACGGGGCCAGTGGTGATGAAGCCGTTCTCGTCTATTTCGTTCCTGCGCATCTCTTCGTATTCCTCCATCGCCAGGTCGTATTTTACTAAGGACTGGTGGTAATTGGCAAGCCTTTCCTCGTAGTTTTTGATGGCTTCTTCGTAGCTGATGCGGCGTTCTTCCCTTTTTTCGGCGGTGCGCTCGTCTTGGGTAGTTTTGCCCATAAAGATTTTTTCCAGACCACGTGGGTAGTAAGCGATGTTGTCGTAGTCAGGTTCACGTGGGCGGACGGGTTTTGTACCATTGGGTGCTTTGGGAAGCCGGGGGTCTGCTTTGTCGTCCGATTGCTTGAGATAGTTAAAGGCAAAATCTTGCCATGACGGAGCGATTGGCCGGGGAGCAAAGGTCAGATGAGGCAAGCGGTTTTGTATGGGAGCTTCGGAATTGGCCCAGTCGATATCGGCGTTTTCTTCGCCGTGTGCTTGTCCGTAAAAGAGCGACATATCCTGGCGAAACTCGGGAGTCGGTACGGAAGATGCAATCGAGCTGCCAGGTTTGAGTTGCAGGCGTTCTCCGTTTTGATAGGCATTGATTTGCAGCATTCCTCCTGATTCCAGGATACGGTCTTGGGCGGTGGTGGTCAGCCCCATGCTGATCATATCGCCGAGCGTGTAGCATTCGGTGAGTTCTACCTCTACCTGGCCAATGACGTCTTCACCAGCAGCATTGACGAAGCTATTGGCGGGGAGGTAAAACCGTCCTCCTTTTTGGCCTTCGATCAATTGGTCTTGATCGGTATCAATGGTGTACTTTTGGGCGAGTGGCTGTGCCAGGCTATCCCGTAAGCTGCTAATCCCTTGCCAGTACCAACCACTGACGATGACATCTACCCGGCGGTTATCGCGCTGTAGTTCTTCGGAGTGGCGATCATTGCCAGCTTGCCGCTCACCCAGGGCCAGGGTGCGCATACCATCGGTGGTGATATCCTGTTGTTGAAGGAAGTTGGTGACGGATTGGGCACGGTCTTGTGCCAGGCGGTCGTTGTAGCGGCTCGTGCCTCGGCTATCGGTATGGGCTGCAAGTTCGAGACGATAATCGCCCATGCTTTGCAGTTGGTCGATAAGTGTTTGAAGTTGTGCTTGAGCAGTCGCATCAAGATCAGCGCTGGCTCTCTCAAAATAGACCGAAAAGTGTTGGGATTCGTTGGCTGGATAGTTGTTTTCCTGTGCTGACAGGTTACCAAAAATGGTAAAAAGCAATAAAAAAGGTAAGAGGTATTGGCGCATACTTAAAAGGGTTTTGGATTTGAAATTGGTGGCCTTGCCTGTGTTAATAACGGAATTTACTGAAAAGGTAACGTACGCTAGATGTATTTTTGAAAAAAATGGTGCAATAAGCCCCTTGGACGGGTAAGGATTTAAGTGACGGAATCAACCACCAACCAACCATCAAACCACTAATCATGAAAAACCTGTTTATCTGTTTTGCGATGCTGTGCAGCCTCGGCCTCTGGGGGCAAAATATTTACGTACGTGCTTATGCCGCTGACAAAGGGGGCTGGATCGTGACGCCGGAGGGAGAGACGCTTTGCGAACTTCCTGGTGGATGGCGTGTGTCGGGGCATGATGCTGCTATGGCTCCGGTAGAAGAATGGCCAATGTTGTTATGGCGACGCGGAGCCTACCCCGCACCCAATAAATATGCGTTTTTGCACCGGGATGGTAGCTTGGAGGAGCTACCGCAATTGACGTGGGCTAGAGAAATGGGCCACCAACTACTGGCCGCAATCATGAACGGTGAGCGAGGCGTACTTTACCACAAAGATGGTCGCGTGCTGGGGAGAGGATTGAATATGCTGAATGATTTTGATGAACGAGGACTAACAGTAGCAGGCTATGGTGGTTATCAGGGCTTGATAGATACTTTAGGGCAATTTTGTCTCGTACCACAATACCGGTCGGTTGTAAGCCTGGGAAAAAGCTGTTACGCCGTAGAAGACACCTTGCAGCAAAACTACCTGTTGCGCCTGAAAAACCATGATGGGCAAACACTGCGTTGGGATACGCTAGTAGACCTTTCGGCGAAAGAATGGAGCATCAACACCTCGCAGCCTTTTAGCGAAGATGGTTACCTCATGGTGCAGGGTAAAGACAAGGAACTAGTGATCCTGGATACCAATGGGCAACTGTTGGCACAGCAAATGACATTGGCATATCGCAATTGTCGGCCCTTTAGGGAAGGAAGAGCCATTGTGGGTACTGACCCCACAGGCCGCAAGCTTGGAGTTATTGATGAAGAGGGACAGTTGATTTGTGAACCCAACTACAACCATCTCTTGGATTATGCGTATCGCCGGGCCTTGGCTCAGGATACGATCACCGGGCAGTTTGGTTACCTCAACCCGGAAGGACAATGGGCGATCGCTGCACGCTACTGCGAGGCCACTAGCTTCAGGCATGGCCTGGCCATTGTGAATGACCCCAAAATGCTAGATCTCTGTACGGGTAACGCCAGACAAAAGGGCGATATCTTGCACCAGCCAGGGCGTTTGACGTACAATCGGGTTATCAGAGATTACCAGTTGTTGGATACCAGCGGGCAGGTGGTCTGGCAAGATTCCTGCCGCGAAGTATGGCTGCCCGTGCCCGGCGTTGTGGGCTGCAACTATAACGAAGGGACCTACGTGCCAGCCTATCGGTTGGAATGGCTCGCGACAGGTAAGTACTGGTTGAGCCCCGATTTTGTGTTTACCCGCTGGGAACAAGTAGCGGAAGCCACTAACGAAGAAGTAATACGCCTGAATTTGGGAGCTCGGCGCTGGCAGATGTTCCGTCAGCAGGTGTACCCCTTGCCCCACGATTTTGGTCAGCGTCTGCCTGCGCTTGGAGCTTTGGAAGACTTGAACCTGGACTTTCACTTGATGACAACTGCCTGGGAGACGATACTGGGGAAGAAAAGCCTCCGTAAATTGCACTTGCGCCACTGCCAACTTACCGTACTTCCCAAGGAATTGAATGATTTGGAACAGTTGGAAGAATTGGATGTCTCAGAAAATGAACTGACAGAATTACCGCGTAGTATTTTCCGAATGAAACACTTACAGGTGTTGAATATAAAGGATAATCCACTGCCTCCCAGCCTGATTCCTCGCTTGCGCAAGGCCCTGCCGGATACGGAGATCGTTTATAAATAAGCACTGTATGTTAATAGAACCTTTGTGTGATTTAAATCACTAAAGGAGGCTAATAAATGTAATAGTATTACCCTCATTAAAGCTACATCTTTGCATTGAACCAGCAATCAAAGCAAAATGAAAGCTTTAAATTTTTTCCTTCTTACCTTTCTGACCTTCATGGTCATCGCCCCCATGAGCGGGCAATCTTACCGATTGACTAAATCTGATTTCAGCATCTCTGGTACTTCTAATCTGCATGATTGGGAATCGGCAGTAACGAAGGTCAGCTGGCGCGGAACTTTCAGCTTTAGCGATGGGGTACTGAGCGAGTTGAGCGATGTGAAAGTCAATATTCCTGTTGATGGTATTACCAGTACCAAAGGTCGGATTATGGATGGCAAAACCCACACCGCTCTAAAAGCAGAAGAGCACCCCAACATCGTCTTTACCCTGACGAGTGCCAACATCACCAACAATAGCAATAAGAGTACCGTAGCCGCTAAAGGCAAACTGACGGTAGCGGGTGTTACCAAAACCATTAATCTTCAGGTACTCTTCACGCCATTGGCGGACGGGCAGTGTCAAGTCACGGGTACCTACCCCATGAAAATGACCGATTATGGCATTGAACCCCCAACAGCACTTTTAGGAACCCTTACGACTGGCGATGATGTAACCATCAAGTTCAATCTAACCCTCAGCCCTAACTAGCCTTTTGCAAAGTCGGAAGTGGAAAGTGGGTGGTCGGAAGTTTCAACCACCAATCACCAACCATCTAACCAACGATCAACGATCAACCAACAACGATCAACCAACAACCAATAAAATCATTCATTGTCTTAATACTTAAGTTATGAAAACGACTAATTTCTTCCGTTCAATTTTTATGCTACTCCTTACCTTAGGTATGTGGCAACAGGCTTCAGCGCAGGTTGCAAACTGGCGCCCTTATGACCAAGACGGTGTAAATGTTTTCGAGCCTGCTAAGGATATGACCACGACCTTCGACAAGCGTTTTGTGCGGGTAGGAGGTAGTTTTACCCAACAATACCAAGGTTTGGAACACGGTAATATGGCCGACGAAGTGCTCAATGCGGATGGTGCCAACATCAACCAGCTGTACAATTTGGGTAGTGGTTTTAACCTGGCTGCCGCCAACCTGAACCTTGATTTTCAAATTGAAGATGGTATCCGGGTTTCTCTGGAAAACTACATGTCTTCTCGTCACCACTCAGAGTTCTGGGTGAAAGGGGGATACATCCAGGTCGACAAGCTGCCTATGTTCAACAACCCAGAATGGTTTGATAAGTACCTACGGGTGAAGATCGGACACATGGAAGTCAATTATGGTGACCAACACTTCCGCCGCACCGACAATGGTAATGCCATCTGGAATCCCTTCGTAGGCAACTACATCATGGACGCTTTTGCTACCGAAATCGGTGGTGAGGTATATGCTTTCCCTACAGAAAACTTCATGGTGATGGTAGGTGCTTCTAACGGGTTAATCAGTGGTAACGTGACCAACACCACCCGCAAAGCTTCTATCTACAGTAAGCTGGCTTTTGACAAGCAGCTCAACGAAACGACCCGCTTCCGCTTATCTGGTAGCGTTTACATGAACCCCGAATCAGGGCGTAATACGCTTTACGGTGGCGACCGTGCCGGATCTCGTTTCTACGAAGTAATGGAGTCTGCGATTTCTCAGAGCGATTTTTCTGGCCGCATGAACCCTGGCTTTACCACCAACGTGACCAGCTTCCAGATCAACCCCTTCGTGAAAATTCAAGGTTTTGAACTGTTTGCTACCTACGAGCAGTCTCAGGGCTACGCCAGCAGCGACCCCCGCAAGGAAGGTGCTGAAAATCCTGAAAAACGTCAGGTAACACAGATCGCAGTTGAAGGTATCTATCGCTTCCTACCTCGTGAGCAAGTGTATGTGGGTGCTCGCTACAACACCGTCACGGGTGCACTGAGCTCTAGAATTATGGACGCTAACCTTGAGCCTATGGACCTTACGGTAAACCGAATGGAGATTGCGGCAGGCTGGTATCCTACGCCTAATCTGTTACTCAAGTTGTCTTACGTAGATCAGCAGTACAAGGACTACCCAAGTACGAGTATCTTCAACGAAGGCTACTTCAAAGGCATGATGGTAGAAGCAGCAGTTGGCTTCTAAGAAGTAACTTCTTTCTTTCCAGAACACCATTCTCTAATCACGAAAGCCTCCCCGCAAGCATATCGCTTTCCGGGAGGCTTTTTCTTACGCAATCGCATCATGAAAAGCTTATTCTTTGCACTGTTTTCTATCGGGGTGTTTACGGCTTTTCTATCGATGAAGCCTGATACCTTATGGCAGAATCGCACCTCTTTTTCCTACACTATCGATCCAGAAAGTAAACTCTTTCTTGAGGGTAGTAGTAATGTAGTTGACTTTACCTGTCATTGTACCTCTTCCCTTCAAGGCGGGCGGGGCAGCATGGTGGAAGAACAGGGGAATGGTTTTTCTTTCGTAAACAGTATTTTGCAATTGCCGGTACAAGCCCTGGATTGCGGCAATCGAACGATGAACAAGGACATGTACGAAGCCCTGGCTGCTGATAAGCATCCATTTGTAGAGATACAATTGTTGAGCGTGAAAGCCCACGATCACCAGCTTTTCGGGGAATGCCACGAATGGGAAGACCTACAAGCCCGCCTAAGACTGAAGATCGCCGGTGAAACCCGGGAGATGGTGATGCACGTAAGAGGTACTCATCTAGGCTACCAGCGCTACCGCTTCGTGGGGGCCAAGCCCATTTATCTCACCCATTTTAATATCGAACCTCCCCGCGCAATGCTGGGAGCAATCAGGGTAGATGATTGCATTAAGATCAACATGGATTTGGTGCTGGTGTTGTCAGCGGATTAGAGGAACACTTGCTTAGCGGATTTTTAACTAAATGTAACTTGGGCTTCAACCCGAGCCTCCTTTAAAATACTCAAAGTCCCTATACCCAGTACCCAATACCGTGAGGCTTACCTGGGTAGGTTTTGCCTCTTAGTAACACAAAAGGCAAGCCTCCCTTTCACCCCACCTTCTTCGCGAGCAGCTCCATGTCTCTAATCAATAATCGTTTGCGGTTGAAGGTGATGATGTTGTCATTGCGCAACTCATTCAAGATGGTCGTAACCGTTTGCCGGGAAGTAGCCGTCAGGTTGGCGATCTCCTGGTGCGTAAGGAATTTGCGAACCAGCACTTCATAGCCTACGCGCTGTCCTTGCTCTTGCCCCAGCTCGTACAGATATTCAATGATGCGGCTGCGAGAATTTTTAAAAACCATCGATTCCAGACGATGCTCCGTAGCGAGTAGACGTTGGCCCACGACCCGCATCAGCTCTAGATGAAGATTGTGATGCTGGCGAATTTTTTGTTGTAGATCGGCAACTTTCATGACACGAACTTTCACCCGCTCCATGGTATAAGCAAAATTATGGTGCTTTTCTTCGCCCAATAAGGCCATGGCACCAACAATTTCTCCTGTGCGATAGATGGCTTTAGTGATTTCCTTACCGCCAGCTCCGTAGGTGCCCAATTTGATGGTGCCCTCTTGGATGTAATACACCATGTCGGCCTGCTCTTCCGGGAGAAATAAGTAGGAGCCTCGTGGCAGTGTGCGTATAGACAAGGGGTCGAAAGCATCTTTAAAGGTGCTAATTTTAGCAGTAGGAGTGGCGAATTCGTTGAGGTAGGCGAAAGAGGAGGTTCCCATTATGATTATAGTTTACATTTTTTTGAAATCGATGTTGGTGGCTAGTGGTCTGTCAATATTTAAAGTTCCGGTTGAGCGAACGCGGATTTTGGTGCTGATCGAGGCGGAGGTTCCCTTGCATAGCAGCGCTACGCAAGGGGTTCTCCAACGAAGAGCAGTGCCTAAAGACGCATCGGGCAACCGGAAAGTTTAAGTTTGACAGACCACTATACCAACGCTAGTATTAGATACGAGAAAAAGCAAGCTATTGGATCTTTATCCCCGGTTAACCAGCTTCCTTCTCCTCTCGTTGGAATACAATGGCAAAGCTAGGGTTGAAGTGTAACAAAAGTATCACGACCTTATCACAGCATTTTATTTTGAAAAATTGAAGTACTTTTAGTGCTAATAAAAAATTATATGCTCGCTGTTTATGTATCTATTAGGTTATGATATCGGGTCTTCTTCTATCAAAGCAGCTTTGGTAGATGCCCAGACGGGTGAGCAACTGGCCGTGGCCCAATCACCAGCGACAGAAATGGAAATGCTGGCGGTACAATCAGGCTGGGCCGAGCAGCATCCTGAAACTTGGTGGAGCAATGCTTGTTTAGCGACCCAAAAGCTGCTGCAGCTAACCCAGATTGATCCCTCACGGATCAAAGGTATCGGGATCGCTTACCAGATGCACGGGCTGGTGCTGGTTGATGAAAATCAGGAAGTATTACGTCCCTCAATTATTTGGTGCGATAGTCGGGCGGTCGCAATCGGAGATAAAGCTGCGGAGGAAATTGGTAGAGAGAAGTGTTTACAACACCTGCTCAATGCGCCGGGCAACTTTACGGCTTCTAAACTGAAGTGGGTTAAGGACAATGAGCCAGACTTGTACGAGCGCATCCATAAAATAATGCTACCAGGCGATTACATCGCGATGCGGCTGACTGGGGAAATTCGAACGACCGCCAGTGGCTTATCAGAGGGCATTCTTTGGGATTTTCAGGAGAACACGCCCGCGGCACTGGTGATGGATTATTATGGTTTTGATGAAAACCTATTACCAGAACTGGTAGATACCTTCTCTTTACAGGGAGCAGTTACGACGGCTGCTGCCAAAGCCACGGGGCTGAGCAGCGGTATTCCCGTCAACTACCGGGCCGGTGATCAACCAAACAATGCCCTTTCGCTGAATGTGTTAGCAGCAGGCGAAGTAGCGGCAACCGGAGGGACTTCGGGCGTCGTTTATGGGGTAGTGGATCGGCCGCTTTATGATCCCGCATCCCGCGTCAATGGCTTTGCCCACGTCAATCATACCAGGGAAGCTCCTCGGATTGGTATCTTGCTTTGCATCAATGGTGCTGGTATTCAGTACAGCTGGGTGAAGCAGCACATGGCAGAACAAGGCTTGGGTTACCCTGAAATGGAAAAACTGGCTGCTGCCATCCCTCCGGGAGCGGATGGCCTGCGGATTTTGCCCTTTGGCAATGGCGCAGAACGTATGCTGGAAAATAAAGCCCCCGGAGCGAGGATCAACAACCTGCAGTTTAATCGCCATCACCGTGCTCATTTTTATCGAGCGGCTTTAGAGGGAGTTGCTTTCTCTTTTGTCTACGGTACCGGAATACTGCAAGAGATGGGGCTCGATTTGCAAGTTATGCGGGTTGGCAACGACAATCTTTTTCAATCGGGTATCTTTGCTAGTACGATTTCCAATCTGCTGGGGAGTCGCATCGAAGTTCTGGAAACTACGGGAGCCATCGGTGCCGCAAAAGCAGCAGGAGTTGCAGTGGGGATTTACAGCAGCATCCGCGAAGCGATGACGGGAAATAAACTCGTCACAGCTTACGAACCCAGCAAAACCAAGGATAGCTACCAAGAGGCATACCAACAATGGTACAGCGATCTGAAAATGATTTTGTGAAAAAACCATCAACCATCAACCATCTACCATTCTCAAAGTCGGAGATCGGAAGTGGGAAATCGGAAGTATTCCAACAACCATCAAACCATCAAACCATGATAACCACAGGAAGTAAAGAATATTTTAAAGGCATTGGAAAAATCCCTTTCGAGGGCCGGGAGTCTGATAATCCATTGGCCTTCCGTTGGTACGAAGCCGATCGGGTAGTAGCCGGAAAAACCATGGCCGAGCATTTTCGCTTTGCGGTAGCCTGGTGGCATACCCTTTGTGGTACAGGTGGCGATCCTTTTGGTGCGCCCACCAAGCGTTTTCCTTGGTTGGGAGCAAGCGACGCGGTACAGGAAGCCAAAGATAAAATGGACGCTGGTTTTGAGTTTATCACCAAATTGGGGGTGCCGTACTATTGTTTTCACGATTTTGATTTGGTAGCGGAAGGTGATACGCTGGCGGAAAGTGAGCGCAGGGTAGCAGCTATCACTGATTATGCCTTGGAGAAGCAAAAGAGTAGCGGCGTAAAACTCCTCTGGGGAACCGCCAACTTGTTTTCGAACCCACGTTACATGAATGGCGCGATGACCAACCCCGACTTTGCCGTAGTAGCATACGCTGGTGCACAGGTGAAGATAGCACTGGATGCGACCATTAAGCTCGGCGGAGAGAATTACGTTTTTTGGGGAGGCCGCGAAGGTTATATGTCGCTGCTGAATACAGATATGAAACAGGAGCTCGACCACATGGCAAGGTTCCTGCACATGGCCAAAGATTACGCCAGAGCACAGGGATTCAAAGGTGCCTTCTTTATTGAGCCTAAGCCGATGGAACCCAGTAAGCACCAATATGATTTTGATGCGGCAACGTCGATCAATTTCTTACGCGAATATGGTTTGGCAGATGATTTCAAACTCAATATCGAAGTGAATCACGCTACCCTGGCGCAGCACACTTTTCAGCATGAGCTGCAAGTAGCCGCCGATGCAGGTATGCTGGGCAGCATGGACGCCAATCGCGGCGACTACCAGAACGGCTGGGATACCGATCAGTTTCCCAATAATGTGATGGAGCTGACCGAAGCCATGTTGGTCTTCCTCACGGGTGGCGGTTTGCAAGGTGGAGGGATCAATTTCGATGCCAAGACACGCCGAAATTCTACAGATCTTGCCGATATTTTCTACGCCCACATAGGAGGCATGGATGTGTTTGCGCGGGCTTTGCTAGCCGCCGACGCAGTGCTACAGCAATCCCCTTATTTGAAGCTGCGAGAAGAGCGTTACAGCTCCTTTGCCAGCGGAGATGGAAAGGCCTTCGCCGATGGTAAATTGAGCTTTGCCGATTTGGCTAAAATCGCACAGCGAAGTGGTGAACCGGAGCAACGTTCGGGCAAGCAGGAATTGTTTGAAAATATTATCAATCAATTTAGCTAGTAAGCCGGAAACGCTTTAGCGACGTCAGGATCGCAGGTAAAGAATGTTGTTGTTGCAAAATTTTAAAAGAAAAAATGATGGATAACAAAATAGCCCTCCGACCCTTGGAGGCTTCCGATCGACAGCGATTTGCCCAACTAGCCAACAATATCAATATCTGGAACAACGTCCGCAACCGGATGCCTCATCCTTATTCAGCGGAGGATGCGGATGAGTTTATCTCAATGGCCCTTACCCCCGGAGGTCCTACGATTCGCGCCATTACGCTGGATGGTACGCTGGTTGGGGTGATTGGTCTGCATCCGGCGCAGGATGTCTACGAAGGTACGGCCGAGCTGGGCTACTGGATCGGTGAGCCCTACTGGGGACTTGGTTTGGCGTCAGCGGCGGTGAAAGAGATGATTCAAATTGGTTTCAAGGAGCTGAAATTACGGCGCATCTTTGCATCTGCTTACGACTACAATACCGCCTCTATGCGCGTACTGGAAAAAAATGGCTTTGAAAATGAAGGTGTCGCAAAAGCAGCAGTTCTCAAAAACGGAAAGGTATTCGACGAGGTGAAGTATGGGCTGTTGCCGTAAATTTTCTGCGCAATACATCGAGTAGTAGAAGATAGAGGGACGCTCAAAAGCAAGAAAAGCTAAAGACCGTTTTTCTTAATCCCTCTACCTTCTACCCAAAATCACTCTACACCCCTTTATTTTTCGCTGGAATCGCTTTCCTTCTCCGTCGTCTCCACTTCGAAAGGCTTCCGCGGCATCATCTCATCGCGCATGGCCGTATGGAACACGAAAGAAGCAATGATGGTAGCCGCCTGGGCCAGATCGGCCTCTACCAGGTGATCCAGGTTATCCATATTGGAGTGGTGGGTACGCGAAAAATAAGCCATGGGCTCCTGGATGAACTGAAAGCCAGGGATACCAACGGCATCAAACGCCAGGTGGTCGGTGCCGCCAGTATTGGACAAACTCAGGGTGCTGGCGTCCAGGTCCTTGAAGGGTTCTAACCAGGCCCGAAAAATGGGCCCTACTGCGGCGTTCCCCTGCATATATACGCCCCGGATTTTACCCGTACCGTTGTCCAGATTGTAGTAGGCAGAAATTTTTCCCTGCTCCGGTTTCAAGCTTTGTGGGGTGTTGTTGTCGGGTGGAAACTCCGCAAAATGCTCCCTGGAGTAGCCTCTAGATCCAAACAAGCCCTGTTCCTCGCCCGTCCATAGTGCCAAACGGAGGGTACGACGGGGTTGGATACCACTTTCTTTGATCGTTTCCAGTAAAATGCGCGCTGCTTCCATCATCACTGTAGAGCCTGCGCCGTTGTCGGTAGCACCGGTGCCAGTATGCCAGGAATCAAAGTGAGCACCAAACATGACCACCTCATCTTTCAGGTCAGTACCAGGAATCTCTGCGATGATGTTGTGCTCCATCTCGTCCGGGTTGGTATAGTGAGCCTCCAGTTCCACACTGAGCTGTACGGGAATACCGCGCTGGAGATTGCGGAAAATGCGATTATAATGCTCTACGGCCAAGGTAAACTGGGGTATTACTTCGCGGTCTGTATTTTGAGCTCTACCTTCCGCTGTCCGGGCGCCGGAAACGAATACGGTACCCAGGTCGCCCTTGTAGCTACGGTCCAAAACGGCCAGCGGCTGTTCTTCACTGAGGAATTGCCAAATCTTCTGGTTGAACGTAAAGCCACTTAAATTACGGTAATTGCTGCGCGGGCGCGGGGTGGGTTCAGGAGCATTCGCCAGTTCGAGTAAGCTTTCTGCATCATGTCTCTTGGCGGCTGGCTCAAATAGTTCTTCTACTTGGCGTATCGTGTCGAACAACACAAACTTGCCTTTCAATTTTCCTTTGTAAGTGGCCAGCTCTTCCTCATTAGTGGCCTGAAGATAGATGACCTCTCCAGTGCCCTTTACCGAAGGTGACCAGGCTTTGGGGTAGGCAATGACTGGCCAGTAGCCGGGCCCATTAGCGTGCATTTCAAAATGCGTCATTTCCCAGCCGCGACCAAAAGGCCCCCAGCTTTCCAAATGTACGTTGGTCATACCCCATTCGGTCAGGGTGTTTTGGGCCCATTCGGTGGCCTTGTCCAGCATGGGCGAGCCGGTCAGTCGCGGGCCATAGACATCGGTGATCCAGCCCGCAATTTCCATGGCTTGGCTTTGGTCCAGACCGTGTTTGCGGATCAGGTCATTGATGTCCTTATTGACCTCTTCCTGGGCAGTCGCCAAGGTAAAGGCCGTGAACAACATAAATACGAGCACTAGTAAGCGATTAGTCATAATGCGATTTTAAGTCAAGTGAAACAATGATGTCAAAAAAAATATAGCCTGCCAGAGCAGACTATAAACCTCCTAAAGTTAGGGTAAAATCGGAAATGGGGGATAAAAGAGAAGTGAAACGGGGTGGGTAATCAGTGGAAGGGAGGACAATAACCACTCATTGCACAACAAAGACCTCCCGGATATTACCCATCTGGTTGTTGTGTATTTCAATAACATACCAGCCGGGTTCAAAACTGCGAACATCAACCACTTGCTGAGAAGAGGATTGTTCCATCATGTTCAGGGGCATCAAAGTGTTATTACTGCTACGGATAAAGATGTTGTTCGTGCTGTTGGGGTGAGACACAATTGTGAGGAAATCACTGGTAGGATTCGGGTAGAGGCGAATCCTGGTAGGCTTAGTTGAAACGTTGACCGTGATGATGTCACTTAGGCTACGTTCGCCCGAAAAATCAATTTGGGTGAGGCGATAATAATTTCTACCCAAGTCGGGCTTAGGGTCGGTAAACTGATAATTGATGGTGTACTCACTGTCGCCGCTACCCGCTACTTCACCGATGCTGCTGAATGTCTTACCATCGCCGCTGCGTTCAATCACAAAAGCTTGGTTGTTGTGTTCTGAGTGGGTTTGCCAGAAAAGCAGCGTGCCATTTTCATGGTGTTCTCCCCGAAAATCACTTAGTTCGACCGGGAGTAGGCCGAGGTCAAAAAAGCCGTTCCAGGCGTTGCCGAATTGAATACCATCTACTACCATCATGTTACTACTCGTTGCGGGAGCATTGATCAAGATGCGACCGATTTGATCGGGTAGACCAGTACCATTTACGGTGGTGGTTAAAGTAGGTGAAGCTGGCTCTTTGGACATGAACGTGTCACTGATGAACACTTTGAGCAGGTCGTTGCCAGCCACCACAAATTCGTATTTCAAGACGATGTGATAGACGGTAGCCGTCGTAAAGGTTATGCTACTCGTTACTTCATCCGCTAAAGACTGCGTCGTTAGTGCGGCTTTTATTACACCATTTAATGGGTCTTTATAAAAACCGAAGCCACCAAAAGTATTCGTGAAAGCCTCTTTTTCTAAAGCCATCTGATAATCAGGAAAGGTGGGCAATTGCTCCTCATTGTCAATTCGAGCCAGAAAGGATAGATAGGCTGCGCCACTGGCCAGGGAGGTCGCCAAGAGGTTGTCGCGACCAATATTTCCACCACTACTCTGCAATGTTAGTACCTGCCCGTCTGCGTTGTCTTGGGGATAATTGGCAAGGTTCATGCCGTCAGTTGTTACTTGGAAACTGGTATTGCCACTCCATTGATTTTGATTGTTCAGCGTACCGAGGTTAAGATCAAAATCTTCGCTGAAGTTGTCTTGGGCAATGATGCTTTGCTGAAAAAGGAAGGTAAGGAGGAGGAAAAAGTATTTCATAGGGGGTACATTTCTGAGGTGAATAAAACTTCAAAATACCCCGTCATTAGCAGGCTGCTAATAACGGGGTTTTAAAAACATTGATCAATCAACTCAAGGTATTAGTTCAGTACAATAGCTTTGGTATACTGCTCACCCGTTGCCGTTTCTAAGCGTAGAAAATATTGCCCCTTTGGGTAATTTGCTACGTTTACCTGGATTTCTCCGTAAGGGAAAAGAAGGGTCTGGTTTTGGTAAACAACCTGCCCACTATTGTTCAGCAAGCTTACTTTGCCTGCTATTTCATTCTCCAACATGTTGGTTTTTACAAACAAACGATCTGTCGTAGGATTGGGGTAGACACTCAGGTCAAAATCAGCATTGGCGGTGTCGCTTTGGGGAACTGTGAAGTTTTGGGTAGGGTTCACCCACTGCTCAAAAGTACGGGTAGCAATCACGGCAAACTCCACTCTGCTGATCTCCGCATTTGGCTGAAAGTGGGCGTGGATGGTAAACCCTAAGCCAAAAGGATTTTGCGTAAGCGAGTAGTAAACATTGATCAGGTTAAGATTGAGGGCTGCTTGTACGTGTCCGCGCAAGGCCGTAGGAATGTCGTTGGCATCCTCTACTTCAATGGTTTCTCCATCAACATTTACGGTGATTGGGTCATTAGCGAGCGAGTTGGCGTAGTCTTCCAAGCCAAGGCTTTGGGCCAGGGTGTAGGCCAGTTCGGCGCGTGTCACGGTGCCGTTTGGAACAAAGCCATTGGTCGCTGTTGTCATTAGCGGACTGTTGTTCAATTGACCATCCCGCAAGGCAGCGCCGATAGCCATCACTGACTCGGCCAGTAGGCTGGCATTGCCACTAAGTGTGGGGAATTGTAGTACTCCTGTTGAGGAAAAATACTGGCGTACTCCCTGACCCATCATAAGGTAATCAGCAAGTTCCAGTCGAGTCAACAAAGCTGTTGGTTCAAAATTGCTGCCATTGCTGTCCATCAAACGGTTGCTTATTGCCAGGCGGATAGATGCCTCATTGGGGTGACCATTTACATCATCCAGGCCGGTAGCACCGGAAATAACACTTTGGGTGATGGTGCCCTCTACCGTTTCTGGTAAGGCCAAGCCATTTAGTCCTTCAATGCTGAGGGTCCAGGTACCTGCTTCAGGGCTGGCTACTGCTACTCCGCGTCCAACACTCAAGGTGAAAGTTACCGGAATACCCGCACTGTAGCGCTGACCACTCGGGGAGAACAATACCAAATTCAAGAGGTTACCCGTTTCGCCCAGTACTCCACCTACTACGGTCTTGGCTTCCAGGCTCGTCGTGCCTGGAGCGACTTCAAAAGTAAGCTGTTCGGTATCGCCAGGGAAATAGTCTACGGCGAAGTTCTCGGTGCTACTAGCGGTTACTACATTTCCATTAAAGTTGCGATTGATATTCAAGGAGCTACCGTAATTACTGGCATTGCCAAAGATGGTGTTTACCGCGGCGTAAGCATTTACATAGCCAGCACCTACTTCCCAACCTGCACGACCGGGAATGTTGGTAGCGGTTTGTTGCAGGATGGCTTTTACTTCATAAGGATTCAGGGTAGGGTCGGCTTCCAACATCAAGGCCACAATGCCCGCTACGTGAGGTGCGGCCATAGAGGTGCCATCAAGAGTGGTATAAAAGGGCAAGTGGGCAGGCTCAATCGTTTCAATATCATCAGGTGTACCTAACAAGCCAATTGGTGAGATCGCTCGTGTAGAAATAATCGCCTTACCTGGTGAAGTAACTGTAGGACGATCTTCCCAGGTGAATGTCTGACCATCAACAACAACCGTACCGCCAACGCCAGCACGGCCACGCGAAGAGAAATCCGTCAGGCGACCTTGCTTGTCACCGGCAGCGACACAAATGACCCAAGGTGCTTTTTTGTAGTTCCCCGTAATCGTTCCAGAAGAAGCACCGGAGTTGCCCGCCGAAAATACGATGACAATATTACGATCGGTACATTTTTTTGTAGCTACGTTGATAGGGTCCGCAGGGTTGAAATCTGTACCTACATCGCTGGTTGTTCCCCAAGAGTTGGTCACTACGCGAATACCATACTGAAACTGCTTTACAATAGCGTAATCGAAAGCGGATAGAATATCCAACAATGCTACCGCGGCACCAGCACCGTAGCCAATGAGGTCGGCACCAGGAGCTACGCCTTCGTAAAGCCCCTGTGAAGCCATACCGGTACCTCCTACAATACCCGCAACGTGGGTACCGTGTCCTCCGGCCGCATCGGTGTTGGGTACATCCTCAATAGGTGTGTAGGGTAAAATACTGGAATAGGAATTGAGGTTGGCGTGAGCTGCTACGTTTTGCACCAGGTTAGCACCAAACTCAAGATCGGGATGAGTGCCATCTACACCACTATCATTAATGATGACGCCGATGCCATGGCCAGAAACGGGCAGGCCACCATTTTGGGCGGTAATGATGGGGTCAGTCCTCAATTGATCAACACCCGTAATCGCTGTTGCCCTGTTGTTTTCATAATCAATCGCATAATTGAGGAAAATGGACCTTACATTGGGGTTGGCTGCCAGCGAATTGATTTGTGCCGGGGTTGCAATCACTCCTGCAATCGGTAGCGATTGTAAAGTTGCTCCCTGAGTAATCCCTAAAGTATTCAATAAGCTAAGGTCAGCAGCAGTAGGAGCATCATTGCCCTGAAAAGCTACCACTACTTCTAAAGGCTCTCCCAAGGCCAGTGCTTCGGTCAGCTGCGGAGAGAGGTAAGCCTGGGCAGTCGCCAGAGAAGAAAAGGAAAGAAGAAAAAAGAGAATAGTTAAAAGTCGCATGTTAATGTATGTTTGAAGTAATTTGAATAATTGTTCAGATTTAATACTTCAAAAATGCGACCTCTCTCGACCAAATAGAGGCTGGTATGATATTGAGGATGTAATGGGAAAAAAATACGAATGATTTTTATTTTCATTAGTATACTTGGGATAAAGCAAACATATTTGCGGGGAATTTTGGATTACCCTATCCCAACTAAAACTTAGTATCATCGAACATCCATCTAACATAGCCTCCATCCAACCTGGAAGCTTTCGCAGCGAGAACCATTGGTACCCAAAAGCGCTTAATGCGACGATACATCCAATGGTGAGCTTTTTCCTCAATCTTTCCAAAGAAAGGATCATCACTCGCTACTGCCACCTTCACCCCATGGTGAATCGTGCTAAGTTGGAAGAAGTGCTCGACTATGAGTGCAAATACTTTCTGTGGAGTGGTGCCGACCTGATCAATGCCACCTCCGCAACGGGGAAACGCCAGATGGTCATTCTCGAAAACAACTCTTGCCCTTCTGGGCAAAAGTCGATGCCGCTTTTAGATGATAATAAGGAGGATGGCTCCTATCGTTTGTTGATCGAACGTACCTTCAAGCCACTGTTGAAAAAGAAAAAAGAAAAGGAAAAGGAAGGAAGACTGGGCCTGATTTACGATAAGAATTTCATGGAAACCTCTGGGTATGCTGCCGTTATTGCGGATGTGATGCAAGAAGAGGTATTACTGATTCCTTATTATAAGGGAGAAAACAACCAGCACATCAAGGTAGAGAACGACTGGATTTACGTAAAGCAAGAAGGTGATTGGGTACGGTTGCGGGCAGCTTTTCGCTATGTCACTCAGAAACCCTGGAATCGCCTCCCGTTGCAGTGTAAAACCAAATTGCTCAACCCTATTGTGGCCTGCCTGGCCGGAGGACGCAATAAGATGGTGGCCGCCAAAGCCTATGATATTTATAACGCTGAACTGCACCCCCACGGCTTGAAAATCAATATCCCAGAAACGATCTGGGATGTCAGTCGGGAAGAAATTCCACTGTGGGTACAAAAGCTAGGTGGGCAAGCGGTCATTAAAATTCCTTACAGTAATGCCGGCCAAGGCGTCTATACCATCATCAGTGAAAAGGAGTTGGATAGTTTTATGGACCTGGACATGGAGTACCAGCGGTTCATTGTGCAAAGTTTAATCGGTAACTATAATTGGAGCTCAACCAGCAGTGCAGGCAAATTTTACCATGTTGGCACTATTCCCACAGCTAAAGGAGAAACTTACGTGACGGATTTACGTCTAATGGTCAGTAGTACCAAAAACGGAATCAAGCCATTGTGTGTGTATTCACGACGGGCAGCCGAGCCGCTTGCTGATCAGATCACTTCCGGAAGCGATTCGTGGAGCATGCTGGGTACCAACCTCTCCATCAAGCACGCTGAAAATGAATGGGGATCAGATACCAATCGTTTGATGTTGATGGACCGGAGAGATTTTAATAAACTAGGGCTTGGTCTGGATGATCTCGTAGAGGCTTATATTCAAACGGTACTGTCCACTATCGCTATTGATAAAATGTGTAAAAATCTTTACAACAGTAAAGGTAAATTTCGCATGCGTCTTTTCAAATCTTTAAACGATGACTCGACGCTGCTGGATGAAATAATGTTATGATAAAGGCACAGTATAGGGTACTAGTCCTGACGGATCACCGGGGGCATAGCACCGAAAATTCTATTTATGCATTGCTAAGGCAAATGCTCAACCATCCACGCTGCGCGGAGATTGACATCGCAACCAGAGCCTGGGCGGGTAATGATTCCTTTTTTACCGCGCAAAATGGTGAACAATTGCAGGTAGCTGCGGTTACCCCGGATTTTGCCTACACCGATGAGGGGGACTATCTTACCCAAGGCCTACGAGTGGTGGACCCTAAGGATTATGACCTCATTTTTCTGCGCTTACCTCGGCCCATTAGTGATGAATTCCTAATGTGGTTAGCCACTTTATTGGATGGGAAAGCCATCGTCAACCACCCCCGGGGGATTGTGGAAACCAGTACCAAGCAATTTCTGTTAAATTTTCCCGAGGTTTGCCCGAATATGCAATTATGCCGATCTATGGAGGAGGTGCTGGATTTTGCCGCTAAATTCCCAATTGTATTGAAACCTCTTCGAGAATATGGAGGCCGCGGCCTGCTCAAAATTGATGGAACCACATTGGATGATGGGACGAGCTTGCACAATACCGTTACTTACCTCAAGGGGATTGAGGATATTCTAGAAACAGAGGGTATGTTGGGCATGAAGTTCTTGAAAAATGTCAACCAGGGTGATAAACGAATTCTGGTCGCAGGAGGGCAAATTATGGCAGCTTCGCTCCGCTTACCTGCGCCCGATTCCTGGCTGTGCAATGTAGCACAGGGAGGAACCTCAGTACCTGCCACGCCAACCTCCGATGAGGAAGCGATTATTGCTCATATAAATCCTAAACTCCAACAAGCAGGTATCCTCATCTACGGAGCCGACACCTTGATGGATGATGATGGTAAACGCGTGCTTTCAGAAATCAATACCCTGAGTATAGGAGGCTTTCCTCAAGCTGAACAACAAACGGGACGCCCCGTTCTTCAACCAACAATTGATAAAATTTTTATTTATGCTGATACCCACTACGCAGGATAGCCTGCCGATGATTTTGGATTTTAATCTGAAAGATACTCCCCGGGGTACCAAGCGCAATTACTGGCTGAAAATCATTTCTGATGGGTTTTCCAACCCTATTTGTATTCCCGTAATGGTTGCTCGCGGGATAGAGGATGGCCCAGTACTCGGGCTTACTGCTGCTATTCATGGCAATGAATTGAATGGTATCCCGGTCATCCAACGGCTATTTAATGAAGTAGAAGTAGAAGAACTCAAAGGTACCATCGTAGGCGTACCCGTAGTGAATGTGCCTTCTTTTGTCCGCCGGAGCCGCCGGTTCAGTGATGGGGTTGACCTCAATCACATCATGCCAGGTAAAGATGGTGGGAATGTAAGCCAGGTGTATGCCTTCCGTTTTATTGATCGCTTGGTAAAACATTTCGATTATTTACTCGATTTACATACTGCAAGCCAGGGAAGAGTCAATTCTTATTATATTCGTGCCAATATGGATCATCCAGTGGTGAAGGAGTTGGCATTGTTGCAAAATGCTGATATTATTGTGCATAATCCCGCTTCGGATGGTACCTTGCGTGGCGCAATGGCTGAAAGAGGTATTCCTGCTATTACACTGGAAGTGGGTAATCCCAATACTTTTCAGAAACGCTTGATTCGCAGCGGTATTACGGGCATTCACAATGTTCTTTGCCACCTGAAGATGGTCGATGATGAGATAGAAGCACCCGCTAAACCTACCGTTTTGTGCAATTCATCCTTTTGGATTTATACCGATGTAGGGGGATTGCTCACTGTTTGGGTAGATTTGCGGGAAGAAATCAAGAAAGGGCAGCTAATTGCAACAATTAGAGATATATTTGGCACCAAAATCAAAGATTATCACGCACCAGCAGATGGTATCGTTATTGGCAAAAGCGTAAGCCCGGTCAATCAAACAGGAGGACGTATTTTACACCTTGGAATTTATAAATAAAGTTTTAGAGCATGAGCAAGCCAAAAGTGATTAAAGATTATGAAAAACTTCCACCGGAAGTAGTCGAACAAATCAAATTGGTATATCCACGAGGGTTCAGTCAACACTTGATCTCGTTTGTTAACAGAGACGGGCAACGCAAGATGGGCTTACCCTTCGAAACGGAAGATTATTATTACCTCATTCGTATGACCCCCGTGCGGGCAACCAACATCATCGAAGAAGACGATGACTATGATGACGATGGTATCCTCAAAGCGAAAGCGAGAGAGAAATACGCCGATAAGTACGATGATCTCGACTTTTTGGATGATTTCAACGCCAATGATGACAATGACCTTGGAGAGACAGAAGAATTGACCGATGACCTAGGTGATGAAATTGCCGATGAGCCAGAAGATGATTTTGATGATTAATCTTCTGCATTAGCTCTATTACTAAAGATAGCGGGGATAAACTTTTTCGAGCTTATCCCCGCTGCCTCAATTTCTTACACCTACTTTCCATAAAATTGAAGGTTATCTCCAAGGGGATTATCTATATCCTGGTCGCAACCCTTTCCTTTGCCATCATGAATGCGATGGCCAAAGATCTCTCGGGAATGCACCCCTTGCAAGTCGTTTTTTTAAGAGCTTTTGGTTCTTTCGTTTTTATTTTCCCCTATATGCTTTATCGACGGATAGATATAGTAGGCAATAACCCGAAATTATTGCTTGCCCGATCTGTCGTCGGTGTCATCTCTTTGGCAACCTTCTTTATGGGTCTTCAGCGAATCCCGCTGGGTTCGGCGGTATCTATTCGTTATTTGGGGCCTATTTTCGGAGCCGTATTAGCGTGGTTGTACCTCAAAGAGAAGGTGAGCCTTTGGCAATGGATCAGTTTTGTAATTGCCTTTTCGGGGGTGATAGTGATCAAAGGATTTGACCTCAGGATCGATTATCTCAGTCTTGGGTTGGTGCTCACTTCTGCCTTTTTTCTCGGAATGGTATTTGTACTTATTCGCTACCTCAGCGACAAAGAACACTTCCTCACGATCATCAATTACTTCATGGTCGTTTGTATGCTGGTAGGGCTTTGCTTTGTCTCTTATTGGCGGTACCCTTTACCAGACGAGTGGAACTCTGTGATCGGTATTGGTATCTTCGGTTTGTTTGGTCAGGCTTTTATGACCAAGGCCTTTCAGCATGCCGAAACCAGTGTGCTGGCCCCGTTTAAATATATGGAGTTGGTCTACGCCCTCATCATGGGTTATCTCTTTTTTGGGGAAGGTTATGCCTTGTTACCCATGCTGGGCATTCTGCTTATTATTGCTGGTATGGTGATGAATATTTACGGGAAAGAAAAGAAAACAACCCCTTAAGCATATCAAGACAAAAGTAAAGATCCACGCAAAATACTATCTTGTAGGGTCCCTTTTTGCGGGCGATCACTACTCAAGTTCTTACAGCGATTCAAAAGAGAAAGATGACAAAAATCTGGACGATAAAATCACAAGAAGAAATAAAGAAAAGGGTGTTCGATGCACTTGAGAAAAACATCAATTATGATAGAGAAGGAGCACTTGGCGTGCCTGCTTCTTATTTAGATGATAAGGTATTCAATCAAGATGCATCTTTCTTAAAAGAAGCGCCATTCATGTATGCGCTGGTCAAAAATCCTAATCATATAGGGTGCCATACTTTAGGCAAATCGGAACCCTTCTTTGCAGGGACACATGCCATTGAAAAAGAACTGATTGAAATCTGCGCAGTCGATATTCTGAAAGGAAATTATGAAGAGCAAGATGGCTACGTAGCGTCAGGAGGAACCGAAGCAAATATCCAGGCGATCTGGATATACAGAAACTTTTTTAAGAATAAATTTTCAGCCAACCAAGCGGAAATAGCGATAGTATGCAGTGAGGATAGTCATTATTCCATGGATAAAGCAGCCAATCTCTTGTCATTAGCGATTTATAAAATAGCGGTTGATGAAGAAACAAGAGCAATTAGCCGCCCGGCAGTTGAAGAGGTATTACAGCGCGCGAAAAAGGAGGGTAAAAAATATTTCATTGTTGTCTGTAATATGATGACAACCATGTTTGGTTCTGTTGATGATATCGAAGTATTGACCTCCTCCTTGAAGAAATTTTCATGTGAGTTCAAGCTTCACGTGGATGGAGCTTATGGTGGGTTTTATTCCCCTTTTACCGATGAGGATAGCTTACTCACTTTCCAAAATCCTGATATAACGTCATTTACGCTCGATGCGCATAAAATGGCCCAATCTCCTTATGGCACCGGTATCTTCCTAATAAGAAAAGGGCTGATCAATAACGTAAATACACAAGAAGCAAGCTATGTAGAGGGAGAGGACTTTACCTTGATAGGCAGTAGATCAGGGGCAAATGCTATTGCTGTTTGGATGATTTTAGTAAAAAATGGACCATTCGGTTGGTACGAAAAGATACTAATACTCCAAAAACGAGCAGAATGGTTATGCAAGCAATTGCAACAATTGGAGGTAGCGTATTATCGAAACCCCATGTCGAATATAGTAACCATCAGAGCGCATTTTCTGAATCACCATATTACGCAAAAGTTTGGATTGGTTCCTGACAATCACTTGACCCCTCGTTGGTTCAAAGTGGTGGTAATGGAGCATGTTTCAATAGAAAAATTGACTTTATTTGTTGAGGAGCTAAAGACTTTACAACAAGGAGCCAAGAAAATTTCAGAGAACAAGCATGCTAGACCATTGTAGCATAAGGGGGGATTGATAAAAACAAAGTGCTACAGCATGAAAATAGCCCTAGCTCAAATACAATTAGTGCCCGGTGATTTGGGGGTGAACCTACGCAAGCACATAGCATTTATCGAACGGGCTGCAGCAGCGCAAGCGGCGATGATCATCTTTCCTGAATTGTCGCTCACGGGCTACGAACCCTCCCTAGCCAAAGATTTGGCCTTTACCCAAGAGGATGCCCGATTAAAGGTTTTTCAACAACTCAGCGATATCTATCAACTGGTGATTGGGGTTGGTGCACCTACTCAACAAGAGACTGGCGTTTGTATCAGCTTGCTACTGTTTCAGCCCTGGTCAGAGCGGCAGGTCTACTCCAAAAAGTACTTGCATCCGGATGAAGAACCGTATTTCGTCAGTGGTGATAATTTCCCTTATCTGATTGTCAAGAATAGGCGAATTGCCTTTGCCATTTGCTATGAGCTTTCCGTCCTTGAGCACGCCCAGGCAGCCACTGCAGGTGGCGCCGAAATGTACCTGGCGAGTGTGGCCAAATCGGCGAGCGGCGTCGAAAATGCCCACCAGCGTTTGGCGATGATCGCTCGCGAAAACGAAATCCCGGTGATGATGGTCAATAACGTCGGTCCTGCCGATGATTTCATAGGTGCCGGGCGCTCTGCCAACTGGAACAACAAAGGCGAAATAGTGGCACAGTTGGCTCAAGAGGAAGACCTGCTCTTTGTGATGATTTGATGAGCTGGGCTTTAATTTCCTTTAAACTTACTTAATAGTTCATCTTCTTCATCAAGTTTGTCATATGCGTCTGCTTCTGTTAAATGTCCATCCTGGCTACTAATTCTTGTTATCTGCTTTCCTCTTCTAAAGACAAGTTGAAGTCCATGTTCTTGTTCCCACTCACATTCACAGATTATGCTCAAATAAACATCCTCATCTCTTCTGTGTCTCCTTGTTATGTGAATTTCTTGCGGGTATACATACTTCCATATTTCGTTTTTGTTTTTTATTTCCCACAAAGCTTTGTCCATCTCATCATATCCAATAGCATTTAAAAATTCCATACAGTTTTTATATACTAAATCTGAAAGGTCGAACCTTTCTTCTTCTTTCTTTGATAGGAAATTCTTCAAGGTATTATCTGCTCCAGCTAAGAATTCATCATCTTCTTCTGGAACAAAATCCATAAGTGTTATTTTCAATGCTTTATTTTCGAGCAATGGAATTTGTATCGGTTCACTTTCCCACCAATCGTCAAATTCCTCATTTTGGAGTAATTCGCCGATTTCTTTTGAGTCTATTTTTTTCATTTTTCATTTTTGCTGACCACCAACTTGTTTTATACGAGCTTAGAAGGCGGACATTTATTCCTAATATAATTGAAAAACCTTACACTTTTACACTTGGGGTGTTCAATCTGGTGTTAATTCAGGTTTAGCTCCGCTGCTACTTCGTGGTCGCGTGGCTTTAGCCCGCAACGAGTTCTCTCCTTTCTATGAGTGCGGACTGAAGCCCGCGCAACCTGGCTGAGGGCAACTTTACGCATCAATTTTGCTTGCCAAGAAAGCGCTAAAATCCGTCGCATCAAAAAAGCATCAGCTTGTACAGCCTGGGTATAAGGATGTTATTTTAAAGGCACTCCTCTAGCGTATGAGTGATAGCCTTGAGGAACCATATTCTAAATTCATAATAGAATATCATCATATTGAACTATTTTCAATTCTTGTAAAGCAAGAATTAGAATAGGAGCTAATACAAAATTTTGTGCTGTTAGGCCCGGCCAGAAAAATCCTTACATCTTTCCATCCCATCAACCCCAAATACCTCCGACTTCCCACTTCCGCTTTCCGACTTTTAAAAACCTCCTTCATAGGGGACAAGCCCCCTCTTTGCTATCTTTAAAATAAAAGAGCACCATGACCGATGTTCAGCGCACTACGCCCAAGCTTTTTTGGCAGGGCCTCCTGGCTTTGGCTATTCTGAAATTAGCACTGCACTATTATTCGCACGACTTCTACGGTTTACACCGCGACGAGTACCTCTATCTGGCGGAAGGCGACCACTTGGCGTGGGGCTATCTGGAAGTGCCACCCATGATTGCGGTGCTGGGTAAACTGGCACGTGGCTTATTGGGAGATACTATTTTCGCGGTTCGGTTTTTTCCAGCCTTGGTGGGAGCTGTTTCTATTTTTTTGGTAGGAGCAATGACACGGGACTTTGGTGGTCGCAAACAAGCTCAGCTCATTGCGGGCGGGGCCTTTCTTTTGTCGCCGGCCTATCTGGGAAGCAACAACTTATTTCAGCCCGTGAGTTTCAATCAGTTTTGCTGGTTGTTGTCCGCTTTTTTGGTGGTCAGGATCATCAAGTACCAGCGACCAACTTACTGGTATGCGCTGGGGATAGTAGCGGGATTAGGTTTTTTAACCAAGTATTCCATTGTGTTCTTTTTACTAGCCTTGGCTGCGGCTTTCCTCTTGAGTAAGGAAAGAAAACAGCTCCTCAGTCCGCATCCCTACCTGGCGGTAGGCTTGGCCTTGTTGATCGCCAGCCCCAACCTTTACTGGCAGTACAGCTATGACTGGCCCGTTATTCGACACATGGATGAGCTGGCTCGAACGCAACTGGTATACATGACGCCCGCTGATTTTCTACTGCCCCAGCTGATGTTTCATTGGAGTGGCACCCTGGTTTGGGTCGTAGGCTTATGGGCACTTTTGCGTGTAAAGCAGTTGGCTCCTTACCGACTCCTGGGCTGGGCGTTTCTGTTGACCCTGGGCATTTTGTTGCTGCTGAGTGGTAAGGCGTATTACACCATTGGTGCTTACGGGATGCTCTTGGCGGCCGGTGGAGTGATGTGGGAACGCTGGTTGGGGCGCTTTGCCTGGACTTTGTTGCCCGCAATGTTGGTACTCAATGCGCCGATTATCCCCTACGGCCTACCTTTGATGTCGGTAGAAAAAATGCAAGCTTACTGTAGCTATTTTAAAGATCATTACGGACTTACGGGTCCCTTGCGTTGGGAAGACGGAGTGGTCCGTACCCTGCCTCAAGATTTTGCCGACATGCACGGTTGGGAAGAGTTGCCTGCAAAAGTAGCGACCTTCTATCACAGCCTGACCCCCGAACAACAAAGCAAGACCATGCTCTACGCCGACAACTACGGGCAGGCGGGGGTCTTGAATTTTCATCGGGAGGAATACGGCTTGCCGGAATGCCTCAGTTTTAGTTCCAGCTTTACGATGTGGATCCCGCAGGAAGTGGATTTTGACCACCAGCTGCAAGTTTACGATGAGTGGCATCCAACGTCGGAGTTTTTCAATGAAATGATTTTTGTCGACAGTATAGCGCATCCTTTGGCGCGAGACCCCGGGTACATTTTTTTTAAAACGCAAGCTACAATGGACGTGCGGGCTGTATGGCGAGAGATCGTGAAAGAAGAAAAAATGGCAGATGGAATTTGGAGAGAAAAGTAAGTTAGACTTTTTTGGGTGCTTATCAACAAAAGTAAAGGAGGGATGTTATATTTGCAATTATGTTGCAAAAAGAGCGCAAGGCCGGTATTTCTTTGCTACGCCTAATGGGGGTAGTGGGCTGCCTTTTGCCATTTTTGCTAGGCCAGTTTCAGCAGTCGGTTTATCACCAGTTGGAACACAGCCATCTTCAAGCTGAGCAACATACCGGAGCTGATGAAGCTGATGCTTGCCACCGCAGCATTTTTCACGCAGGCGCAGCCGATGCTTGTGATCACCCGGCCCACCTTAGCCATGCAGAGCAGGAGTGTCAGTGGTGTCACTCGTTGCTCGTTCCGCTTTCTTTTTCTTTAACAAAAATCCATCTTGAAATCCCTAGGGTACCTTCTGTAGAAGTGTTTTGTTACCTGGGACTTAATGAGCGTCCAAGCCTTCGGACCGCTCCGGCGCGAGGCCCGCCAGTGATGGGGTAGTTTTACACACTAAGTGACGGTGGGTCAATAGCCACTAAATCACGGAAATACAAAAAAGCACAAAAGGATTTTTGTGTATTAGTGACGAATTAAACCTGCCTACCTGCGGTAAGCAGGCAGTTATTTCCGTCTTTTTACTTAGTATTTCTGTGGCTAAAAACAAACCATTTCATTTTGTGGGAACGCTCGCCTGCTGCA
The DNA here is from genome assembly GCF_040784935.1 of Lewinella sp. LCG006. Taxonomy (GTDB): domain Bacteria; phylum Bacteroidota; class Bacteroidia; order Chitinophagales; family Saprospiraceae; genus Lewinella. The sequence continues at coordinate 1,073,397 of NZ_CP160680.1, read as the reverse complement.
CGGCCTAGCGCTGCGCAGTAGCTGCCCCGGCTGAGGGGCAGGCTGGCTGAGCGAACAGCGAACTACGGAGCCTAGCGCCCGACCTTAGGGAGGGAGGCCCCAACAATCTTCTTAAAATCAAAAAATCAAATGATTGTGCTACAATTTTGTGGTATCGCTACAGGTGGGTACCCCAGGCCCTCAGCCTTACGTCCTTAGCCCTATACCCCTTAACGATAACCACCACTAATCAGTAGCACACTCAAATCAAAATCAACAACAATGTCTCTACATAAATTTTCAGTATTAGCTTTTCTTGCCGTTGCGACGGTGTTTTTTTCGTGCGAAGACGATGAGGTCGTTATCCCCGTCGTAGAAGAATTGATTACGAACATGACCATTGTACTGACGCCCCAGGGCGGTGGCGATGTGGTGAGCCTGGTGTTCTCTGATCCCGATGGTGATGGTGCTATTGCTCCTACGATCACGGGTGGAACACTGGCGGCCAATACCGTTTATAATGCTACAATCACCTTGCTAAATGAGAGTGAGACCCCGGTAGAAGATATCACCGAGGAGATAGAAGCCGAGCAGGAAGAGCATCAGTTTTTCTTTGCGACTGATGGAGGTCTCAACCTGTCGGTGAGCTATGCCGACCAGGATGCTGATGGCAATCCACTAGGGCTACTGACCACCTGCACCAGTGGTGCAAGCAGCAGTGGAAACCTGGTGGTAATTTTGCGTCACGAGCCCGCTAAGAACGCTGCGGGTGTGAAAGATGGCGACATCACAAACGCGGGTGGGGAAACGGATATTGAAGTAGCGTTTCCGATAGTGATCCAGTAAATTAGACTTGTTCGTCCGGGGGGCTTTGGAGGGAAGACGCCGCTATCTTTTGTTCCCTCAAGCGAGCAAAGTGGGAACATAGCCTTAGCTACGTGACCACTTTGGTTGCGAAGTGGGAGCGAAAGAGAGCAAGTCAGCCCCCAAATGTTCCCGGCCGAACAAGTCTATTAATAGGTCGGGGAGTTGGGGCCCAGCAAAGGTTTCAACTCCCTTGATCAATAACCATCTACCATTGAAAAAATTGATTCTCCTCCTGACCTTATCCTTATTGGGGCTGTCTGCGCAAGCGCAAGATTGCTCGCTGACCTTATCGGGCGTGGTCTTTGATAATTCGCCAGCGTATCCACTGAGCTACGCCAATATCTACATAGAAGAGCTAGGGGAGGGGACCGCTACTGATGATAATGGCCGCTTTGAGTTGGGGGGGCTTTGCGCTGGGGAGTATCACCTCAGCGTGAGCCATCTGGGGTGCCATCCGGAGCGAATTTTTCTGGATTTACGTGGTGATACAACACTGCAGATTGCGTTGGCTCACCAAGCTGCCTTGCTGGAAAGTGTGGAAGTGCGAGGACAACAAGAACGCAACGCCGGGCAAAGCCAGGAAACACTTACGCGGCAGGAGCTGGAGGAGGGTGCCGGTAAAAACCTGGCCAACCTGCTCGAAAACATTGCGGGCCTGAGCGTGATTCGCAATGGTAGCGGGATCGCCAAACCCGTTATTCATGGCCTTACGGGCAACCGGATTGCCATTCTCAACAACGGCATCATTCAGGCGGGGCAGCAGTGGGGCGTAGACCATGCGCCGGAAATTGACCCCTTTACAGCGGATCGAATAAAAGTCATCAAAGGCGTGGAGAGCCTGGCCTATGGAGGCAATACGCTGGGAGGAGCCGTACTGGTGGAGCCAGGAAATATTCCACAAGACCCTCACCTGCACGGTGCTACCCAGTATGTGCTGGAAACCAATGGCCGCCAGCATACGGTATCGACACGGTTGGAGAAAAAAGGCAGTTGGGTAGATTGGCGAGTGATTGGCACCTTTAAGCAAGGCGGCGACCACCGGACACCGGATTATTTTTTGCGCAATACGGGCGTCCGGGAGCGAAATGCGGCATTGCAACTTCAGAAAACGATAAATGATCATTGGTTTCATACCCTCTACTACAGCTACTTTCATACGGAGGTGGGGATTCTGCGGGGAGCGCACATTGCCAATACGACAGATCTGGAAACAGCCATTGGGCGAGAGGAGCCCTTTTATACCCGGCCCAATTTTTCGTACGAATTGGAGGAACCTCGGCAACGTGTACAACATCATTTGTTGAAATACAATACCAAGTATTACCTGGCCCCCAACCGTTCTTTGCAATTGACCTACGCCGGACAGCTGAATCGGCGGGAGGAATTTGATGTGCGTCGTGGTGATCGATCTGAGCGTGCTGCCTTGGATTTGGCTTTACAGTCGCACTTTGTGGATGTGTTTTGGCAAGATGAAGCGGGCCATGCTACTAAAAAAATAGGCCTACAATACCGTTACAACGAAAACGATAATCAGCCAGGAACAGGTGTTTTTCCGCTGATCCCCGATTACAATAGCCATTTGCCAGCGGCGTATTTTATCTGGCAGTTGCAGCACGATCGGCAGTCGTACCAGCTGGGGGCACGCTACGATTTTGTGGCCTTGGATGTGGCGACGATCACTCAGGATTTGCCGCGACGGGTAGAGCGTTTTAGTCACCGATTTCACAATTATTCGGCGGCAGCTGGTTGGCAATACCGCGTCAGCAAAGCCTGGTCGAGTAAGCTGAACCTGGGGGTGGTACGTCGGTCTCCCGAGGTCAATGAGCTTTACAGCCAGGGCTTGCACCAGGGGGTAGCAAGTATTGAGGAAGGCAATGCAAGCTTGCAACCGGAGCTGTCTGTAAAGGGGGTCTGGACGAACAGTTTACAGTTAAGCGAAAGCTTTTGGTTGGAAGCAACGGCTTATTACCAGCTGGTGAGCGATTTTATTTATTTGGAACCTCAGGAGGAAGCGCGTCTGACCATTCGTGGTGCCTTCCCGGTTTTTGGGTACCAGCAGACGAATGCACGCCTGGCGGGGCTGGATGTAAACGCACGTTATGAATGGAACCCCCACTGGCAGTGGCAAGCCCAGTATGCCATGGTGAGAGGCTATGATCGTAGCCAGGAAAAACCGCTGGTGTATATACCCAGCGACCGGATACAGTCGGAGATCAGTTGGTTAGGAACGAGTGTTGGCAAATTGACGGAGCCTAAATTGACGGTGGGAGGTCGTTATGTATTCGAGCAGACGCGATTGTTGGCGAGCCAGGATTTTCTCGCGCCGCCGCCAGCTTATTTGTTGCTGGATGCTAGCGTAGGAGGGGCCATTAGCTGGTCGGGAAATACCTTGCACCTGGGCGTTCAGTTCAACAACCTTCTGAACGAGCGTTATCGAGATTACCTCAATCGACTGCGGTATTATGCCGATGAGGAGGGGCGCAATATTCGGGTGAATGTGCGGCTGGAGTTTTGAGGTTATTCTCCATCGCCCACAATATCCAGCGGTCGGTCGATGCTTTCGTCCAATGAAATAAATGTTTCTGTCCGTTGGATACCCTTGATGGGCTGAACCTTATCGTGGAGCACATCACGGAGGTGGCCCGTATCTCGGCAAACAATCTTTACAAAAATGCTGTAGACCCCAGTGGTGTAATGGGCACTTACGACCTCGGGTATTTTAGCCAACTCTTTGGCTACCTGGTCGTAGAGGGAGCTTTTGTCAAGATAAACTCCAAGAAAAGCAACTACATCGTAGCCCAGCTGTTCATAGTTGACGGTAAGATTGTAACCCCGAACGATGCCGGCATCTTCTAACTTTTTCATCCTTACGTGAATGGTTCCACCGGAAACGTAGAGTTCTTTGGCAATTTCCGTGTAAGGTTTTTTAGAATTTTGCATCAACAAAGAGAGTATCTTGCGGTCTAGATCATCAATTTCCTTTTCTTTGCTCATTGTGATTTTGTTTTTGCGCGAATACTAAGAGAAACAATATTCGCATTTTTTTGTATAATTTGTATTAAATGCCCAAGAACGTGATGTAGAGGGCACCTCAATTTTTTCGCATGGATCAACAGGACAATTCCTTTTTTCGTAAAGTTAGTATCTGGTTGCCCCTCTTATTGGCGGGTGTTTTAGCACTAGGTATGTTTATTGGATTACGCTACCAGGCGGCTAGTGCTGCCAGCCAGGGAGGTGCCGATTTAGCCAGTTTACACCGTAGTTTGGCAGGGCAGGGCAAGATCGAAGAATTGCTTCGCTACATTGATGCAAAATACGTGGAGGATGCCGATGAAGATGCTCTCACCAGTCAGGCGATTGATGCGATTATGAAAGAGTTGGACCCCCATTCCAACTACATCTCAGCGGAGGACCTTATCGCCATCAATGAGCAGTTGGAAGGAAATTTCGATGGCATTGGTGTTGAATTTATGATCCTGGACGATACGATTGTCGTCGTTACACCGCTAGCAGGAGGCCCCTCGGAAGCGGCAGGAATTCAAGCAGGCGATAAAATTGTTACCATTGAAGACTCTATCGTAGCGGGCGTAGAACTCGACACGCAGGATATTTTTTCACTCTTGCGCGGTGAAAAGGGCACTGAAGTAAAAGTAGGCATCAAGCGGGCTGGTCAGAAAGAGCTGCTCAGTTTCAATATCACAAGGGATAAAATCCCCGTGCATAGTGTGGATGTAGCGATGATGCTGGATGAAAAAACCGGCTTCATCAAAGTCAACCGTTTTAGTGCGACGACCTATGATGAGTTTGTTCAGTCTTTGGAGAAATTGGTAGAGCAGCATAAGATGGTTGATTTGGTGATTGACTTGCGTCACAACCCTGGAGGTTACCTCACGCAAGCGACCAATATGCTCAGCCAGCTATTCCCTGAAAAGGGCAAATTGTTGGTTTACACCGAAGGCCGGACGGTGAAAAGAACCGAATACAGTACCAATGGCCGTCCTTTCTACAACATAGGCCAGGTAGTTGTACTCATTGACGAAGGTTCGGCTTCGGCCAGTGAAATTATGGCGGGTGCAATACAGGATCATGATCGTGGTGTGCTGGTTGGCCGCCGTTCTTTTGGCAAGGGCCTCGTTCAAGAGCAGTACCCCTTGCGCGACGGATCGGCCTTGCGGCTTACCGTGGCTCGCTATTATACCCCTTCCGGGCGATGCATCCAAAAAGACTACGAAGAGGGTGACGCGGCCGCCTACGACCATGATGTGGAAGACCGGTTCATCAATGGCGAATTGTCGGAAGAAGGTAATATCCAGATTGCTGATACGACTAAATTCTTTACCGATAGTGGCTATGTCGTCTACGGTGGTGGTGGCATTACCCCTGATGTATTTGTTCCGCTGGATACCTTTGTATTGCGGGAAGATTACCTACGTTGGCGTCAGTACGCCGCAGGTTTTGTTTTCCGATACGTTGAACAAGAAAAAGACCTTGCCAACCGCTATACCCTCGATGATTTTGTAAAGACCTATCAGGTACCCAATAAAGTCTTTCAGGAGTACATCCAGTATGCCCGCGAGCAGGGAGAAGAAACCGCTGTGCCTAGCAATAGCCGGGTAGTAAAAGAAATAAATCGTTTCCTCAAGGCCCGGATTGCCCGCCAATTATATGGTGATGAAGGTTTCTTCGCCGTTTGGAACAAACAAGACGATATGGTCCTGGAGGCCCTTCGTATGTTACGTACAGAAAACCCCTTGGCCACCGCGCGCAAGCAGTAGAGATGTTGCACCTCGACGCCTAGGTTTGATAGATGGTTGTTGGTTGGTCAAATTTCCGATTTCCGACCTCCCACTTCCGACTTTTTTAAAAATTGTCAGCTACCTTGAATAACTACATCCCTTTAAACACAACCCGATAAATATCCCCCAACCCGTTGCCGGGCGCATTGGCTAGCTGATGCAGGGTAGCGATATTGCCAATACGTAAGGTATCACTGATGGTCATTCGCTCACTGGTGAAGTAAAAGGTGTTTCTAGCTACATCGACAAATGGGCAATAGTCAAGTTTGTCAGAATTGATGCCTGGGCCCATGTTTTGGGCGGGCATCCATGCACCTCCTTCCTTTCGCGCAAGGTAGAGGTCTCCACCACCAAGATCATCCGGTCGACCGTAAGCGCTGAAAATCAAAAGGTCTTCGTCTGGACTCACATAGGCGTTGAATTCATAGTATTTGGTGTTGATTGTACTGTCTAGCACTTGCGGCAGTTGGTATTCTCCGTTGACCAGTTGAGCAAGGTAAATATCTTCTCTACCAATACCTTCTGCTTTGGTGGCTGTAAAATACAAATTGCCATTGCGCGCAACGGAAGGGTAAAACTCGTCTCCAGGGGTATTGATGTTTTCATTGAGGGGGACTGGTATTCCCCAGTGGTCTCCCTCACGATCACTGTACCAGATATTATAATCCGCGGCAGCGGAATCTTGGTGTAAGGGCCGATTGGAAGCAAAAAACAACCGTTGCCCCCCTTGTGCAAAAAAAGGCTCAATATCCTGGTACCGGCCTGATATGTTCAACACTTCGGGAGATGCCCAACGCTCCTCCTGCTTCCTGATGACAAGGAGGCAACGCTTATTCTGCTTGTAGTCACCCAGCGTATAAATGATCTCTTCACCAGAAGGATGAATAGCGATATCACGTTCGTAAAGACCAGTCGACACCAGGTCTTTAGCAAACAACTCCGGAGTTTTTGTCGAGCTTGTCAGCGAGAGATCAACTGCTTTTTCCTCTGTATTACTACAGCTAATCAAGAACACCAGACCCATCAAGACAATAGGGAAGTAATTCATATTCTGCACCATTTACTTAATCAACCTTCCTAAACTAAGGGCAGAAATAGCAATATCCTACAATGTGCGTCGGTATTGACGCCAAAAGCAGCTTTTTTGCGCTGAACAACTTCGCTTATGCCTTGAATAGATTTACTCCACCACTACTTCCTCTAAGTCAATCCGCGAAAGCGTATCCAGCTGGCCCTTCGCAAAAAGGTCGTCAAACGCCAGTATATCTCTGCGGGCCTCATCCTGGGGCTTGTAGTTGAGGTAATCCTGAAAAACAATGCCTTTTACCTTTCGAGCATTATAGGCTTCCCGAAACCGTGCTCCCCCTCCGTTGACCAAAAAATTATATGCCAGATAATTCAGCGTAAAATCATCGGTAGCAAACCAATAGGCGTACTCATCCTCAAAGTCTTTTCCACCGCCATCTGCGCGAAAAGTAACTTTCAACTCGTGATGAGGTTGTCCAAAAGCATTCGTTACCCCTTGGTATTCCAGTTGTACTGCGGGGTCGGTCAGAAAGTAGGGCAGAAAAGCAAAGTACATGACTGAATTGAGGGAGTTGGCATAAGCCGAGCTGTCTTTTTCAGAGAGTTGGGCAACCTCTCCGTTGATGGTACGCGAAAAAGTCTTCGGGCTGAGGGCATCTTTTATGACTTGCCCTTCCTCATTGGTATATTCCCTTTCGTACAAAAACGCCGCACCGGTGCGTGCTGCGGTATAGGCTCGCTCCCGGAAAGTAAAACGAACGAGGCTGGTATCCAAAACGGCACCTCCGTGTTGCAGGATCGCCTGTTCTACCACCCAACGGGCGGTGTCGGTGATGACTGGATCGGTTGCCTCAGTGGAGGAAGTATTCTCGGTGTTAGAAGTACAGGCTCCCAGATAAAGGAGTAGGGAAACAAGGTATAAGTATCGCATAATTGTTTTTTTTTAAAAAAAATCCGTGTCAATCTTGTTGGATCCGTTAAATCTGCGTTCTATCAAGCTCTTACTTTGCCTGCAATATCGTTCGCTCCCAGAGCGGTTCGCCTTTGGTATCGAAAATCTGAATTTGCAATTGCCGTTCCCCGGAAGGGCCACTAAAGTTGAGTAACCCAAAATTGCGGGCAACGACCAAAGTTCCTTCATCCCGAAATTGGTTGTGTTCGCCATCGCGGTTACTGCCAGAACCTGAGGTGAGCGGTGAGGCGGTCAAATCGTAAACCGCATTCCCTTTGGCGTTTACATAGGAGCTCAGTTCGGTATGGTGGCGGTCGCCCGTCAGGAAGATTACGCCTTTGATATTTTCTTCTTCTATTCTCGACAAGAGGTACGACCGTTCCTGGGGGGCCAGCCGGATGTAGTTTTCAAAAACAGGTTCCGTATTCAAAATCTGGCCACCAGTAGCCACAAATTTAAAGGGCGCACTACTAGCCACCAACGCATCAATGAGCCATTCCAATTGGACCTTGCCAAAGTAAATCGGTTCACCATTTTGCATCTTATTAGGCGTGCGGAAATAGCGGTTGTCCATCAAAAAAAAGTCCATGTCCGCCCATTGGAATGCGGTGGTAATGCCGCCCTGTGCTTCGGGTAAACCCACACTGGGATTGCCCCAAAACAGCCGAAACGCCTCTAGTGTCTTGTCTTTGTGGATGTAGCTGCGGTCACTGTCATTGGGCCCATAATCGTGGTCGTCCCAGATGGCGTAGTGGTGGGTACTGGCAAGTAGCGGCTGCAGTTCTTTTACCGAACGGGTATGGGTATAGCGCTTCATGATCCCCGTGCGCGAATTCCAGTCGGCCTCTCGCAGGTAGGTATTGTCGCCTAGCCACAGCATGGCGTCGGGCTTGCGCTCGTAGATACGCGTGAAGATGTCGTAATCGCCGCCGTACGCATTTTCTGGCCGGTCGTAGACCGGTTCGTTAATGTAGCTACAGCTTCCTACCGCTACCGTAAAGTTGGGCGGATCGGTGCGCCACTGCCAAAGGTGCTGGGTTTGAAATTGGGTAGGGTAGGGCAATTTTACGGCTTTACCGTTTAGGCGTAGCTCGTAGGTGTACCTGGTGCCGGGCTCTACCATATCGGCAATGAGTTTAGCGGTATAAGCATTGGCCTTGGTGGTCGTTATTTGGTCGGTCAGTTGGAGTGCTGCCTTTTCGTTTTCTGGCCAGTAGGCAAATTGAACCTCAGTGGCTTCCGTCGTTTGCACCCATAGCACCACCTCCCGCATTTCCGAATAACCCAGCATCGGACCGGATTGCAAGAGTGAATTTTGCGCTGCCAGCGGCAATACCATCACAATGGCTAGCAAGAGTAAATAGCTTCTCATTCTTTTTTCCCGTCAAGGTAAGTTTTTCGCTCCTTTTGGCCTATTTGGTAGGATTAATTATCTATTAAGCCATTTGGGGCCATGCCGGGATCGGCACGAGGATGTTCGCTCTCATGTGCTCGCTATCGCTGTGCGCATACCGCTACCATCCATTGTCCTCCTCTCCCGGTGGAAGATTGGTATGCGGCGCGCTTCAGGATCCGCCTTACACGCTGATATTAGCCCTCCAAGCCCACCTGATGTCCTCCGCTCGGGCGGAGGTGGGGCATTGGCTGCACTATCTGGCTTGGCGGTTCGCACCATAGTTGGTGTCCGCTCGGAAGGAGGTGGGGCATTGGGCGGTACCGCACTCGCTTGTTTTGGGGCTGTGACCCAAAATGAATGTTCGCAAGTCTCTGACTTGTATTTAAAGAAGCAACTGAAGGCAATGCCACTAAACTACTCCACCACCAGGGCTTGCACCGCTCCCGTAGCCACTTCCTCCAACCAATAAACCCCTTTAGCGAGGTAGGGCAATGGAAGGCTTACCGCTCCACCAACAAGCTCCGCCTGCATACGCAGCACGGTCTGCCCCTGGGTGTTGTGGAGTTGCCACAAGCCATCAGTATCCGTTACATTATTCAGTCGCACGCTAGTTCCGGGTCGTATAGGGTTGGGGTACACCGACCATTCGGAAGTTGCTTCGCCCCAGAAAACGGTGGCCAGACGAGAATAAGACTGACTTCCGTCGTAGTCTTCCTGTACTATCCGGTAGGTATTCCAACCCGCATTGGGATGTTCATCGTAGCTGCGGTAGATCTGCTTGGCTTCGGGCAGTACCTGCGCAAGATTGATCCATTGCTTGCCCTCGGCGCGTTGTACAATAAACCCGGCGTTGTTTTCTTCCTTGGTAGTGGACCAATCTAGGCGTACCCGGTCGGCATCTTTCTGAGCCGTAAAGGTGGCCCACTCGACCGGGAGGGCGGTGTTGTATTCTAAAACAAAAAGACCATTCAATACATCCGAGGCAATGATTCTGCCAGATGGTAAAAACGGATAAACACCCCAGCAGCCGTTGTAACCATTGTAGTTGGTACTAACCAAATCCGTATCGTAGTAGCCCACCTGAACCACGTTAGCAGGGTCACTGATGTCAAAAACCGAGACGCCATCGTGGTAGTAGGAAGCGATACAGAGGTTGCCCACAATGAATGGATTATGAGGGATGGGTCCACGCGGAGTAGTCGTGCTGTAAGGGTTAGCAACATTGAGCAAATTCGAGTAAAAACTCCCTAGCACCTGGATGTCTTCCAAGTCACTAATGTCGGCTATCCCCAGCGGGCTTCCATGTTTTTCATCGGCATACACTAGGGTGTTGCTACTGACCCAGCTGCTGTGGTTAAATACCGTGAAAGGGTAATCAGTCAATACCCCTATTTCAACGGGTGTACCAGGCCCTTGTCCCTGAGGAGGGTTGGTAACGGGAGACATATCATAAACATGTAGCCCATTTCCCAGGTGGGAGCAATAAGCAATATTGTTTTCGACGTAGACGTCATGGATGTATCCTGCTGCAAAGTTGAGACTAGCTATTAAAGAAGGGCTAGCTGGATTTGTATTGAGGTCGTAAACGAGTAGATTATGTCCTAAATTAACTCCGGTAACATAAAGAATTCCGTGTCCTTCATCAACAAACACGTTATGTGCACGCGTAAACACGTTTGTTTGTTGCTCTACGAGGGTTACCCTGTTAGAGCCTGTTCCTGTAATGTTTGCAAGGTCAAAAACAAGGAGCCCTTCGCTGGAGGTCGGTTCATCAGCAACACTATAAGCATTAGTACCGTAGGTTTTCATATCTCTCCAGCGAGAGTTCCCACCACTAGCTATAGCAGCAACTTCTACGATATTACTGGGATCAGTAACTTCAAAAAAATGTACTTTTCCTATGGATCCTACAATCGCAAATTCTCTTCCACCTACAGCATAGCCCCAGATGTCATTATAAACGACACCCCCTAAGGTCGGCAATGAACCATCATCCCATTGCCCCAGCAAAGCCATATTTGCTGATTGTTGGGCCAACAAGCTTACCAGCATCCCTAAACCAAAAATCAAAGTACCTATCGTCCTCATCAACGTAATTTTTTCAGTGACAAAAATTAATGGGTAGGTGCTTGATTCGTTTCGAGATTTTAAAGATAAGCAACTGAATTTGAATAGAGAAGCTGTTTTTGCAAGGTAGTCTCAGGGAAGTCTAATAACAAGCCCTCCCTGAGGCTGCTTTAGGTGGTTCAAAAAAAAACGATCGGTCAGCACTGCGATTCTCCCCTGCCTGCCGTACGTCAGGTAGGCAGGCTCCTTGCGCCTTTTTCATGAGACCATATCATTTGCTATAAATACGGTAGTGCGCTGCACCAAAATAGCTAGCCTGAAATGGGGAAGTTGTTCGGTGATGGCTCCTAATACCCCAAGCCAAAACCATAGGCAAACAAAGGATTTTCACTGTCATAAGGCACATCCGTTTTTTGATTAGCTACCGCCTCCATCGAAGAGGGCAACTCAAAAGGAAGCTTACCCATTGGTGCAGTATTGCCAAACAATACCTCGCACACCGATTTATCGCTGGCGCCGTAATCAGCGATCAGCGCCTTGGCAGCACCCGCGATATCAGGAATGACTGCTGGCCGATCCAGGTAGATGTTTACGATCGTAGGCACAGTACGCAGCAAATCCATGATCCGGGCTTTTTCCTCCCCTTTAAAGTCCAGATCACCGTGATGAAACCCGAGGGCGAAAGGAATCTTGGTCTCAGCAGGGTACCAGGGGGTGTTTACCCTGATGATGGCAAAATCAGCTTCCTGAGGCGTGGCCACCACTTGGGCGTAATGGGCCACTACGGCGCTGTCCATGTTCTCCAAATAAACCTTCAGTGTCCCTTGGGCCATCGGCAGGGTCTGCTCATCGTTTTTTAACAAGGTCATAGCTTGCTGCTGTGTTTTTTCGCCAAGTGCCTGGTGCTGGGGCAAACCCACTACCTCCGCAACTTTCGTCTCATCTACGAAGGGATTGTCAAACAGGCCCAGTTGGAACTTCTGCCGCAACAGACGCTTTACCGAAACATCAATACGGTCTTCGCTTAAGCGGCCTTCTTTGACGAGCTGAACGACCAATTCTACCCTGTTTTCTCCGCCAAACTGGTCGCAACCTGCCTCAATAACTCTCAGCACCCGATCAACTTCGCTCAGGTCCTCTACACCCCAGGCCCGTGCTTTCCAGACGATGTCTGGCCCCATGGGTACATCGGTGATCAAACCCCAGTCGGTACATACAATCCCATCGTATTGGTACTTCTCCCGGAGCAAGGTAGTGATGATGTATTTGTTATACGCCATGGCCACATTTTCTTCCGTTTGATCGGTAGGCACACCGTAATAAGGCATAATAGCAGCCGTATTCGCGGCGAAGGCTGCTTCAAATGGAATCAGATGGTAGTCAAAATTATCACCAGGATAAATTTGTCCCTTCTGAAAAGAAAAGTGAGGATCAAGGCCTTCTTTTTGTGGGCCGCCACCAGGAAAGTGCTTCGTCATGCAGGCGATGCCATTTTCGTCAAGGGTAAGGCCTTGCATCCCTTCCAGGTAGGCAGTGACGAGTTTGGCCGACATCTGCGCATCTTCCCCAAAGGTTCCGCTGATGCGCGACCAACGGGGTTCGGTGGCCAGGTCAATCTGCGGATGAAGCGCTTCCCGAATACCTACGGCCAGGTATTCCTGACGAACGATATCTGCAAATGTCTTCATCAGCGCTTCGTCACCGAGTGCCGCAAACCCCAGCGTTTCGCAAAACTGAGAAAAGCCTTTAGCACTCATCGCGAAGATGTTCTTGCTAAAATGGTGGCGTGGGTCAGAAGCTATCGTAACAGGAATACCTAGCCTGGTTTTTTCTGCAAATAGCTGCACATTATTGTACCACTTGGCCATGATTTCCGGATTTTCCGGGATATCCCAAATGTTGAAGTAGCTCATTTTACGGTCCGCCATGTTTTCGGCAATCGTAGGCATCCTAGCGGCAGGGCCGTCTACGCCTTCCTTGCTGCCAGGATCAGCATCTGTACTGACTCCTGCGCCACTGATGAACATCATCCCCGCTTTCTCCTCTACCGTCATCTGGCCCAGCAAGTCATCGATTCTTGCTTCTACAGGCTGCGTACCATCTTCATAAATATCCAATTGCCCATTGGCATTCAGATCCCGGAATGGCTGACCATTCGCGTTGTGGAGCACCGTGGATTTTTTGTTTACTAATTCCGGAAGCTCCTTTGGGGCATGCTCCTGACAGCTAGCGAGCAGCACTGCTAAAACTAGTAGAAAAGGGAACTGGTTCATAAGGCGAAGTTTTAGAAACAGAATTAATGCGTGTAATTGACGCATTAAAAGTAAGCATTTTATCTGTGTTCATCTGAGCTATCTGTGGTAAAATAAAATTTGGCCTGTTTTTTTGGGTGCTGCTGTTAAGTGAGCTCCTGTACAATATTCATTGGATGGATAGCTGCAAAACCTGTTTTTCAAAACCACTGCTTTAAACCTCCAACTTTGGTGGGAGGTGATTGTTTTTTCAAAAACCGCTGCAATTGAAATGTCGTGATGTTGTTCAGCAAAAAAAACAACCTATGAGTGTTTTCAACAAAATCAAATGGATTTTAGGTATCCTGTCTGTCTTTTTTATTATTCTAGCAACCAACCTGATTGACCGGAAAAATTTCATTATTGTAAAAAATTCGGTAGAAACAATCTATGCAGATCGTCTGCTGGCGCAAGATATCCTCTTGGATCTCTCTGGCTTAACTTGGGAGAAAGAATTGGCTCAAATAAAATACGATCGCTCGCAATTCGATAATAAGAATATTACCATAAATACCCGTTTTGAAGAATTGATCAACCTGTTCTCTGCAACAAAACTTACAGCAAAAGAAGAGGTCATTTTGGGGCAACTAAAAAAGAATTTTGAAAACTTGAAAGCTTTCGAGCGTACGGATATACAGCTGCCTAATCAAAAATTTTCTGATCAGCTCACTTTAATCAAAGATAACCTTGAGGATCTATCGGAGATTCAAATAGAGGAAGGAAAAAGAGAGTTGTTTGAAAGTCAACGCGCCATCGCATCTGTGGATCTTTTCACCCATTTAGAGATTTATGCCTTGATTCTGATAGCGATTGTTATTCAAATCGTAGTGATGTACAATCCGACACCTGAACAAGAATAGCCTCCTGAAAAGTAAATGGTCCAAATAATACACTTCTGTACTATTTGGACCCTATTCCACCAGCTGGGAAAAGCTGTGATTACTTCTTCGACATAAAAATACCATCCAGGGTATCTCCATCAAATGCTTCTGGTGTGTTGCCGTGGGTGTGTTCATAAGCAGCGGTCAGGAATACGTTGCGAGCTGCACCATTCACGACCAAGGTGAGCATGAAGGTCAGGATGCCCGCAAAAACACCTACGCCGGGATGAATCGCAAACCCTAGCAAAAAGCCAGTGATGATCGAAATCACGATGCCTAGTAAAACGAAGAGCCCAAGGCTAAAGCCGGCACCGATGGATTCACCCCAACGCTCGCGGATAGTGCGAGAAGATCTTTTTAGGGCTTCTACCGGGCCAATATCTTCGGCAGCCAAAGTAGGAATGACAAAATAAGTCGCCAACGACCAGGCAAATCCCAGGATGCTAGACGCAAAACTACCTACTCGCTCTTCAATAGCTTGTATAATCAAACCCACGGTTGCCGCCAATGCCGCCCAGGCCAGAATCTGTGGCGCACGCGAGGCACTGAAAGAAATACCGTCGCGAATACTGGGTTCTTCCCCCGCAAATATGCGCCGCACGTTGAAGACCAAAGCTACGTTGAAGAAGACGATAACAAAATAGGTGACCAGGTAGAAGATAAAGGCTACTAACCAAAAGACTACCTCTCCAACTTGATCCATTCGGTTTAATATGGCTTCCATCGCTTCAAAATTGAAAGCGGCAAGGCCCAAAAATGCGCCCCCAAAAGAGAGCAGCACCGCTAGTAAAGCAGCTCCCGAAAGCACGGGGAAAAGTAATAATTTGGGGTGGGCTCCGATTACTTCCAGACTTTTGAGTCCTAAAGTCCAGCCGCGTCCTAATCGATCAAAGATGCTCATTTCTAAAGTTACTTGATGAATTAAATAGGTGATTTTTGTTCACTCAATACCCAATAAAGATAAGGGAAAACAGCCAATACTTAGCATCTTAAATCGATGAGTGCAAATAGATTAACGACAAAATAGATTTACGGGATCACCACGATCGGCAGCCGTTGTAGATACAAGCCCTGATCAGTTACCTGCCGCAGTTCACAAAACCAAAACCCGGTGCTTGGGAGAGTCAAGGTTAGTGTAACTTCTCCAGCTGATACGGCTATTTCCTCCGTTTGGACTTTACGGCCCAGTGGATCAAAATACTGTACTTGCAAAATTCCTGCTTCAGCAGTCTGTAATTGGAGTTGCCCCTGTCCGTGGGTAGGATTTGGGAAAAAGGTCGCTGCCAAATCTCCAACCACGACCTCACGAGTACTCACCACACAATTGGCATTAGGAATCTCCTGGCAATATAGGCGGGAAGGTAAGGTGCAATCAACAATAAAGGGATTGGGTTTGCCATCCTGGTACTGGGCAATCGCAAAGGTACGCGCCCACTCGGCGGCATCTACGGGGTCTTGTTCGTGCCACTGGCAGAGCGTCGCCCGCTGGCTGTTGAAAAAGTCGGGAGCATTGGCGTTGGCTTCGTCGCGGTAGATGGTGTAGAAGTACATCAGCGCACGCGCAACATTACCTTTGAAAGATTCCCGTGGCTCAAAAGCTACGTTTTGACGGTATTCACTATAGGCATCCCGATTGTTAGAGGGTGGGTTGCCCACTTCCTGATTGAGGTAATACCAGCGATCGGTTAAGGCATCAGAAATTTCGCCGTAAGGCAAATTTCCTCGATCCTGATTGACATTGACCCTGGTCGGGAAAAGGTGGTGCATGTCTGATTTGGCGGGTTCAAATTCTGCACCATTAGAACGAGGCCAACAATGCTCGGTATTGAGGCCTTGGCCATCCTGGAAGGCTGCCTCAGTGGGGTCAGCACCGGGCGTAATGTACACGGCCCAGTCGGTGTAAACACAGTGCAAACTATCGTTGACCTTGTCAATGGTTCCGAATAAAAGATCGCGGGCAGCACCATAGCTCTGAACGGTGCCGGGCGTAAAATTCTCGATCACGGCTTCTAGCAGGTCTTGTCCATCTAAATCGGAAAAAATCACCTCGTGATGCTGCGCTTCTGTGTGGATGCACAAGAAGCATAAGAAGCTCCAAAGGGCCAATAGCTTTTTCATGGTTTTATTTTTTCATGCGGTCTTCCGCAAACATTTCCACCGTAAAATCCAATAAATCTGGCCCTCCGGCATGGCCATGGCCCGGCACAACATGAACCACTTCGGGAAATTTCTTTTGTACGCGTTCTACGGTATCCGACCATTTGCCCAGATCGGCATCATTGATGTTGCCACGACCAGCACCTAAAGATTTAATCATACAGCCTCCAAAGAGCACTTTCTCTGAGGGTAGATAGGTGACGATGTTGTCTACCGTATGTGCGGGCCCAGGGTAGTAATTGACAATTTGCTGGTCACCTAGTTTTAGCACCTTCTTGCGACCAAATTTTTTCTGTGGAGCGGTGTTGCCTTCTGCCAAGCATAGATTCACCGTTTTCTTACTGCCATAGGTCAGAATTCCTCGTGCTTGTACGCTATCTAGGCCTGCCGTGCAGTCCTCATGGAAGTGGTTTACTACCAGCGCTTGTACGGTATAGCCCTGCTCTTTGGTCAGATAATCGAGCAAACGAACCGTTGTTTTGGCCGTTGCCGGGGTGTCGAAAATGACACAAGTACTGTCAACCAAATAAATCAATCCATTGGAGCCAACTCTCCCATAACCTTCAAAGACAGTAAAGGAGCGGTGGATAATCGTATTGTCCGTTAGGCGAATAAGCTGAATATCCTCCCCAATTTGCTGCACGGCAGGTTGCTGAGCCTTGAGTGCAACATTGCTTATCATAAGGAAGAGTAGCAGTGAAAATAGCTTGTTCATTGGTAACTCGTAGTTTAAGCTTTATGAAAGGGGGCGTAACTAATGATTTTTGCGCTGCAAAGTTAGGGATAAATCTATCAACCTTAAACCTTACGGCCATAATAGACTTGCCCGCAAATCTGTCCGTTTATTTCAGCAACCTCTGGTAAGTGTGCCCAGCGATCAAAGCCTTTTTTTTCCAACAGGCGAATACTTGCAGTATTGGTATCCATCGTGACGGCAAAAAGATGGCGGAATGTACGCCTGCGAGCTTCTTCCAGTAAAAAATCAATGGTCGCGCTGCCCAATCCACGCCCCTGCCAGCGATGGTCAAGGTAATAAGTAATTTCTGCCAATCCCGCTAACGATTTGCGTTCTGGGCGATAAGCACTAAAACAGCACCAACCAACAATGGCTTCGTTATGCTCGATCACAAATACAGGCCACTTCTCCGGTGGATGTTTGGCCAGCCAGGCGGTTCTTTCAACAAGGTCAACGGGCTCGGTATAGGCATTTTGCTTACCCGTCTGAATAGACTGGTTGAGGATGTCGGTGATTGCGGGTACATCCTCCACATTGGCAAGGCGGAACAGGGGAGAGGTATCCATCGATTAAGCTTTTAGCACCACCAATAATTTCTCTTTGCTTTGATAGTTGATCTCCATTGCTTAACGGCAAATGAGTGGAAGGACAGCGTCGTACCAATCAACCAAGGCAATACGACTTGCTAGCGTCAAATCCTCACAAGCTTCCGAGAGCTGGCTGTTGTTGAGATAGGCTTGACCGCGTAGCATGCGTAGTTGAGCATCTTTAGGGAAAGCAGTGACGGCTTCGGTCATTTTCGCAAGGCCTTCATCTATTTTTCCTTCATTGAAAAGCACCACACCCGCATCGGCTACTTCTCGAGCAGTAATGAAGGCATCTACTTTTGTGCTACAAGTTTCTGTTGTGGGCAGAAAAGACAAACTGAGGTCAAAAGCAGCATTTACATTGCGTCCATTGTATGTGGCAGACTCCCACTTGCCGTAAGTAGAGGTGGCGGCATCAATAGCGGAGTACCAGAAATCAAAACCGAGGTCGTTGTAGTCCGTTAAGTCCAAAATTCTCACGTTACCATCTGCTTCTACGAGTACCTGGATATCAATTTGCCCCATTTGACAACTATCGTTACCAGAAGTAGGATAGTCCAATGCGCTATCCAAATAGGTTTGCAGTGCCTCTGGGCCTCCCTTGAAATCCAGCGGTTTTTCAAAGGTGGTATAAACCGTGTCCCGACCTACCAGTAGAAAGGGATCTGGGTCTTTGAGTTTAAACTTTACGGGTAGGTTGAATTGTACCCTCACGGCTTCGCCTCCCTGTTTGCCTGGAAGCCAGCGAAGTTTTTCTTCTTGCATTTTCAAAACAACGCTAAGCGCAGCAAGACCCGTACCAGCTCCCAAGTCACGCACGATTTTTGGCTGACTGATAAGCCCATCCTTCTCTACCACAAACGTTATCACGGCAGTGCCCTGGATATTTTCATTAATGGCTTCTTGTGGATACACGACCCTTTGGTAGACATACTCCAGCATTGCCTGGTTGGCACATTTTTGTTTATATTCTACCGTGGTATCTCGTGCTTCGCAGGCCGAAGGAAAACGAGGCATCTGTTCCACTACCTGATAAATAGTGGTATCTGTTTGTGCATTTACCAAGCTAGCTAAGCCTAAAACAACAAATAAAGAAATATATCTGAACATAACAGTTGATAGCTTTTAGTTTAAACTAATGACAAAGGAACAAAAAAGCGGGTAGTAAGTCGTTATTCCTAACGACTTACTACCCGCTTTAGCTGCTATTTATGTCGCTGCTACTTTTTGATCAATTTAAAATCACGTAATTGGTAGTTAGGTAACAATTGGGATACATTTCCTTCCCAACGCTTACTTACCACCACCCGCTCCATCGGAGAGAACAAAAAGATAATGGGTTGCTCCTCGTAAACGATGCGTTGAAATTCCTGGTACAATTCGTTTCGCTTTACGGGGTCCATTGTGCTATTGATGGCTTCAATGAGTGCATCCGTTTCAGCATTACCAAACTGCCAGCGATTACCACCCCTAGGGGTATTGCTCGACGTATGCCAAAGCTGGGTGAAGTCGTCCAGCAGATGATTGCCTCCGGCACCGTAACCAAACAAGGCATATTCGCGACGCGCAACGTCTTCTCCCATCATGACGCGCGGCTCCCGAGGTACGATAGTGATGGCAACACCTACTTGGCTGGCACCATCTTTCATGACTTCAGAAAGGGTCGAGGCGAAGATACTTCCTGGTGTTACCATGTATTCCATCTCCATTTCTACCAGTTTGCCATCAATCATCTTGTCGCGGGTACCGTTGCCATTGGTGTCTTCCCAGCCCGCTTCCGTCAACAGTGCTTTGGCTTTTTCGATGTCTTTTTTGATGAGCGGCAAATCTTTGTTAGCGTGGGCTTTCGTTGGTGATACCGGACCGGGAACGGGTACGGCCAGGCCAGCGTATGCTGCATCAATGATGATCTGCATATCCAATACATGGGCCAGTGCACGGCGGACTCGCTTGTCTTCCAGAAGCGGGTTTTTATTGTTCATCGCTACGTAGAAAAAGCTGAAGGTTTTGGTGGTCAAGAAGTCGTAGCGTTCCTTCAAAAAGTCATTTTCGCTCAGCTCTACGAAGGTATTCGCATCCAGCGATGGTGCCACATCTACAATCTCGTTGCGGAGTGCAGTGGTGGCCGTCGTCTGGTCGGGAATGATCCGGAAAACAACACTGTCTGGATAAGCATGCAGGTGAGGGTGCCCCCCAGGTACCTTGTCGGCCCACCAGTTGGGGTTACGCACCATGCTGATGTAATCACCATCTACCCACTCTCTGAGTAAATAGGGGCCCGTACCAATCAGTTTACTGCCTTCGCGCGCAAAAGGAGCAGAACGAAACTGTTCGGCAAAAGCCTTCATTGGGGCTTCTTCGGCCAGGGTCTCGCCATTCGCTATCATGTCTGCCAAGGTATAACCAGCCATCAGACCTTCGGGGTCAAAAATGTGCTCTGGGTAAATGTTGGTACCACTGTAGGAATCTTCGGCCAGGATGTACTTTTCTTTGGCAATGACCGTAAACTTGCGTGGGTTGTCTGGACTCGGAACAACATCCGCAACGGCGGTGTAGCTGCCTCGGTGGGGGGCAGCTTCCGAGATGTTCAGATTGAACAAAAGCTTAAATGAGAAGATAACGTCGGCTACCCGCACCGGTTTCCCGTCGCTAAAGGTGGCATATTCGTTGAGTTCATAAGTGTACTTTACACCACCCGCATTCGGCCCTTCAGTAATCTCTTCCGTCACCGGCCGACCTACCGCCAAGGCCGGAGTAGGCTCAAATGTTTTGTCGTTATATTCTAATAACGGAAGAAAAATCTCCTGATAAATAGGCCGCGAGTAGGCACTTACGGTCAAGAAAGGACTTAGACGATCAGGCTCAGAGGGGAGTCTTACCCTGAGGGTATTGTCATTGTTTTTAAAGGCTATTTCAGGAGTTGTAGGTTCTCCGCAACCGGAGCAGCCATGAATAAGCACTCCTACCAATAAAAGGAACGATAAACGGCTCAGGGTATTACGAAATCTGTTCATGTCTGGATGTTGTTGTGATTCGCCCCGAAAATACAAACTTTTTCTTTCGTAAGCTCAATAAATACCTCAAGGGGCGTCTACGGTGGACAAACCGGTTGGTCTTGTCGGTGAACACATGAGCGCAACTGTTGTTTAAATTTTGAAATAATTTCAAGGACTATGGCTATTGTATTAATTGCTGGCGGCACGGGCTTAATCGGGATGCGACTGAGTGAAATACTGACCGAACAAGGTCATGAGGTTCGCCATTTTAGCCGATCTACTGGAGCTCGTTCTCCCTATGCTACCTTCCAGTGGGATGCTGCGGGGGGAAGCTATGATGAAGCAGCTTTCCAGGGCGTCACCCATGTAATCAACCTTGCGGGTGCAGGTATTGCCGATGCGCGTTGGACATCTCGCCGTAAGCAACTGATTATTGAAAGCCGTACAGCATCTACCCGTTTGCTCAAGAAAGGCATCGCTGCGCACGGGCCCTTGGTCAAAGCCTATTTGGCGGGCAGTGCCATCGGTTATTATGGCAATAGTGGTGAGCAGCTGGTCACCGAAGAAGCTCCGGCCGGTAATGGTTTTCTCTCCGAGTCGGTCAATATCTGGGAGCAAGCGATAGCGGAAATCCCGGAAGAATTGAACCTGCCCACCCTGATCGTGCGTACAGGGATCGTGCTTTCACCGCAAGGGGGCGCATTACAAAAAATGCTACTTCCGCTCCATTTTTTTGTTTCTACCTACTTCGGCGATGGCCAGCAGTGGTACTCCTGGATACATATTGATGACATCTGCCAAATTTTTGCCAAAGGCGTAAATGACGACCACTTCAGAGGGTTGTACAACGGTGTCGCCCCGCATCCCGTGCGCAACAAAACCCTCGCCCAGGCCCTCATTACCGCAAGCGGAAAATCAGCCTTTTTATTTCCGGCGCCCGCTTTTATGCTGCGTTTGGTGCTTGGCGAAATGTCCCACACCATCCTTGATAGCAGCCAGGTTTCGGCAGCAAAGTTAACGGGCAGTGGCTTTACTTTTGAACACCCCAGCATTGTGCCTGCCCTGGAGGATTTGTTGCAGTAGTTTTTGGGCAGCTGGCTGCGCCACCGCGCTATCCGCTCCTACCTCCCTTTGGGTCGGTACCGCTACTATCGCTGCTGCGGAGGTCTAGGAGACTGGTAGAGATAACTCCGTATACACAAACAGGGCAATACCCAAAAACAAAATCCCAGATGACGTACGGAGACGAAATCTGGGATTTTTCATTTGATGTTCGGTAACGTAGTAACTACGAGCGGAAAACTTCCACATCCTTATTCTCCACCACCAAATCGGTGAATTTACCTTTAAAACGGGTGGCCCGCACAATGTGGTTGTCAATCCAATGGTAATTGCCTCCACGAGGTTTGCCCATCAGCAACCCATGGTACTTGAAATCGTGCTTTTTTAACCACTCTTCCGTAATCGCGCGATGCTCTTCCGTGCGAGAAGTGAAGAAAGTAATGTAGTGCCCTTCTTCGTACCACTTGTTACAAATTTTCAAGGCGTCTGGGTAGGGTAGACATGTACCCATTCTTTCTGGCTCTTCGTTTGGAATATCATCACAAACGGTACCATCTATATCAATTAAGAAATTTTTTACGCCTTCTGGTAAAGTCGGACTAATCGTTTCTCCTTTTTCGTTAAACGCCGCTTTTAGTCCCTGATTTTGATCAGCCATGATCTGATTGAATTTTCCTTTGTTTCAAAATGCAAAACTAGCAAATATTCAACGTCTTATCCTTACCAAGTAGTGCAAATAAGTGTTGTTTTACGGCAGCTAAGTGTATTTTTTACACATCCTGCCCGGATTAGATCTGTTTTACCCCCTTTAATGCGGGTTTCGGAACATTGTTGCGGAGAAGATTTTGCAGCGCAACATTTATTTTTTCGGTTGCTGGATTCAACAGCGTATTTACTTTGCTGATGGCAGAATTGTAGGCGTCTACATCTTCCTGGGTCAATTGCTCACCTTTCATTTTCACCCTTACCAAGGCTGGATAATCATCCTTGGCCATTACTTGTAAAACTTCTATCTGAGCTACGACGGCATCACGGTAAGCGGTATCTCCATTAAATGCTGCCACCTTTTTTAGCTGAGGAATTTCTTCATTGCTTGCTTTTAACAACTGCTGCCGTATTTGCTCAATATTTTCGGTTCCCTCTTTTTCCATGGCTAGAAGAAACTGTGCATTGAGTTTACCCACCCGAAAACTTCTTAAGAAGATGTTTCGCTGGTATTCGTTCAGTGCATTGAGCTGTTGGGCTTCGGTGACAGAACCAGGTTCCATCTGTAACTGAATCTTATTGGCTTGGGCAAATTGCATCTGGGCAGCTAGCAATTTGGCGCTTGCTCCCGCCATTTTCTGTTCTGCCGCCGTCTGCGCAGCCAGGTATTTTTCCATTTGATTGAAACCATCTTGGGCACTCAACTTTAGAGCTTCCACTTCTGTAAATCCGACCTCAAACAAATCCTCATAAGTTTGCAGCACTTCTACCATGGTCGCTTTAAGCCCTGAGTCGCCCGAAAATTCAGGGAGTTGGCTCATTTTTGCTTGGGATTGTTGCACCTGAGCCAAAAGTGCTAGGCGTTTTTCTGCAATCACCACCAGATCATCGCTGTGGACGGCGTACTGCAAATATTCCATGTTTTTTTGAGCGAGTGCGCTGTGTTCCTGATTGAAGAAGTCAAAATAAGCAATAGGGTTGTCAATAGACTGCTGGGCTTGTACTACAAGGTTTCCAAAACCTAAAAGGCAAACGAGTACAACTCTTAACATCTGTGTTTTCATTTTTTTAAAGTTAATTAGCGATGGACGATTATGCTGGGCTCCAGCTGTGTTCTTTGCGATAAACCATTCCTGTAAACAACGCTACCAATTCTCCGTCTTCCCGGCTTACCTCTACCTGGTAATGCCCTAGCCGCCGACCCAAATGCTGTTCTTTGGCAATAGCAATGAGTACATCACCTACTTGTACTGGAGCCAGATGTTGGATCGACGTATCTATAGAAACAGCGTGTTGGCCTCTACTGTTTGAGGCAAAAGCAAAAGCACTATCAGCAAAGCTAAAGGTAATGCCTCCATGACCAATTCCAAATCCGTTGACCATCTCAGGGCGAACCACCATTTGGATACGGCTGAAGCCCGGAGCTGTTGCTAATATTTCAATGCCTAACCATCGGCTGAAAGCATCCTTGCTGAGCATTTGCTTGACAATTTCTTCGGCTGACATTTTTCCCTCCATGGCTACTTTTCTTTGGCTCAATAATAATCACAAAAATTGATAGCATAGTACAAAGCGCTAAACGAATTCCTTGAGCGTTTAGGATATATAGCCCTCTAAGGCAGGATTTGTGAATTCTAACTTGCCCTTTTCTCGCCTCGCTGCGTTAAAAAGCCTCGCCAACGCGCTGCGTTGCCTGCGTTTTTTGCCTTGCGAGTCGAGAAAATAGCGGCGTCATCTTTTCACAAATCCTGCATTAACGGACTATTAGCAATTGGTTTTTCGGGCATAAATGCAGTTTTTTCCACGGAAAACCCTAAATTAGATGGCCTATGTTGTTTTTATATCAAAGTTCAGGCAGCGTAGGTCTTGTTCAAGGTATCTCTAACTAAGAAACAGTACAACTCTATGTTTTACTGTGATTAAAATGGTGTTTGTTCGCCAATACGTCAGATGACGGAAAAAGAGTTGATCAAAGGATGCATACGTGAAGACGTCAATTGCCAGCAGCAGTTATTTAACCTGTATGCTAGTAAAATGATGGCGGTGTGTGTGCGGTATTCCAGGCATCGACTCGAGGCTGAGGACATGCTGCAGGAAGCTTTTGTCAAAATCTTTGATAATCTTGACAAGTTTGCTTTCAAAGGCTCTTTCGAAGGTTGGGTACGCAGGATTGTTGTTAATACAGCACTGAAGCACAACCAGAGAAAGTATTTTACAAATGAACAAATTGCCGTTGAGCATTTTCCGGAGACCCCCATTGAGCCAGTGGCTTATTCCCAACTAGGGGAAGAAGAACTCCTGAAAATGATCGCCCTCTTGCCCGAAGGTTATCGGGTGGTATTTAATCTGTATGCTATTGAAGGGTATAGCCACAAAGAGATTGCCGAAATGCTGGATATTCAAGAAAGCACTTCGCGTTCTCAACTTGTTAAAGCCCGGAAAATGCTACAAAACCAATTGGAAAAATTGCAACGCCTTGCCGTATGAGTAAGCGACATCCGCTAGACGAACTATTTAAGAATAACCTCCGGGATGCTTCAGCACCTGTACCTGACAATATGTGGGAACGCATTGCGCGTGTACGTCAGCAAAAACGCCGCCGACTGGTCCTCATCTGGAGTGCTGTAGGTACTTCTACCCTGGGCTTATTGGCTTTCCTACTGTTCCCCCTTTCAACCCCTGAGCTTGGTCATTTTCCTTTGGAAAATACCAATACTGCCACCGCAAGTGGTTTTGATGTTGAAAATCCTACTGCATTGGCAAGCTCAACCACAATTCAAGGTGAGAATGTCGGTGAACAAGAGCATACGTTAATTAATGTTCAGCCAACTGCTGCTCCAACCAATCAGCGAGGACAAAAATACGGGGAAATTGCCGCAGCGATTTCGCCTAAAACATCGGCTACTCAGCCAATTCGTAAGATAAGCCAGAACAAGTTAGCTGCTAATGAATTGCAACATTTGTCAAGCAGTCAGGAAGTAGTAGAGGAAATAACCCCCGTCGTATCGTCGGAAGAAGACCCTCCCCGCATTGCAGGCCCCCATCAACGCCTTCGTAGCCAGGTGGTCGCTAATTTGCCTACACGCAATCTAGCTTTTGCACAACACACTGAACTCAAGCTATTTGCCAATCACGCACCTCGTTGCGCTCGATTCGCTAATCCTTATTTTCGTCTTGATCTTGAAGTATTGGGTGGGCCTGCTTATGCTCATCAAATCCTACAAGCTAAGACTCCCGAAAGCATTGACCATCTCAATAAGCGTAAAGAAAGTGAGTCTTCTGGCCTATCTCATAGCAGCGGCTTCCGTTTGGCGGCGTCCTCCAATGTAGGCCTGAGTCTGCGTACAGGGGTGATGTATTCAGAAATCAATGACCGCTTTACTTTTGAAGTAGGAAGTGAGATGCGCGTGTCAACACTTTTTGGCCCTAATGGTGAAGTGATCGGTGTAGATACAACCTACCTGGAAGCTTACGAAGAACAGCACCGCAACCAACTGAAATTTATTGAAGTTCCATTGCTAATGGGCTATGAACAGCAGTGGGGGAAATTTCGGGTTGGTGTAAATGCAGGGGCTTATCTCAATCTTTATTTTGGTGCTAAAGGCACTATCTATTCTCCAGCCACGGAAGAACCTACAAAATTTGGGCAACAGGGAGATCGCGATGTCATCCCCATTTTTGAACAACGAGCAACGGCTGCCTGGTATGCTGGTATGAGCATCGCTTACAACTTACACAGTCGGTACAGCTTGATCGCAGAACCTTATTTCAAGTCTTATCCCCGGGCGCTGAGTACTTCCGAATATGATTTGAGACAAAATTATTGGATGACTGGCCTGCAATTGGGGATGAGAATGCGTCTGTAAGCACGCCGTTTTGCAAAAAAGAAACTAAGCTACAATCTCTTTTTTTTGTGTTAAAGTGACGTCAATTTGGCGACCTTACACGAGTGATACCTGTATTCTTAGTAATTTGCGATGCACAATCCAATCAGGTATGAAAATTAAGCTTACACTGCTCTTTTTATGGAGTAGCATGTCCTCTTTGCTCATTGCTCAACCAACCATTCAAGATTGTCTCGGAGCAGTACCTGTCTGTCAGGATGTATACTCCGAAAGCCAATCTCCGTCGGGAGATGGTAATATTGGCAACGAAATAATCAATGGAGAAACTTGTACAGCCGGAGAGCTAAACTCCATCTGGTACGTTTTTACGGCCAACGAAAATGGGATGCTAGGCTTTTTAATTACGCCCAATAATCTCAATGATGATTATGATTGGGCCCTTTTTGACCTTACCAATGGTGATTGTAATGACCTTACAGCAGCAAACTTGGTGAGTTGTAATGCTGCGGGCGGCAGCGGCTGTCACGGAGCGACGGGCTGCTCCGCTAGCGGAACGGGCAATTGGGTGCCAGGAGGTTGTGGAGGTACTGGTCCAATCAATGCATTGGTCCCTATGACGGCCGGGAATACCTACGTCTTGATGGTTAGTAACTGGACGGGGTCAAATGATGGTTATAGCCTGGATTTTAGCGAAAGCACAGGCCTTGGGGTCTTTGACCAATCACCACCTCTTGTAGAAGAGATTAGCCAGTTACCACAAAGTTGCGGTGATGCTACCATTGATATTGCGTTCAATGAATTCTTGCAATGTAACAGTATCAATGATGCAGCATTCCAGTTGGATGGCCCCGGCGGGCCTTATACCATTGATGCCAATTCCACCGATTGTGCCTCGGGAAGTAGTCAGGCTAAATCTTTCCTACTGACCATTAATCCTCCTATCCAATCCATGGGAGATTATACCCTGACAATCAACCCTACAGGCCCTATGGATTTACTTGATCTTTGCGATAATCAGGCAGCACCTTTCGTTTTTAATTTTACGGTAGATGTTCCGATTCCGGTGATCATAGACATTGGTAGAGATACCAGTTTGGTCTGCGCTGGAGATGAACTTGTTTTGGATGCATCAGGTGGGGGAAATACTTTTCTTTGGGAAGACGGCTCTACTGGACCTACCCTTACGGTAACCAACGAAGGTATCTACAGTGTCACAGTAACCGATGATTGTGGTTTTGGGGATGATGCTATTGATGTTTTTGTTCAGCAATTTCCACCAACGGTTGATTTTGGTGCCGATCAAGTTATTTGCCCAGGAACAACACCCTTGTTGGATGCTGATAATGGCATTGCCTTTTACACTTGGCAGGATGGCAGTAGCGCAACAACCTACACTGTAAATACAACAGGAGATTATGCAGTAACCGTTGAAAATGGTTGTGGTACCGTAGAAGAAGCAATCAATATCACTTATGTGCCACCCCTTAATCTTAATCTCGCCAGTGAATATGTGCTCTGTTTGGGAGATACGCTTGCCATTGATGTAGAACGCCCATTTGCATCCTACCAGTGGTCGGATGGCAGTACCCTCGCTCAGCGCAATATCACAGGTGATGGAAGTTTTTCACTTACCGTAACAACCATTTGTGAAGTTTACGAAGCTGACTTTTCTTCTATTTTTCTTGTTGATCCTATGCTTGATTTAGGCGAAGACCTCGTTTTGTGCCCCAATGATAGCCTGCTGCTTGAGCCAGGGATTCCCGGTGCCACCTATATATGGCAGGATGGAAGCATGGAAGACCGCCTGATGGTAACTTCTCCAGATACTTACCGGGTAACGATCTCGACCGCTTGTAATGATTTGGTGGATTCTGTGGTGATTGACTACCTGTTGCCTATCACGACAGATTTAGGACGTGACACCTTTCTTTGTCCGGAAGACCCATTTATTTTAGATGCACGCACCGAAGTAGCCGCTGATTATCAATGGGAAAATGGTGAAAAAGAAGGACGTCGCTTGATCTTCGGTCCTGGAGATTATAGCATTACCGTTACTTCTATTTGTGAAACGCTTGTTGATACCATCCAAATTGCGGAGTGCGAAATTTGTAAGGTCTACATGCCCAATGTCTTCAGTCCGGATAACGATGGCGTAAATGATCGACTATTTCCCCAAAGTCCCTGCGTCTTGGATGCTTACGAGATGCAAATATTTGATCGTTGGGGCAACCAGGTTTTCTTCTCAACAAACCCTAGCCTTGGTTGGGATGGAAGAATCAAGGGAGATTTGGCACGTCAGGGAGCTTATGTATGGATGATTCGGTACACCGTAAATGAAAACGGAATTGCCAGAGAGGCTACCGAAAGGGGCGATGTGGTCTTGTTAAGGTAATGTGAGGTTGGGGAGGAGTAATTTCTAAAATTCAAAAGGCAGCAACTTCTGCAATAGAAGTGCTGCCTTTTGTGTTTTTGGCACTGAGCTGAATTTAATTTTCTTCTTGTCGTAAGGGTTGGAAATTAAACATCAGCAATAGCAGTAAAAATATTCCTAAAATGATCATGGGGATAAGGATTGGTGAAGCGACCCCGTAAGGCAACTTCGTTTTCAATGGATTAATATTCAGGGGATAAATACATAACTAAAATAGGATCTTTTTAGTTCCTTGTCAATGGGGGAAATTTAATTTAACTAGACAATAACAGATATAAAACAGAAAATCCCGAAGCTTCAAGAGAAGGCTTCGGGATTTTTCGGCTAGTAACTAAACCGGACTTTAGCCCGGCCGTAAGCTAGATTTTAGCCTTGTCTTTTACAACTCAGATGCACCTTTGTTGGCAGCATTGAAACGCTCTGTTACTTCCTGCCAGTTGATGACATTAAAGAAAGCATTTACATAGTCGGGACGACGATTTTGGTAGTTGAGGTAGTAGGCATGTTCCCAAACATCCAAGCCCAGGATCGGTGTTCCTCTCTGCTCTACAACATCCATCAAGGGATTATCTTGATTAGGCGTAGAAGTGATAAACAGGTGATCAGAACCACTTACACATAGCCACGCCCAGCCAGAACCAAAGCGAGTAGCCGCAGCGTTAGAAAATTCTGTTTTGAATTTTTCGAAGCTGCCAAAGTCACGAACGATGGCTTTGTGAATATTTGTGCGTTCGCTGGGCTCGCCGCCGCCATCAGGTGACATTACTTCCCAGAAAAGTTTATGATTGTAATAACCGCCACCGTTATTGCGCACGGCCATACTGTGTTCGGAAACGTGCATTAAAATTTCTTCAATTTTCATGCCGTCCAAATCTGTACCTTTAATAGCGGCATTGAGATTGTTGGTATAACCAGCATGGTGCTTAGAGTGGTGGATTTCCATGGTGCGCGCATCAACATGTGGTTCTAATGCGTCGTAAGCGTAGGATAATTCTGGAAGTTGAAAGGCCATAGTGTACCTTGTAGTTTTAGTGGATAATATATTTTCTATTTTTCAAACAGTCATTTTGCGGTAATTGTTCAGTGTAAGACCTGGTGGAGGAACAGACGCTTTTGTTGCTACACTAAAGCAAAGACTCAACTTACCTCAGAGGAATGCTTGCTGCCTTTTTCTCGTGGACCTAGCGACTTCGTTAAGACATTCACCATTTTTTCATAAACTAATTACCAATGCTGGTCGTTTCTCCTGTAAATATACCTCGTTTTAGGTGTAACTAAGCACTATTTTGCAAGCCATATGACGGCAACTATGTAGAGAATTGCTTAAATTGCTTAAGCTCCAAAACTGTTTTATTCTCATCCACGCAATACCCGCGAATTATGAAGAGCACGATGATCCGCTTACTCTCCCTGAATCTACTCCTATTTTGTCTTCTACCTTCGGCTTGGGCTACTCACAATCGGGCCGGAGAAATCGTCATAGAAACGGTTCCTGATGCTGATGGTAATTGTCTTACCGTAAAAGCAACCATCATCACTTACACCAAAACGTCGAGTGTAGATGCTGACCGGGATTCGCTCACCATCTGCTGGGGAGATGATAATTGTGAACGGGTAGCCAGAATGAATGGTGCTGGGAGTCCTCCTAATGGAGAGCGACTCGAAAATGACATTAAGTTCAATATTTACATGGCGACCCACACTTATAATGGCCCGTCAACCTACACCATTAGTTTTGAAGACCCCAACCGAAACGCAGGGGTGTTGAATGTGAATTTTCCTAATTCTGTGAGTATCCCATTTTATGTTGAGAATGTCTTTTCTTTGTTTAACCCTGCTTTTTCCGGGTGTAATAATTCGCCCATTCTTCAGGTACCACCTATAGACTTTGCCTGTACAGATGAAATTTTCACCCACAACCCTGGAGCTTATGATATTGATGGCGATAGCCTCTCTTATGAACTTGCTGTTCCCAAACAGGGACCTAATGATCCCGTACCCAATTTCTTTTTCCCCAATGGTATGTCCATCAATCCTGTAACCGGAGATCTTGTCTGGGATACTCCTTCGCAGGCAGGAGAATACAATATTGCCATCAATATATACTCTTACCGCAATGGACAGCTGATTGATACCATGGTTCGGGATATGCAGATTATCGTAGAGGATTGTAGCAATGAACCACCTTTGGTGATCACTGATGTTGACGAAATTTGTGTCATCGCGGGTACGGTAATTGATTTCAATGTTACGGCCACGGCTCCGCTCACCGATACCGACCAAAGAGTGCGCTTGCTAGCTTATGGTGCACCACTAAATCTTAGTGTTAGTCCAGCTGAGTTTACACCCCCTTCGGAGGAGTATTTTGATGATCCACTGGTGAAGAATTTCCGCTGGCAGACCACCTGTGAGCATATATCTCCCCAACCTTACAATGTTGTTTTCCGAGCGGTTGATGACTTTTTAGGTGATACCACTGGATTAGCAACGCTGAAGACAATTAGGATAAAAGTAGTAGGACCTCCTCCTGAGGACGTCCAGGCCGTTGCGGAAGGGCCAGTTATACAGGTAAGTTGGGAGTCGCCCTACATTTGTGAAGATGCGCAAGACGATTACTTCAGAGGTTTCTCCGTATGGCGACGAATCAATTCTGATCAATCGCCATTAGATACTTGTGTGGCTGGCTTGGCTGGGCGGGGTTACACAAAAATATCTACGGATACGCTGCGGCAAATTGTGGATGGGCGTTATTTCTTTGAAGACAATAACGTAGAGAGAGGAAAAACCTATTGCTATCGGATATTGGCGAATTTTGCTCGCCGTACGGCTAATGGATTATTCTTCTTCAATGCCGTACAAAGTTTGCCTTCCGAGGAAGCTTGTGTACAGCTAGGTAGGGATGTACCACTATTGATCAAAGCAGATGTCGTAGCGACGGATTTTGGCAATGGTGTCATCGACGTGTGCTGGTCTAAACCCGACCCCTCGGATTTGGATACGCTCATGAATCCGGGGCCTTATACTTACGAATTGTTGCGGGCTCCCGGTCATACGGAGGATGTCACCAACTTTACATCGGTCTTTACGACGACTGCACCTGACTTTGCCTCGGCCAATGACACTTGCTTCACGGATATCAATCTGAATACGGTAGATCAACCTTATACCTACGTGGTCAACTTTTATGTCAATGGCGAGCCTACACCTTTAGGGGCCAGTACCGTGGGCGGATCAATCTACCTGAATGCAACACCTTCGGATCGGGTGAATACGCTCTTTTGGGACGAACTCGTTCCTTGGGAGAACTTTGAATACACCATCTTTCGCGAGAATACCAGCGGAGTACTGGAGGAGCTGGCAACGGTTTCCGACCCGATCTACCGAGATGAAGGCTTACAGAATCTGGTAGAATACTGTTACGTTATCAGAAGTGCCGGGACTTACAATATTGATGGCGTTCCCTCGCCATTACTGAATCGTTCTCAGCGGGTATGTAGCACACCTTTTGATAATGTGCCGCCTTGTCCTCCTCTGCTTACTGTCACCAATTTATGTGATCTAAGCGAAAGCTGTGAGGATATTGAAACTTTGGAGAATACCCTCGCCTGGGAGACTGCTGCCACCCTTTGCCCGGAATTTGAAGATGTAGATGGTTATCGGGTTTATTACTCGCCGATGGTCAATGCACCATTTTCATTGATCGCGACAATTGATGATCCTAATCTGCTGGAGTTTATTCACCAGCCAGGGGGAACCATTGCCGGTTGTTACGCGGTCACGGCAGTGGATACAGTAGGGAACGAGAGTGCCCAAAGCAATATCGTTTGTGTGGATAATTGTCCCGTATACGAACTTCCCAATGCTTTTACGCCGAATGGTGATAGCCAGAATGATTTGTTCGTACCTACGCGTTCCTGCTTCATTGCGGAGGTGGAATTCCAGGTTTATAACCGTTGGGGGGCGCTGGTTTTCGAAACCAGGGATCCTGCGCTTAACTGGAATGGGACGAATAGCAAAGGAGAAGCTCTCGAATCGGCTACGTACTTCTACCGCTGCCGGGTGTTTGAGCAACGCGTAGAAGGTGTATTGCCAGCACCTGAATTGCTGAGTGGCTACATTGAGTTGTTGAAGGGTACGCCTTAGAGAAAAATGAGGCTTAGCTTGCTACAAGGGTAAGCTAAGCCTCATTTGTATAAAAATCAGTGTAAATCCGTTTGATCCGTTCCATCCCTGCCTGCTGCAGGTAGGGGTGTACTATCCTAACGCTTTTCGCTAACTGCCAAGCTCCTTCCATAAACCGCGATCAAAAATTGAGCGGCCAGATAGGTAAGCATAATAGCAAAACGCGCACCAGCGATTGGTTCGCCAAACTTGTTAAGCGCAATCAACGTGTCTGATAAGACAAATAGCAAGACCCCCGCAAAGAACCCCCGGAAAATAGTTGGCGTAGTACGCCCATATAAGTTTGTCGAAGAAATGGCCATGGCCACAATCGCGGTAGCATATACACCCACAGGCAGTCGCATAGGGGCAGGGATTCCTGACCAGAGCGCACTCAAAATCCAAACGAGGTAGCCTAAAAAGAATACCATCAGCCAGGGTTTGCGGAAGATAAGGCCTTCTCTTACCACCGGATAAGACCATAAGGCGTAAGTATAACAAAGTTGAGCGATAAGAAAACTACCCAATCCCAACAAGAAATAGACTTCCATCTGTGGCCCGTGTTCCACAAACATCAATAAGGTATCCCCGCCTACCGAAAACACCAAGCCCAGCAGCAGGAATTTTCGAAAGCTGGAACTTCCTTCGGTTACCCGCCAAAACCAAAAAG
The DNA here is from genome assembly GCF_040784935.1 of Lewinella sp. LCG006. Lineage (GTDB taxonomy): Bacteria > Bacteroidota > Bacteroidia > Chitinophagales > Saprospiraceae > Lewinella. Next base: position 1,039,792 of record NZ_CP160680.1, on the reverse strand, counting down.
CCAGCAGGCTTACCAGCATTGGTTTGGTGAGCAGGATGAGCCATTCTATTTGCAATTCTTCTGCTCCCAGATGAACCACACTTAGCAAGGCGTACAACAAAAGCAGGATTCGATTTGGCATGTTACTCTAGTTTGATTCTTATTGGCATGTTAAACTGTGTCCGAATAGACTCTCCGCGATGTTTACCCGGGATAAAATTTGGCATAGTATTGATCAAGTCCAGTGCCACCAAATCTATCCTTTCTTCCAGAGGTCTTACTATCCTGGCATTGGTAATTGCTCCATCAGCTTCAACGACGAAGGTAACGACAACGACTCCTTCCGGGCCATCGTATCCTGAGGGGATTCTAAGGCGGCTGTAAATGTTTTTCAATAACGCTATCTGGGCGCATTGTTGACGATCATTTAAGCTATGCTCCTCTTCACAACCAGGGAAGCGTGGCATTTCTTCCACGACCTTGAAAATAGGTTTTTCATCTGAAGAAGCTGCAACATCAGTAGCTTTCACTGGTTGGGTATAGTCGCGTATATTGGCTGGAGGGACTTCAGAAAACACCTCTTCTTTTTCCAGTTCACAATCTTCAACACCATCGGTACAGGTACAGGTTTTCCATAGTTCACCGTCTTCTCGGTAAAAGTACCAGCGGCCGGCTTTTTCTCCTTCGGAGTAGCGCCCCACCACTTGCGCCTGGCCATTGGAATAAAAAACTTTCCAGGGTCCTTCTAATATTTTCTTGCGTCGGTCGGCATAGGTAATGACTTCCCGCAAAGGATGCTCAGAATTTTGGTAATATTTTTCGATGTACAAACCGTAGCTCGTCTGTTCAAAAGTATAACCTTCTTTAGCGATTAAGACGGTGCTTCCGCGATTGATGTGTTCTTTGTAAGTAGTGGCCCAGTAGGCGGTTTGAGCATGGAGAGAGCAAGCTATTCCTAAAATTAATAAGGTGGTTAAAAAGCGCATTTTTTAAGATTTTTTTCAGAAAGAATGGTAAAGTTGGCTCAAAATAAGGAAATTGGTGGAATCAACAATTTATGATGGAACACCTTCTCTGCTTAGACAACTTGCTTTGTCGGTCTCCTTTGAAGGAATATACCTCCTATCTCGTAATTAAAATTCAAAAGAAATGAGGTGGCTCAAAGACCAGATTCCCCGCAATTGGCGCTTAGCTGCACAATTGCTTAAACGGCAAGTCCTGGATCAACAAGTAGCACGAGAAGGCTTGTTTGCCACAGCTACTGATGAACTTCCCGTGTTTACTTACTTTATAGAACAGCAACAACCCATCCGATCAGGGGAACATTTAGCCAATAAACTACACAACCTCCGTCTTGGGAGCCAGGCAATTAACACGATCTTGATCCAACCTGGTCAGGTATTTTCTTTTTGGCGCAGCGTGGGAGCTCCAACAAGGGAAAGAGGGTTTCTTGAAAGCAGAAATCTTGTCAAGGGGGAATTGATCGCCGAAACAGGTGGTGGCCTTTGTCAACTTTCCGGTATCCTTTACCTATTGGCGCTGAGAGCAGGATTGGAAGTTATCGAACGCCATCACCATTCCATAGATATCTATACGGAAGCTGAGCGATTTTGCCCCTTGGGGGCAGATGCTACAGTTGTGTATGGTTACAAAGATTTGCGCATACGGAATTCTTCAGCGTTTCCTATTGCTTTTAATGTGCGGGTTTTCGCTGATTCATTGCTTGCTCAATTAAAGGGAGCCTCTCCCTTGCCGGATTATCCTTTAACATTTGAACGGGTGTCTTTACCAGGGAAAATAGAAGTAAAAACCCTTCGAGGAGAAGGTGCTGAAAGTAAGGTTGTCGCTACTTCTTGTTACCGCTAAGCACAACGCTGTTAATTTCCTTAACCCCCATTTAAACATATCCTAAACCTGCGAAAATGCTTGTATTTGAGAAGGGCAATGATGAATATTGGCCATCGTAAGCCCTAATGGGTCGGCGAAGAATAAGTTGTCCTTTTCAGGAGAGCCATCTTGCCGCCAGACGAGGCGCGAGGAGGACGCGTAGCCCAGCTACGCAACCGACGAAGCAACGAAGTATGGCGGTAAGAGGGCCGCATCAAATGGGGAAGTTATTCTTCGCCGACCCTTAATACAAGCATTATGAAAACGTACCTGCTATTTCTCCCCTTGTTGTGTCTTCCTCTTTTCCTCTCCGCTCAAGAAGTATTGTTGTTTGATGATACGCCAGCGCAAACGGTGGTCTACCGCTATACACAACTGAGCGGTCCGTCGGCACCGGCCTTGCAGCAGATTTTTCGGTTGCTACAGCCCCAACAAACATCACAGGCATCACTAGACGTCTATTACCGTTATCAGCTTCGTATTCTGGAGGGCACCAATTCGTTAAAGAATTGTATCCAGTGGGAAGACGTCACTGCCGACCGGGCACCTCGCCCGTTTGGTTTTGCTTTTGAAGATTTATTGGCGCCCAGCGGGATGATCTACAACCTGGAACTATTGGCGGATGGTGAAGTCGTTGCCACCAAATGCGTCGAGCAACAATTGGGACAGGCGCTGCCAGGTTATACGTTTGATTTTACGGAAGTAGCAGGGGGTGTGTTTTACACGCTACGCATCAGTGGCCTTACCTTTAAGTACGAAAGCCGCCATGTGCAAGCCGTGCAGCAGAGAATGCGTGCCATTGACCAATATTTTATTGCAGCAGACAAGCTGACGGCGCTTCATCGTTCCCTCACCGCTTTTCGGCAGTTGGAGCCTCAGCCCCAGCAGCTGGATAGTTATCGCCAACAGCTACGTAGCTACGAGGAACAGTTAAGAAAGATTTGTATAGCTCCCTTCTGGAATGCACTTGAGTTGGATGCATCCAATGCGCATGATCCGGAGCAACTTAAGGTCAAAAAAATGGCTTGTCAGGAGGAAGTGATCGCCTGGCAAAATTGGTTGGAAGCGTTGATGGCAAACTTACACATCCTCTATTTCGAACAAGGACTTGCTGCTTATCAAAGTGGCCAATTGCACGCTGCTAGTGATGCGTTTCATGCTTCCCTTCGTGCCAATGATTGCTACGCTCCCAGCCATTACTTTCTTGCAGCGATGGATTTTGAGCAAGGGAAAGTAGAGGATGCTGCACAACGTATTCGTCTGGTGCTCAATCGTTATAACCCTGACCCGCAGTTGCGAGAGGAAGCCAACCATTTAGCAAGCGGTGTCGTTCGTTATTATTTGGAAATGGGCCAGGATGCAGTGGCCGTACGTCGCTATCCCGAAGGAGTAGCCAGTTACCAACAAGCCTTGGCGTTTAGCGAAAGCATTAAAGGATTTAGTTTTGGCCAGGCAGAGGCACTTAGCCGAATCCAGGAAGCGTATTACCTGGATTTTCACAACCAACTGGATCAAGTAGTATACACCCAAAAGGCAGGGCAATACCAGCGTGCTTTAGAACAACTCAATGAAGCACTGGCCTTCCAGGAACGTTTCCGGGTCAACAGTACTGCAGATACGGAAGTACTCGCACGCGGGATTGTCAACGATTTGCACCAAGCACAGCTGGCTGAAATCCGTGGCTACCGTTACCAAGGGGAATGGGATCAGGCTTTGGTTGCAGTGGCTTCCGCCGAAAAACTGTTACAAGCATACCCTGGAATGGTAGCTCAACCCCAGCAACTGGCCCAGGAAAAGCAGCAAGTGCTGCTTGGCAAATACCAAAAAATGCTAGCTTCCGCCGAAGCATTTATTCAGCAACAGCAATACGATCAAGCACTGACGGAAGCCGAAGGAAGTTTGCAATTTGTGCAGCACTACCAATTAGGCAGCAGCCAGGAAAGAGAGAGTCAGCGCCTCATTACCAGGGTGCAACAATATCGCTACGAGCGTTTTTTGCGTGGTGGCGACCGGGCCAGGCAGCAGGGCAGTTATGCCAGTGCGCTAGAACAGTACCAGCGTGCACAAGCCCTGGAAAGTGAGGTAACGTTGCTTTCGCCAAACAGCAGCCTCGCAGCGCAAATGAAAAGTACGGCGCTGTTGGAAGCAGAGCGTATCCATCAGTTTGTACTGCGTCAATCGGCCGACGACAATGAGCAACTACAGCAAGCAAAAGCTGAGATCGAAATCCTGGCCAACCGTTTTGGTATCCACCACGATCCTCAGTTGAAAGGTATTCTGAGCCAATTGGAGGAGCAACAGTGTACCAATGCCCGAGATTTACTCCTGCCTCGCGAAGAAGACCAACTGGCCAGAGAGCAGCAAGCAAGAGATTATCTTGCCGCGCGGGCGACCCTTGCGCGCATTGATCAGCTCCTTAAGGCTTACCCCAATTGTACTTTAAGTGAAGCAAGTTTACGAATGAGTGAACGCATTGTCGCTGCCTGCTCAGCTTACCAGGAAACCATCCAGGCAGCAGCACGCGCCGAGCAGCAACAACAATTTGGCCGGGCAATTGAGCTTTACGTTACGGCTAAAGCCCAATACGCTGATGCCAGTGTGCAGGCCAGATTAGCACCCCACCCGGCGCTGAACCTCGATGCTTATATTGTAGACCACCAAAACTACCGGATGCCATTAGCCGCAGCGCATTATTATCTTGATCAACGGCAGCATGAACGTTCATTGGAATTACTACGCTTAATGACCAATCGCGGCGTGGAATTACGTCAAACAGAAGACTTACAATTACGCCTGGGTAGTGCGCTGGCCGTTCGTGATTATGTAGCCACGGCCAGTTGGAAGGAAGCCTTCTACGGCTTCATCGCTAAGGAAGAAAGAAAAGCCTACAAGCCACTCTGTCGCTCGTTTCGCAAGCAGTGGAAGCGGATGGTTTGAGTAAAAACCCATAATTATGAAAAAACTAATACCCCTATTCGTCATCGTTTCACTCCTTGCAAGTTGCTCGACCCTTCACCGGATAAAGTCCAATCGTCTGGTTACCCAGGCTACGCTTGCGACGACTAATTTTTATTCGACGATTGATTATGAACTCAAAGAAGACCTCCCCATTCTAACGGTAGAAATTGAAGGTAAACCTTACCGCTTTTTCTTTGATACTGGAGGTTATACGGTGCTTTCAGAAGCCTTGATTAAGGCCTTGAAAGGCGTCCGGCAGATCAGCCACATTGATGTAAAAGATGGTAATGAGCAAACCAATCGGATTTTTACTTACCAATTGGAGGCTTTAAGTATTGGAGGAGTCCGTTTTGAGGAGGTAGGTTTTGCAAAAATTGGTTTTACAGAATCGGAGTGGTTTTCTTGTTTGGGGGTTGATGGCACGCTAGGCCCGAATATCATGAAAGAATGTTTGTGGCTGTTTGCTACGGATGAGCAGAAAATCATTTTGACCGATCAAGCAAGTCGCTTGCCCGCTTACGAAAAGGGTATTGAGGTTGCGTGTAGTACCACCAATATCAACAAGCCACTGTTAGATTTTTCATTTGCGGAATATTCGAGTACCCTCACTTTTGATACGGGCTTCAATGGCTATCTGAAGCTAGCGGCCATTACAGATAGTACACACTACCAAAAGTACCCCAGTGTCGAAAAAATGGGTCAGTTTTTTAATGCAGGTCATAGCAAAGAACAGCGTAACCTCATCGTTTTGCAGCTGGATTCGGTCAACGTTTCCGGATTGAACTTACAAGCACCCATTTCCAGCTTGGATATGGGCAGTACTTCCTCTTTACTGGGCAGTGAAATTTTTAGAAGCCACAATGTCTTGTTTGATTTGTCTGGTAAGGAGATCACCTTTTTTCCAAGAGAAGCCCCTCAGTTAATCAATAAACTTAGTTCTTTTGGTTTTGGCTTTAACTACGAAGCGAGGCGGATCACCGTCGGGTATGTGTACAAACCTAGCGCAGCTTATACTGCGGGTGTTTTACCCGGAGATGAGATTGTCAGTATTGATGGCACTGTCTACAACTTCACTGATTATTGCGACTTCGTTACCAATTTTGACCTTCCTGCAAAGGAAAAAATCACCCTGGAATTGAAAAGGGCGGGAGGCCCGGTAAGCATTGAACTTACCAAAGCTCCCTTGTTTTGAATTACTCCCTCACCGGTGCCAGCCAACGTTCAGCCATTTGCAGGCTCATGCCCTTTCGGTTGGCGTAATCTTCTACCTGGTCGGCTTGTACCCCTTTTACAGGAAAATAGCGTGCTTCTGGATGCGCAAAATACCAGCCGCTGACACTGGCCGCCGGGTACATGGCGTAGCTTTCTGTAAGGCGAATGCCAATATGTTCTTCGACGGAGAGCAATTCCCAGAGCAGTCCTTTTTCGGTATGTTCAGGGCAAGCTGGATAGCCGGGTGCGGGGCGGATGCCCTGGTATTTTTCAGCAACAAGTGCGTCGTTGTCAAGTTGCTCATCCGGGGCGTAGCCCCAAAGTTCGCGACGAACACGGGCGTGCATCATTTCTGCCAGTGCTTCGGCTAAGCGATCCGCCAGTGCTTTGAGAAGAATGGCATTGTAGTCATCCTGATCGGCTTCAAAACGAGCAACGTGCGCCTCAATACCAATGCCCGCAGTCACTGCAAAGGCACCAAGATAATCTGTTTGGCCACTCGACTTAGGTGCCAAATAATCGGTCAAACAAAGGTTGGGCCGCCCTTGGGCTTTTTGGGCCTGTTGGCGGAGGTGGTGTAAAGTAGTGAGGACTTCGCCCTTATTGTTTGGATCGTACACTTCAATATCATCATCATTGATCACATTGGCGGGGAAAAGACCAACTACGGCTTTGGCTTGTAGCCACTTGCCATCGATAATCTGCCGCAGCATGGAGCGAGCGTCATTGTAGAGGCGTTGGGCCTCGGCACCAACAATCTCATCTTCGAGAATAGCGGGGAATTTACCAGCCAATTGCCAGGAAGAGAAGAAAGGCGTCCAGTCGATATAATTGCTGAGTTCTTCCAGATCAATATTGGCAAATACTTGAACGCCTGTTTCTTGAGGGACAGCAGGGGTGAAAGTTTCCCAATCCAATTGGAGCTTGTTGGCGCGTGCCTCGGCGATGGTTAAATACTTTTTATGACTGGTTCGCCCTGCCCGCTGGTCTCTAATCTGTTGGTAGGAGGCTTGGGTATCCAGTACAAAATTGCTGCGCAGATCTTCGTCTTCTCCCAAAAGAGAGCTGGCTACGGCTACAGCGCGGGAAGCATCGAGTACATGTATAACGGGACCACTGTACTCGGGCTCAATTTTTACGGCAGTATGGGTCTTGGAGGTGGTTGCGCCTCCAATCAAGAGGGGCATTTTGAATTCCAAACGCTCCATTTCCTGCGCTAGGAAAACCATCTCGTCCAGGCTAGGTGTGATCAAGCCGCTCAGGCCGATGATGTCAACGTTGTGCTCGCGAGCGGCTTTCAAGATGATATTGGCCGGGACCATGACCCCAAGGTCAACGATGTCGTAATTGTTACACGCCAAGACAACGCCAACAATGTTTTTACCAATATCGTGCACATCACCCTTGACAGTAGCCAACAAGATTTTTCCTTTGGCACTTTTCTCACCTTCCATTTTTTCGGCTTCGATAAAGGGGGTGAGATAAGCCACCGACTTCTTCATCACTCGGGCACTTTTTACGACCTGAGGGAGGAACATTTTTCCTGCACCAAAAAGATCACCTACGATGTTCATGCCGTCCATCAAGGGGCCTTCAATGACGTGTAGGGGGCGGTCGTATGCCTGTCTGGCCTCTTCTGTGTCTTCAATAATGTATTCGGTAATCCCTCTGACAAGGGCATGGCTAAGGCGTTCTTGAACAGTGCCTTCGCGCCAAGTGAGATCACGAACGACCTGCCGGCCACCGTCTCCTTTTACACTTTCCGCGAAATCAGTTAATCTTTCCGTAGCATCTTCCCGGCGGTTGAAGAGGACATCTTCGACCCTGGTAAGCAGTTCTGCCGGAATTTCCTCATATACTTCAATCATTCCGGCGTTAACGATGCCCATGTCCATACCGGCGCGGATGGCGTGGTAGAGGAAAGCCGCGTGCATGGCTTCGCGCACCACGTTATTTCCCCGATACGAGAAGGAAACATTGCTGACCCCTCCACTGATTTTAGCCCCAGGGCAACGCTCCTTGATTTGGCGGGTAGCTTCGATAAAGTTGATGGCGTATTCGTTGTGTTCTTCGATCCCGGTAGCGACGGCAAAAATATTGGGATCGAAAATGATGTCTTGGGGTAAGAAACCTACCTGGTCAACCAGGATGCGGTAGGCCCGCTCACAAATGCTCACTTTGCGCTCGATGGTGTCGGCTTGTCCTTCTTCATCAAAAGCCATGACAACCGCCGCTGCACCATAGCGTCTTACCAGACTGGCTTGCCGGATAAATTCCGCTTCGCCCTCTTTCATGCTGATCGAATTGACGATGCACTTTCCCTGAACCGTTTTGAGCCCTGCTTCAATAACTTCCCATTTCGAAGAATCGATCATAATGGGCAGTTTGGCGATATCGGGTTCAGCCATGACCAGGTGCAAGAATTTCACCATTGCAGCTTTACTGTCCAATAGGCCTTCATCCATATTGACATCAATGATTTGAGCACCTCCTTCTACTTGTTGGCGGGCTACATCCAAGGCTGCGGTGAGATCGCCTTCTTTGATCAGGCGGGCAAATTTTCGGGAACCTGTAACGTTGGTTCTTTCCCCCACATTGACAAAATTGGTGTCGGGGCGGATGATGAGGGGTTCCAAGCCACTCAGCATAGTGTACTCAGACGGGGTTGCAGGTTTACGGGTGGGAACATCAGCTACACCCACTGCCATAGCAGCGATATGCTCGGGGGTAGTGCCACAACAACCGCCAATGATATTAACGAAGCCACTGGCGGCGAAATCGCGGATATAAGCCTGCATGACTTTAGGATCCTGGTCGTATTCGCCAAACTCATTGGGTAGACCAGCGTTGGGGTAGGCGTGGACATAACAAGAAGCTACTTTAGAAAGCGCTTGCAAGTGGGGGCGCATTTCTTCCGCGCCAAGCGCACAGTTTAAGCCTACACAAAGGGGCTGGGCGTGCATGACTGAAATCCAGAAAGCTTCTACCGTTTGTCCGGAAAGGGTACGACCACTTGCATCGGTTATCGTACCAGAAATGATGATTGGCCAACGCTGGTCGCGCTCTGCAAAGATGGTCTCCAAAGCGAAGAGTGCCGCTTTGGCGTTGAGCGTGTCGAAAATGGTTTCTACCAGGAGGATATCTGCTCCACCATCCAACAAGCCATTGATTTGCTCACTGTAGGAGTCAACAACTTCATCAAAAGTGACAGCCCGGTAGCCAGGGTCGTTGACATCGGGTGAAAGAGATAGCGTCTTGTTTAGAGGCCCGATAGCACCCGCTACAAAGCGTGGTTTTGTTGGGTCTTTGGCGGTATAATCCTTAGTCGCATTTTTTGCCAATTGGGCAGCAGCCTTATTGAGTTCATAAACATAAGCCTCCGTACCATAATCTGCTTGGGAGATACTCGTGGAATTGAAGGTGTTGGTCTCCAAAATATCTGCTCCTGCCTCCAAATAAGCCCGGTGTATCTCTTCGACAATGGCCGGCTGGGTCAGGCAAAGGATGTCATTATTTCCTTTCATGTCTTGCCCCCAATCTGCGAAACGTTCGCCTCGATAACCTTTTTCGTCCAATTTATAGCGTTGGATCATGGTCCCCATAGCTCCGTCAAGGACCAAAATTCGTTCTTTTAGTAAATCAGCGATCTCTTTCATAGCAGGAAAACAGTAAGAATTAGTAACTTTATGGCGAATTTCGGGTCTAAATGCAGGTGTCAATGACTCCTCTAAGTCTGGTGAACAAAGGTAAGGTAGAATGGGTTGATAAAAGTCACCTTCCTAAAACATTAAAAAAAATTACCTTTGTTTGTAACCAGATCAGGTCCAAGTCGTATATAAACTTACTTTAAAAGTAGGTGGAAAGAAATTTTTAGAGCAACGACCCTACTTGAGCTTTGAGAGGTTATGGAGCGTCCACTATTATACCCTTTAGCTGGGCGCTCCCACATTTTGATTTGTTTTTATGAACGAATGATCCCATGTTAAAAAGAAGCTTACCCTTATTAGGCCTTTTTGTCTTTTTCCTAGTTGCATGTACTAGTGAGAAAACGGCCGATCCATTGGATGTTACGCTACAGCGTACCATGCGCAGGCTTTCCCCGGATCAAAGCCTGGATTATTATAAAGTTCCTCATCACGAAGATTTAGATAACATACCTGCAGGTATCGGAAATGCCCTCACCCCTGAGAAAGTGGAGTTGGGTAAGATGCTCTTTTTTGAGACGGCGTTAGGGATTGATGCCGTCAATGAATCAGGAATGCAGACTTATTCTTGTGCGACTTGTCATGTCCCAGAAGCTGGATTTACACCTGGGAATAGCCAAGGCATTGCCGATGGTGCGGAAGGTTTTGGAATCAATGGCGAAGGACGGGAGATGCGCGACGATTATAACGAAGACGAAATTGATGCCCAAGGAGCCCGCCCATTGAGTATGGTAGGCGTTGCTTACGTACAAAATTCTATGTGGGCTGGCCGTTTTGGTGCCCGTTTTAACAACGTAGGAACAGAAGCACTCTGGGGCGTGAATGACCCTGCTACGGAAGTGAACCATACTGGCCTCGATGGTTTGGAAGCACAGAATATCGAAGGTACCCATGTCCACCGGATGCGTGTTGATGATTATATTCTCGACGAACTGGGCTACCGTGAAATGTTTGATGCCGCCTTTTACGATTGGCCGGTAAATGCTCGCTATGGCAGAGAGGCCATGAGTTTTGCCCTTTCTGCTTATATCCGTACCATTATGCCTTATGAGGCACCTTATCAGGAGTGGCTACGAGGGAATGAGGACGCGATGAATGAGCAGATGAAACGAGGAGCATTGTTATTTTTTAGTGATGCTGGTTGTTACCGTTGCCACAATGGTCCTGTACTGAATGGTAATGTTTTTCAAGCCATTGGTGTAAATGACCTTTGTGATGTTGGTGGTCTTGCTACTGGAGAGGATGATGAACGCAACCTCGGTCGTGGAGGGTTTACACTCAGAGATGAAGATATGTACGCGTTCAAAGTACCTCAGCTTTATAACCTTAAAAAAGCAGGTTTTTACTTCCACGGAAGTAGCCACACTTCTCTGCGTTCCGTGGTAGAGTATTTCAATAACGGAGTGCCCGAAAACCCTCGGGTAGATCCTTCTTATATCTCTCCTTTCTTCCACCCGCTCAACCTTACGGAGAAAGAAGTAGAAGACCTGACGGAGTTCATTACGCATGGTTTGTACGATCCTAACCTGAATAGGTATGCACCTGAGGCTGTACTTTCGGGAAATTGCTTTCCTAATAATGACGAGTTGTCACAGCATGATTTAGGGTGTAATTAGGAGTGAGTTTTAAAAGTAGTGTTATCTACACGTCATATAAGTATGCCATGCTGGAGCAACCTCGTGAATAAAATCGAAAATTAATTCCTGGTACTCGGCGGGTCTGACAAAGACATTATTTGCGTGACTGGCTTTCCAGTCGAGGTTATATAATCGATGCTCCGCTGTTAGGGCTGAAGCTATGTTGACCGATTGAGAGGAAGCTGTTTCGGCATCTGCCTGAGAGTGGAGAAGGAGCACTGGTTCTTTAATGTTTTTGGCACTTAAAAGCGGGCTGGCTTTGGAAGCATCCACGCCACTGCGCCAACTGACAAAGTGCCACACGGCAGGTTTTACACCATTGATCCATTTGCCGTACATGCGTTCTGCGCGTTCAAAGACGGCAGATTCCCAATCCTGGAAACTAGATTCTGCAATGATAAAGGCTACGTCCTTTTGGTCAGCTCCGGCTTGAAGCACGGTAGCTCCACCCCAAGATTCTCCCATCCAGGCAATTTGAGTAGCCGAGAGCCCACTCTTCTGCTTCAACCAATCGGTAATTTTCAATAAATCATCGGCTTCCTTCACGCCTCCAGTAGCATAAATGCCTCCACTTGCACCGTGTGCACGATGATCATAAAGGAGGATATCACACCCACAATCGTAGAGGAAGTAGGCATATTTTGCCATGTTGAGCCGAGTGCCACCATAGCCGTGCGAGATAATGACTGCACAGCGCGAGGTGTCGTGAGCAAAATAGGTTCCAGCAAGTTGTAATTCTTTCTCCACCTCAATATTGACTTCTTCCCCGAGGGGGAGCTTTTGCCAAAAAGTATCAATATCAACTCCGGCACGCTGCTGCATGAGGGCTCGTCCTTGCTCATGGGTGCGGCGCGGCGGGTAGATAACGAGGCCGGAAAAATAATAGGCCATGCCTAGATAAGCGAGGAGGAAGAGCAAAAGTAGAACCAAGAAAATTTTTTTCATGCGGGGAGGTTTTTACAACTTGATGAACTTGATGGTTTGCGGAGGATGATCGGTTGGAAAGCAACGTAGATAATAGGTGCCAGCCGGCAAGTGTTGGACGGAGATTTGGTGGGAATGGTAGTTTTTTGTAATAGGCTGAATCAGTTGCCCCTGGGCGTTCCAGATCTCTGCGCGGTATTGCTGAGAAGCGGAAAAACCTTGCAAGTAAAGTAGGTCTTGTACCGGATTGGGCCAAATCCTAAGGGGGGATATTGCTGCTGCACCAGAGGTAGCAACGACAAAATCGTAAGGGGTACCACAGGGGGCTGCTCCGGCAAGATGAGCATAATTGAGAATGCGAAAATCGAATCCACCGATGGAGGTATTCTGGTAGTAAGGACCACCTAATAGGGCATAAAAATTATCGCCTGGCAAGGCATCTAACCAAGGAATGGCACAGTTTTCATTGCCAAGAAAGAAGGGGGAGCCCAGGCGTTTGGCGGGTCGCTCACAAAAATAGTGATTCCCGAGGGTCACTATTCGCCAAGTATCGTTAAGTATTGCATCGGCGACGAGGGCGCCTGGCTGTTCGTTGAGGTAGTTGAGGGAGGTCCAAGGTAAAAACAAGGTGTCAGCTGTACCAGAAAGGAAGAGGGTGTCTGGTTGAGCGGCTGGCCCCGACTGGTAGATTTTTTGATCGCTACGGAAAGCATAAAAAAGGACAGTATTGCCACTGAGCCAACCAGTGCTTAGAAGAATGTTTTTCTTCTCACGATACTCGTGATAGAAACTGTTGTCGGTAAGGGTGGTCTTGACGGTAAGTAAGTGTAATTCGTCCCCTGGTTGAAGTTGAAAAATACTTTGCCGATCAGGGTGCTGGAGACCTGCTTGCGGGTTACTCATTCCTATCAGGTCGATACTTCCGGCAGCAGTGCCCAGCCAGTGTAGAAATACGCCTTGAACCAAGCCGTAGTTGCGGCTGATTTTTATTGGTGTCTCTTCGTAAAGAGGTATAAATTGCGCGGCATCGTCTTTGGTATAAAACCCGATGCTTTTTACAGAGTCCATCAAACCCAGTACATTGCTCCATTCCAGGTCTTCTACTTTTGCGTAAATGGAGTCATTGCCCTGCACGTTGGCTAACCAGGAAGTGCCGGGTAAGGCACCAGGGAAAAGCTGTAACCAAAGTGGGTCTTCGTCGGTGCCTAGGTTGAGTGATGTTTGCGCGCTAGACTGGCAGATTTCACTACCGATAAAAGCAGGTACTTTCGTAAGACAGGTGGGATCTCCTCCAGGAATGTCTGGCTGTATGGATGCATACATCACCTGGCAGGCTGCTCCATCCAGGCGAATACCAAGGAGGGGAGAGGTGTAGTCAGAAGTAGGGAGTTCATGTTCGTACAAGTATTGTACTCCTGGCCTAAAGAGCTGATAGGCATATTGTGTATAGCCAGGATGATGAAAAAACAAGCACACCAAAAAGAGGATTAACAGACGCATGGGGGTACGGTTTTAGTGGTATATACGCTATTGGGTGTTGCTTGTTGCGGAAGTGTATGCTAGACTTGTTATGTTGGGAGTAGTAGGAATCTACTAAGCCAACTTTTTAGCTTCCAAAGCGAATACCATAGGCAGCTTACCTTCAAAACCTTGGATTTGAAAACCTTGTTCAGTTTTCACCGTTTTTGCAAAACAATCGTAAGGAGAGTAATCATATTCAGAAAAATGGGTGATGGTCAGGCCAGCATTTAGGAGTGCTTGAAAAACATCGGTCAAGCTGTGATTCCAATAAGCGGAAGCATGTACTTTTTCGTCTTCTGGAGCGGCGTAAGAACCCTTGCTTTCTTCGACGTAAGCAGCACGATTGAAGTAAGGATACTGGAAATAGGTGAAAGCATCATCGAACATCCATACGACCGGGTGGAAATCGGCAAAGACAAAGCGACCTCCGGGCTTCAGAAATTTAGCGATCAATTGCCCCCAGCGGGCAAGCTCAGGTAACCATCCAATGGTGCCGTACGAAGAAAAAATCAAGTCAAAAGGTTGATCGAGGTGCTCATCAATAGCTAATACATTGCTGCGGATAAAGGTGGCTGGTAAGCCCAATTGTTGTTGGAGCAGCTGAGCCTTTTCGATGGCGACATCTGATAAATCGACGCCCGTTGCAGTTGCTCCCATACGAGCCAGCGAAAGCGTATCTTGACCAAAGTGACACATCAAGTGAAGGGCCTGTTGACCGCTAAGGTCATCGCCTAAAATGTCGAGTTCAATTGTGTTGAGTGAATTTCGCCCTGCTAGAAAACTAGGGTTGTCATAAAATTCAGAATCAAAATGTTGCTCGGCACGGTGGTTCCAGAAGTTGCGGTTGATAGTCAGGTAGTCCGACATAAAAAGTATCTTTTATGCATAGGTTTACTTATTTTTGCAACCCCAAAATAATAAAAATGATCAAGATAACCGTAATTGACCGCGCTGATCAGGAGCATGTATTGGAAGCCCCCACCGATATGAACATGAACTTGATGGAGTTGTGTAAGGCTTATGAGCTACCTGTGAAAGGGACGTGCGGAGGTATGGCGCTTTGCTCTACCTGCCATTGTTACGTTTTATCGGATCATGAACTGCACGAAATGTCGGAAGACGAAGAAGATATGCTGGATCAGGCTTTCTTTGTCGAAGATAATTCTCGCTTGGGGTGTCAGCTCAAATTAGTGGATGAAATGGATGGGCTGGTCGTGAAACTGGCGCCGGAGGATGAAGAGGATTAGTACTCGCTGCGCTCGCGGTTTTTTGTTGTCCCCATAAGGGCAGCGAACACCTTCGCGAGAGAAACAAGCCCCCGCGAACGCAGAGAGCACCACCGTGAGTCCCGAGGATCGGGACGAACACTGCCGCGAACGCAGTGAGCACCTCCGCGTGAGAAACGAGCACCTCCGTGAGCGCAGCGAACACGACAAAATCCCAGATAGCATTCACTATCCGGGCGAATTAGTAGTAGATTCGTGTCCAGATTTTTCAACAGCCTACTTCAAAAAGATGACGCACCGTAGTTTACTTCTATTGCTCTGTATATTGAGCGCAACGATGTTATTTGCCCAAAACATGGATACTTACCATCGGGTACGGGTAAGACTGGAAGGGCATACGCTTCAGGAATTAAGTGCCTTGGGACTGGAGACAGATCATGGAGAGTTTGTTCCTCAGCGGCATTTTACCAATGATTTCTCCACTGCGGAATTGACTCGCCTGGAGGAAGCTGGATTCATCTACGAAGTGCTTATTCGCGATGTACAGGATTTTTATAGCGACCCCGTCAGAAGACAAGCCTATCAAGATAATGCCCGTGGTGGTGGCCCCAGTTGTCCAGAAGTATCTACGGGCACGGTGACGGAATATCCCATTCCTGGTAATTTCCGACTTGGGGACATGGCCGGTTTTTATCGCTACCAGGAGATGTTGGACATCCTGGATTCGATGCGATTGCTTTACCCTCATTTGATTACTTCGCGGAGAATTGTGTCTCCTTCTATCGTTTCTCACCAGGGAAGGCCGATCTATTGGTTGCGCATCAGTGATAATCCTGATACTGACGAGACCACGGAGCCTGAAGTATTGTATACGGCGTTGCATCATGCCCGGGAACCCAATAGCTTGACGCAAATGGTGTTTTACATGTGGTACTTGCTAGAGAATTACGAAACTGATCCTGAAGTACGGTACCTCGTTGATCATACCGAGCTTTACTTTATGCCCTGTATCAATCCGGATGGATATATTTTCAACGAAACGATTGAACCCGACGGAGGAGGGATGTGGCGGAAAAACTTACGCGATAACGATGATGGCTCCACCGGAGTTGACCTTAACAGAAATTATGGTCACCAATGGGGTTTCGATGATGAAGGATCATCTCCCAATCCTAACTCATCCGTTTACCGAGGTCCGGGAGCGTTCTCGGAACCAGAAACCCAGGCTGTTAGGGCTTTTTGCCAGGCGCATGAATTTGTGGTTGCCTTGAATTATCACACCTATGGCGATTTATTGATTTATCCTTGGGGTTATAGTGATTCTCCTACTCCTGATGCACTGAGTTTTAATGCCCTTGGGAAGGTAATGACCTTGGAAAATGACTACGTCAAGGGAACGGGCACAGCAACCGTTGGTTATGTAGTGAATGGTGATTCGGATGATTGGATGTACGGAGAAACTGTTGAAAAACCCAAGATTTTTTCGATGACGCCCGAGGTAGGTAGTGATGGTTTTGATGGTGGCTTCTGGCCGATCCGGGAAGCAATTATTCCTAACTGTAGAGCATCCCTATGGATGAACCTCATGGCGGCCAATACGCCCCACGTCGCGGGCGTTGTGCAAGCCGATCCAGGTCAGATAGAAATTACAGATAATGACCCATTTTTGCGTTTTGAAGTACAGCGTTTCGGGCGTGAGACGGGGACATTAACAGTAAGCCTCACCAGTTTGCAAAATGATTTGATCCAGGTCGTAGAAGAGCCTGTAAATTATAATTTGGCCGAAAATGAGGCTGTTTTAGACAGTTTTGCGCTTAGTATTATTGGCAGTATTCCTCCAGGGATGGAGTTGCAATTTGAACTCTCCATTGATAACGGTTCTTTCGTACGGACCGATACGGTAAGTAAAGTTTACGGAGGGTATATTGATACAGACGCTTACGCGGAAACGTTCTTTGATTTGGAACAATGGACAGCAGAGGAAGGCTGGGGCTTGACGGAGGAAGATTTTATTTCCGGACCAAATTCCCTGTCGGATTCTCCTTATTCGGATTACCCCAATAATCGTTTTGCTCAAATTGTACTTAACGACCCCATTTTGGTAGGGGAAGCAGAGGAATATCGACTGCAGTTTTGGTCGAAGTGGAACATTGAATCTTTCTACGATTGGGCACAGCTTCAGTTTCAGGTCAACGAAGGCGCCTGGATACCTGCTTGTGGTCGTTATACCGTTAACGGATCCGAAGTGCAAGCACCAGACGAACCTATTTGGGAAGGGCAGCAAAATGAATGGGTGGAAGAGTCTGTTGACCTGACTTCTTTCGTAACAACGGGAGATCAACTTCGGCTGCGTTTTTTGATGGTCAGTGACGGCTTTGTCAATCCCGATGGTTTTTATGTGGATGATCTTGTTTTTCAAGAACGTAATACCCAAGCGGTAGGGACGTATACACCGTTGGCAGCAGAGGCTTTCTCCTTGAGTGTAATTCCTAACCCCAACGCAGGTCGCGCGCAATTGCAATTTCGACTTCCCCAACCTGTCGCGGCCAGCGGCCAGTGGCAGCTCTACCAAGCCGAAGGGCGATTGCTACAAAGGGGAGAGCTTGTACTCCCCGCTGGCTACGGAGAAGTGAATTTGGAACTGGACCAACTACCTTCCGGCATCTATTGGTTGAAAACTCAAATAGGGGAGCACTTCATCCCCGCGCGCAAGATTGTGGTGCTTAAATAAAAAAAGATTTTTCTAAAGGACAATTGATTGTCCAACAGTTAATTAAAGCCTTTTCCGAAGCTTATCTAATGGCTTGGGAAAAGGTTTTTTTGCTTATGGCTTGTGTGGTAATTAAAATCCCCCTATATTTGCAAACCCACAGAGGAACAGCAGGCTTGTAAACGTACAAAAACTGCGCTTTGTAGGTTCAACATCGCGGAGTGGAGCAGTTGGTAGCTCGTCGGGCTCATAACCCGAAGGTCGCAGGTTCAAGTCCTGCCTCCGCTACAAGTCAAAAGCCTGGTAATCGAAAGATTATCAGGCTTTTGTGTTTTAGGGAGTTCATTTGACAGGTCAGCACAACCAAAAATAAATCAATCTCCTCATGGAAGGCTACAAAATCCAAATAATTGAATCGCTCGTATTAATCGTGGTACTTCTTATTTCTTCAAAGGTACTTCAGCGCATTATCGACAAAGCTGGCATGAAGTACACTTACCACAAGACGAGGATCAAAGTAATCAAAAAGGTGGTCTCTCTTCTTTTGTCGCTGGTTTTTATTGGGGTATTGTTGTTGATATGGGGAATTGCTCCAGCCCAGTTAGTGGCTTACATTGCCTCTTTGTTTACGGTTGTCGGGATTGCGTTTTTAGCGCAATGGTCGATCGTATCGAACATCACTTCTACTTTAATCATTTTCTTCAACCATCAGGTAAATATTGGAGATAAGATTGTTATCCTGGACAAGGATTATCAGGTAGAGGGAAAAATCAGCGACATCGGGATCTTTTTTATCATCATCAAGGTTAGTGAAAATGAATATGTTTCTATGCCCAGCAACGTATTCATGCAAAAAATGGTGAAAAAGATAAGGCAATAATTAGCTTTCACTTTTTGGTAATGCTCAACATCTGACCAATGCCCCGGAAAATATTCATCAGCGACATTCACGGCTGTTTGGACACCTTTACTGAACTACTGAATCAATTAGCACTCAAGGAAGAAGATCACCTTTTCTTGTTAGGCGACTACATTGATCGAGGCCCTCATTCAAAGGGGGTGGTTGATCGGATCATGGCCTTGAGAAAAGCGGGTGTTAAATTGATTGCCTTGCGCGGAAATCACGAGCAGATGCTCATTTATGATTATATCTCCGAGACCGTCAAAGGCTGGAAAGACATGGCCGACGAAGCGCTAAAAAGGAGCTTTGGAATCGAACGTTTAGAGCAACTCCCGAAACCCTATTTTGAATTTTTCAATGAACTGCCTTTCTTTCATCAAGAAGATGATTTTATCGCGGTACATGCAGGGTTAAATTTCAGGTATGAAAGTCCGTTTCATTCGGAAGAAGATCTGATCTGGATCAGAGACTGGTATAAAAATATAGATTACAACTGGCTGGGTGAGCGCGTTGTAATCCACGGACATACGCCGCAAACTATCCAGGAAATTGAAACGCAATTAGCAATGCTAGGAGAAAAGCGCGTTCTCAATATTGATGCGGGTGCGTTCATGTCGCAGGGAAAAGAAAATGGTTTTGGGCATCTATGTGCTTTCGATTGGACCAATAAGCAGCTGTATTTTCAGGAAAATATCGAAACGAATAACAAGTATTAGACTAGTTCTGCCGGGGCAGTTTGGTGGGAAAATCGATGCATTATCGACCACGCGAAGCCTTTTTTTAGGAGCCTAGCCATACAGGGTGACCGGGAATAGGATTAGTTTAAGGCATAGAAAAATGTTATCATGTGTAACTATGGCGAAATTTAAGAATTATGAAATCGGGTCTGATCACTCAGTGATGATTGATTTAAGCCAACATCTTCCTTCCGAGCACCTAAGCAAGCAGATGGAGAGGATAATATCCAGCTTAGATACAAGTGCCATTGAGGCAACATATAGTGGTCTTGGACAAAATGCTTTGCATCCTAAATTACTGCTCAGTATCATTTTTTATGGATATGCCGTAGGCATTCGGAGCGGTCGGAAGTTAGCCAAAGCCTGTGAGGAAAACCTTGGCTTCATTTATTTGAGTAAAAACTATGGTCCTCAAAAGAGTTGCATCAATGATTTTCGTAGAGATAACTATCTGCATTTTGGAGATCTTTTCGTCCAAGTACTAAAAAAGTGTCAGGAATTTGGTTTGGGGGATGCCACTTTTAGTATTGTGGATGGTAGCAAAGAGGAATCCAATAGCTCCAAGGGTCGGACAAAAACGGCAGCACAATATGAAAAATGGCAACAGGTACTCTTGGATGATATTGCCTCATTAGAAAAAGAGCCTTCTGATGAGGGATCTCAAAAAAAAAATAGTAGCGAACAAACGCCTGTACAAAAAAATCAGTGATGCCATTGAGGTCATGAAAACCGATGAGTCCAAAAAGACGATGAACTTAACCGATCCGGATGCCCCGATCATGAAAGGTAAAAAAGGAAACTTTGATACGAATTATAATATCCAGGTAGCCTGTAGTGAAGATCAAATTATCTCCTATAATAATGTGGTCTTAGATGGCAATGATAAAGCACAACTGATCCCTGCTCTTCAAGGCATTCAAGCCAACACTGGTCAACAGGTCCAGGTTGTCCTAGCCGATGCTGACTTTGGCACTTTCGACAGTTTTGAATACATGGACACCAACAACATCTGTGGATACGTCCCTTACCGAGACATGAATGCCACTTTTGAAAATCAACCTTTTAATAGTGTTCATTTTGACTATGACGATCAACGAGATGTATACACTTGCCCGGCTAAGCACACCCTATCGTTCAAAAGCATTAAAATAGACCGGACTCGTAATAAAGAATATCGCCAATATCGCACGACGGCGTGTAAAAACTGCCCTTTCAAAGATGAATGTACTCCTAAGAGGTCTCCTTATCGTACGATCTTAAGAGAAGTAAGACAAGCATTAAGAGACCAAATGAAGCAGCGATTAAATATCCCAGAAGGCAAAAAGATGTATAACCGACGACTACACCCCATTGAAGCCATTTTTGGCCATTTGAAATACAATCTGGGATATACTCGGTTTTTACTCCGGGGCCTGGAAAAAGTAAAAGCGGAATTTACGTTGATGTGCTTGGCCAATAACTTACGTAAATTGGCCAAGTACCTCCTTTTTCCATCAATTTGGACAGTAAAGGCCATATTTTGGCTTCTCAAGGCACAAAACATCTTGTTTAACCCGATTTTTCAAAGAACTTGGCCGGAACCAATGGATCAATTCGCAGGAGTTACACTTGCTTATTTATCCTCATGTATTCCCAAATCCTATTCCCGGTCACCCTGCATAGCTAAGCGACTAAAAAAAGGCACAGTGTGGGAAGATAAGGCGCGATTTGCCCCCGAAATGATCCCGGCAGAACTAGTCTATTATAAGGTGGTTGAATTGTCTGTTGATGAACGAAAGCAGGCGCAGCTCGACGCTGGCTCAAGCCCGCCAAAAAAAGGAGGTAGGGATATTAAATAGAAAAGTGAATTCGAAATTTTTTCGTTTAAAAACGGAAAACGAGCCGGTTTTGGTTTTTTGAGCATTCGCTGAGCTTGTGCAAACGAGACGCGTAGTTTGTGTAATTAATTGTTTATTAGCGGGTTGTGAGTTTTTTTTACGAGGAGGTCTTTCTTGGGGAAAACTGGTCTGATTTTTACATATAATACGGTATACTACAGAAGTGTAGTGATAAGAATAATTGCCTTTTTTGTGCATGTGTTAACATGCTTTGAGAAAACATAGAATCCAATCTATCCCAGTGTACTTTTCAGTTTTTTGATTTAGTTCGCAAAAGCTAGATCTCAATCCCGTTTGAAGTCAAAAGCTAATAAGATTAGCTAGTGAGGACACCGCAAAGTGTCCTCTTTTTTTTGCTCACTACTCTTCTCCTTGTTGCCCGAAATTAAGTTGGAATCCGATGCGCTGGTAAGGTTCTTCATCATCATAATCTTCCCAAAGGGTGATCTCTTGGAGAAACTCCTCTACATGACGAATGAAATAAGGATCCTTCAGTTCCTCAGGGCGATAGATCGCGATGGTTTTAGGTGGGCGTGGCTCTCCGTAACCTTCTATATGTGGGTACTGGATAAGCACTAAAATTTTGCCGTTGAACAACTGTTGATACACCAGTGATCCATTGTGCTTAATGAGGTCGCGCTGTATGGTTTCGTTTACCCGTTGAAACATACCTGAGCGTACGGTACCCAGGCTAAGGTCGATAGCTTCCAGGTTTTCGAGTTCCGAACGTACCTCTACTTGAGCATCCAGTTCTACTTGCCCGATAATATAGTTGAGTTGATCCAGGATTTTCTGACTCAATTCTTCCTCCCATACTTTACGGTAGGCTTTGGTGTTTTTCAAGACTTCGTGATAGAGATCAACTTTTCGCTTGAGGTTGTTCAATTCGGCGTCCATTTGGTAAATGTGTTAGATTTTTACAATTCGGCGATAGCTTTTACTGATGGTAGGGAAGTTGGTGAAAAGATGGGGGTGTTTCTCGAAATGTTTTTTGATACGATACCGTAAGTTGTCAGTGTTTTCCAGCCCAATGGCAATGGCAACATCTTTTTTTACTTTATTCTTCGTAATCAACAGTTGTTCAATTCGATCAAGGTCAATGAGTGCATGCTCCTCATCAATATTCTGAGCGGCAGCAGCAGGTAGCTCTTCTTTGTTATCTAAAGGCACAGATCCAGAAGAACGCTTCATGGATAGATCTGCAACTGGGGTCACATAGGCTTGGCTTGTGATTTCGTTGGGCAAACAATGCTCGTCAATACGTTTTTTATCTTGAATCCTGGCTCTCAGTTGAGCGTAGCTCACGGTGTTTTTCAATTCTCGAATATTACCAACCCAAGCGTAATTTAGCATGGCATCCAATGCCGCAGGTGTAAGTACTTTGCTTAAGTCATCTACTTCAAAATAATGTTCCAGTAGCGGAGGAATGTCATCACGGCGTGAACGCAGGGGAGGGAGTTCTACGACCATTGCCTTGAGGCGTTGGAATAAGTCGGCGCGGAATCTACCTTCGGCAACGGCTGCGGTCAAATTACGGTGGGTAGCGGTGACCACCTGAACATCGAGCTGAACATCTTGATCTGAACCAACGGGGCGGATCAATTTGGTTTCCAGAAAACGCAGCAGTTTTATCTGAATATTCTGGTCAATATCACCAATTTCATCTAGCATCAGGATGCCAGTGTTGGCCTGGCTGAAATAGCCTTCCATATCGCGCGATGCCCCCGTAAATGCTCCTTTTTTATGACCAAACAAGGTGCTCTCCAGGAGCGTATCTTGGATAGCAGATAGATTGACAGCCTGGAAGGGTTGCTTACTGCGGGCCCCATGGGCATGCAGGTAACGCGCCGCCACTTCTTTGCCCGTGCCCGTTTCACCGGTGATGAGTACCGTCACATCGGGTTCTTCGGAAACGAGCTTTAGGATACGCTTGATTTCTTTGATCTGGGTAGACTCACCGATAAAGGGATAGGCTTCATGCTCTTGGGCGCGACGACGATCTACTTCTGCTCGAAGTACCAGGTTTTCTTGCTTCAGTTTGCTACCTGCAATGACATCGGAGAATTGTTGTTCCCAATAGTCGTAATCAAAGTCGTCCTTAACGAGGAAGTTGCGAGCCCCCTGTTTCATCGCTTGCACAACGGTATCAATAGAGCGATCAGCGGTGACGATGATCACTGGAATCCCGGGGTGACGCTGAGCTATTTGGGGAATAATTTCCAGCCCTTTTTTGGTTTCGGAGTCATCCAATACGAGATCCAGCAGAATTAAATCAAAATGACTTTCTCCGTTGAGTTTTTCAAAGAGTTGCTTCTCGTTGATGGCACCAGAAAATAAAAACTGGCGACGAAATGCATACCGAATTTGCTGGTGAAATTCGGTATCGTCATCAACGATAAGTATGTGATAATTTTTGGACGACATACTGTTTTTCAATCTGCTGGAGTTGTTCCCGCATGTTGTTTAAGACTTGCAGTATCATTCCGTTCGCTAAAGGTTCTTCCTCTTTTCCTCCGGCCAACATCCAATGCTCCATTCCTTCCGTTAACTGAGCAATTTGCTCTAATTTCCCCGCAAGGGGAGTGTATTCAAAAAGCGGATAATAGTTGATCCAACGGTTACGCCAATCTCTCCATTTATCCGCCAATTGTGCTGGTGCTACCAGGTCGGCGTAAATTTCTGAATAGGGCGTTTGCATTTTTTGTAATTCCCTGCTGGCCATTTGTACGACCAGGCGAATTCTAGATAAAACAGCGACTACGCTGTCGTCTCCATGACCAGCAAAAAAACGCTTAAGTTTTTCTCCCAGGTCTATGCCCGTAAAAAAAGGTAATTCTTCTGTGATATGTGCCTCCTGTGTTTGTTGCCACCAGGAAGCATCATAATTTTCCAACTGGAGTAAATCCAAGTGGTTGGAGTGATCAACTTGTCCATAGCTGGTCATCAACAAACGAAGGTGGGGATGATGATTTGCTAAAAAACACTGCCACAGTTGACTGGGATCCAAGTAGGCCCCACGCCCCCATGCCGGTAATAGTAGCATTACCCCGAAAGCCTCTGTCAGTAGCGGTCGCCAATTGTCCTCTGTAGGCGTGATTTTGATGAGCCGAACCCCGGCTGCCTCACAACAGGCGGTTAGTGCCTGAGGAGCGGGGCGTCCACCATCAACCAGCAGTACGATCTTCATGAATGATAAGTTAACCCTGATATCTGTACCAACAGGTCATCAAACCTCTCACGAAGTTCAGGCAGTGATACAGGGTTACCTTTAGCCAATACATTACGAAGTACGTAGGCTGCGAGTAATGCATACTGCTCGGCTGCTGGCGCTCCGTAGGAAGTTTCCAACTGGATGCCGCAATCGTCAAAGGTGAGTGCTCTGTTGTTGTTCCGTTCAAATGTACGAATTTCCTTAGCGATTTCCGAACCTTTCCGGATACGTCCTACAAAACTTAGTAGTCGTAGTAAAAGGAGTTTGTTCTCAGGGCGAGTAAGGAGGGTGTATAACTCACCCGGTGGGAAGGTAAGTTGGGGGAGATATTGTCCGAGGTAGTTGAACATATCTTCTTTCAATTCAAAGATACGGCGACGCAGAGCATGCTGGTAAGTGTCCCAGATATAATCAAAATGAGCACTCTTCAACAGGCGACGTTCTGCATCAGCAATGGATGAAACCTCTAGGGAATGCTCTCCGGTAGTGATTTGAGCAGAAAATGTTCCTGAAGTACCCAGAAGGCCGCGGGGGTCGTTGGTCAGGTAAATGGCGTCGGAGCCTTCCCCAAAGAGAAAACAACGGAATCGTTCCTGTTGGTCTTCGGCAACCTGGGAAATCAACTGCTTAAGATGTTCCGGGTAATAACCGTGGTGACGGTGGAGGAAAAGCATCACTTCTCCTTCTTGCTGAGCGTACTGCCTGATCAATGCAGCCAGCTGTTGGGTGTCTCCATCGGGTGAGGCAGGCCAATCGTAACAGACGACCACATCCTTTGTATTGCCGGAGCCTGCAACTTCCCATACTCCTTCACCCGTACCTGCAGCCTTCCACGACCACACGATTATGATTGTTCTCGTGATTCCCATAGTATGTTTTCCTACATCTTAAGACCCAAACATCACCTTTACCAAGTTGTGCTTTACCTCAATATCGTCCTTGCGGTTGACAGCATCTTCGATAGCAGAAATAATTGATTCTACCGGGCGGAAATTGGTGAAGCGCCGATAGGCACTATAACTTTCTTCCTCCGATAGACGGGTCCACCACTTTGTTCTACCCCGACCTGTGGTGATCACCAGCATAAAGTTATCCCTCACCTGGCCATTCTCTTTGGCGGCAAAAGGCATAATTTCTTCCTGGATGAAAAGCCCAATGTTTTCATCTGTGAAGTCGGGGTGATCAGCGTATTTAGTAAGTAGTATTTTTTCAATAAACGACAGATGGAGCACAAGGAAATGACTACTGTTAATGATCCATTCCTTATGACCTTCCCAATGACCCAGCCAATCATTATTCCCTGCTTCTAGATTGCTCTCATCAAAAACGTGAAGCAACAGTTGATCGGCGAGGGTCTTACGTTTTTCGGGATCCCCTAGTCGATAATAAACCCGACTATCGAAAATACAGATACGGGTGGCAAGCACTTCGAAAAATTCAGCCATCCGGGCCTGTGCTTTTGTCGACAAGGGCTCGTTGGGGCTTAATGCCGCCTGGAAATATTTTACGTAAATTCCGTGGCTGCGGTAGCGTAGCAATTGCCGATTGTCGGAATCACCGCCGTGAGCGATGTGTAAATCTTGCACATTAGTGCTTTGGTCTTCTGTTGCTTGGGAGGGTAATTGCCAAACAGGATAATAGGTGAGGCAATTGTCTTGATCCGGTTGATAAATAAATTTACCAACGACCGCATTGTCTACAAATAGCCTAATGGTATTGTTTGCTTTGCCCATCCAGGCTTTCAGCCAGCATTGATAGGCGCCAACAATGGCTTCGTCGCCGGTTAATTCCTGGCTCAAACTACGGGTGATGACCCTTAGTACCCCCTTGGAACGGACTTTGTCAAAAAGGAGTTCTTGCAGCTTGGTACCTTGAGCCAAGAGACCTACGAATTTAAAACGTGCCAGGTTGTCCCAAACAAAATCAGTGTCTTCGGGGCCATGAACCCAGTGGATGTCGGCAGCTTTCCAGATATGGAAAAACTTTTTCAAATACCCTTCTTTGATCGCAAACCGATTGCGGATGGCGGCCCACTCTTCTGGTGCTTTAGCGTTGAACTCCACATCTGCGTGCATATTTTCCGCAGGGCTGACTACTGGAATGATCCAGGGGTAAAAGGCTTCGTCACGTTCGGTGTCCTCGCTACGGTCGCGTAATTCGTTACCGTCTCCGTTTTGGACATGGAGGAAGAAGTTGTTGAAAAGCATCCCTGCACATAACTTATCCTGTGAACTGCCTCCCAGGCGAGGTGCAAAGGAATCTTCATCCATGATACCTTTACTGAGGTTGGCGTGCCGGGTTTCTGGTAAAAGCTGCTCGCTCTTGGTCTGAAAATTGACCAAACCATTGAGCCAGATCCCGACAGAGTACAGTGACCTGTCACTGGATTGATCTATTCGCACGGGCTTTTCCTGGAAGCTAATGCAAAGCTCCAGGCCACCATTTTGCATTTGCCGAAGAGCGTCGCCTTTGAAATGCTTGACGTTGCGAATTTTATTTTCCAAAAGGGTAAAGAAAGCATGACGTCCAACGACTTCTCCAGGGAAAAATAGGCGGCAATTCTCCAGAGCTTCTTTAATGGCGATATAATCGTCGCCAGGAGCAACGAAGTCGCTCATCTCTTCCAACTCAGGGTAGGTTTCTATGTAAAGACAATCTTCTTCAGTGATAGGATAACCAAGTTTTCCTCCAGGATAGGTGGTAATATCCGGGCGTTTGTGCTTAAGGTCGACCTCAACAAAAATACCATCAACCAAAGGTTTTTTCCGGCGGTTTTCCGGCTGTGCTGGATGGATATCCTCCGCTTTGAACGGTTCGTAAACAATAACTCTAAATCGCAAACGATGAATGTCTTCCGATTTTGCGATCGTGCCCAAGTAAAGCGGGTTGTTGATGAAATCATTCCACAGCACATCAAAGGCTGTTGCTGATTCACCACCAAAATTATTGTCGCGGGCAATACCACTCCAGAAAGCACCCTTCTGCATCAAAAACTTGAGCAAGGGTTGAATTTCCCGAGCGAGGGGGCCGGAAAAATTGACCAGATCGTAATCAGGATCCGCATTACGGACGAAGGTCCCATTAACCCAAGGCTTGAGGAGCTCAAAAATGCGATCGCGATCGTAACCTTCTGGTAGGTAGGTTTTTATTATATCGTCAACTTCTTCTATTTCGTCGCGATGGATTTTCTGGAAAGAGCGAATATTTTCGGCACGTTGTTTAAACCACCAGTTGAGTGCCACCAAGCTATGCGCACTGACGTTGTGGGCAAAGGAGTCAATCATAATGGCCGTGATGGCCGCTTTCAGGTAAGGCCGATAGACTTTACTATGGATCACATCATCATTGAAGCGGATCCGTTTTTGGTAAAAACCGAGGTATTTACGGTAGTATTCTTTAAATTGTAAATCTCTGAGAATGGGATTCCTATTGATGTGTTGATAGAAATCTTCTTCCAGAGGCAAGAGAATTGCCTTGGATTTTTCCGGGTTACGGCCCACCAAATCCCATTCCAATACCTGGGTTTCCAACATAGCACTTGCGGAACGGATAAGCCCCCCAAGCGAACGCGTCCGTTTTAAGAGGTCGTCTTTTTTGGAGTAAACAAAGTGCATGATCCCATCGAATTCTCCAAACATGATCAGCGGAATAGAGACGTAGAGGTCTTCTTCAATATTAAAATACTCTTTAAGAATGTGGTATTCCGCTTGCTGCCGGGTGGTGGGCTTTTTGGGGTGGTCTTCTTCAAGGATAGAGGCAAAGTAGGATTTCAAAGTACCCATGCCTACATTCGGAATATCAGCAAATCCGTAAGAACCAGCACTGAAGGCCTGATACAATTGAGAACTTACTACCGCCGTATCACTATCAAGTGCCGTATGGTCCAGGTGATCCCAGTGCTCGTCAAGGTGAGGAAGCGGCTCCCGGAGGGTTAAATCACAAAGGAGGTCACGTTGCCGTCGAATCCCAGCATAAATCAATTGTACGTTGGAATAGCGATCAATAAAAGTCGTTCGCTCCCTAGGTAAGGCATTGATGAAAATAGTGAAAGGCCCCTGAAAGATGAATCCACTGGATATCATATTCAGACGATACTGTAACATATCGTAGAACTCATCAATCTGAGGAAAAGCGATGACCTCCCGCGGGGCCAACTGTTCAGGTCGAATAGTAGGCGCTTGCGTCATAAGGATGTATTTACTGATTCACTGTGGGCAATAGCATACCAAATGACATACGAACGTACCTCTAATCTGAACAATGGTGAGTTCGCAAAATAATACTCACTTTGTTCAGAATTGTACAGCCTAAAACGGATTTGGAATGTCCAAACCGCTTAGTTATTTGCATACCAATTAATATCCCAGTAAACAAATTTAAGTAATCTGTATGAGAAAACGGTAGTAAAATTGGAACGAGTGGCGAAAAATCAAATAGATTTTATTTTCAGAACCTTCAGTATATTATATCCCTGGCGGCTTTGGCAAAGTCAGCTAATGGGTATTTCCAGCCGGATGGTGCTGTAAGACCGTCGTTATTCGCGTTACCGCAGGTGGCGTTTCGGGGGTAAGTTCCCAAACTTTTTTCCACCAACCAGACGTGGGCGTTTGTTGTAAGGCCGTACGTTCTTTACGTAGTTGTAAAATCAATCGCTTGGTACGCTGGCGATAAAAGCCCTTACGATACACCTGATACGCTGGGTGATTGAGGCAAGGTGCCAGGAATTTATTCCAGTGCACAATTTCACAAGAATCAGCAAGGTATGCTGCTGCTTGATCATCGTGGGGGAGGTATGCCAAGGCTAATTCGGATAGAATCCGCGTGTTTTGTATAGATTTATAAAGGGCATTTGAAGATAACACTTCCGCAAAAGCGGCATCTTCAAAGGCTGCTGACCAGCGCATTTGCTTGTTCAGAAATTGAAGGAGCATACTATCTTTTTTCTCTGCTAAAAGAAAGAAGGTAGGTAAGGTGAGCGTTCCATTTCGTAAATCGCTGAAGTGATCCGCTGCAGTCTTGGTTTTAGTAGAGAGGCCAAAACGGCTGGGAATCCAGTCACTGTTATCGTTGACCAATTGCCGCATCAGACCGTAGCAAACGCTGAAGTTTAATACGGACTTCATTTTATTATTGGGAACCCGTAGTAATTGACCTAAAAGGCGACTGGCTTCTACGAAAAGACTAGCACAGGTAAGGTAAATACGGGCAAAGTAAATATCCAGTTGCACGTGAAGGATGGCTGGAAGGTCTGCTTTCAGTTTGTTTAAAAATGGCGCAACGGCAGTCAGGTTTAATTCATCAAGCCAAGCCGGTGGGAGGGTTTCTTTCCATGCTTGATGGCCTTGGTCAAAGGCCTGGTAAGTGTTGAATTGTTGTTCAAGGTATTGTCCTTGATCAACCTGTTCAAAGCACTTGCGGACAGCCTTGAGTGTAGTGTTTCGAGCCGAACGAGGTAGTTTTACGGAAATATAACGATAGAGCTGCTCTTTCAACAGATTGGCTGCCAGCATGTTTTCTGAAATCCGCTCCCTAGTGGTAACCCCCGATTTGCCATCGAGAATTTGGTTGTGGAGATATTGAATAGTAATGATCACTTCGAAAATAAAAGGAAGCTGGGCGCTGAATAAACGTTCATTGCGAGCATAAGGCAATACCGAGAAGACCGGGTTGGTATGCTTTAACCAGATGGCCGTTTTGGCTACGAAATAAGCACGAATGGGTGTGCCACTGAGTTTGTTTTGCAGCAAATCAGTGACCCAAGAACTAGCCGATAAGCCTGCTCCTAGTTGTTGAAAGCTGATAAACTCTTCCCTCACCAGATCGATTGTACGACACATATCCTTGTACCTGTCCACTACCATATCATTCAAAAAGGTTTGATTAATGCCGAAGCAGAAATACAGTTAACGTCAAGAGGTTCATCGTGAACCTTTTAACAAAGTTTGGTGCGAAATCCCTTCTTGAATGGACTAAGTGTTCGTTCTGGAGTGCTTGATCTGTATTGTGACTTTGTTCATACTGTTTTTGGGTAAATCTCACCGTAGGTTCTTAAAAACGACAGGGTTCTCTACAGTTTTCTATACGTTATTATCATTACCATTTCTGTGCCTAATCTTTTTGGCGAGCGACATGGATACTATCAAGTTATTGATATTGAGTTTTTTACAAATCAAATAAAAGAAAATTGTTATTTATAAAGCCCTCACCTTGAAAAAAGGAAAACTATAGACTTTCGGAAAAAAACGAAATTTTTCCGCTTGTTTGCGGAGGGGAGGAGGGTGTTAGCTTTTAGCTTTTCTCTTATATGCCAAAATATCAATTTCCCCCGTACACATCCGGTAGTCATCGGCTACATTGGAGGCAATGACCAGGAGGCGATCACCGACGAATTCTTCCAATAGATCGTGGTACCAGGTGATGCCTTGGGCGTCGAGGTTGGTGGTGGGTTCGTCGAGGAGGAGATAGTCGGCACGGGTGCAGCAGGCTAGGGCCAGTTTGAGGCGCTGTTTCATACCACTGGAAAATTGTGCGACGGGACGATGACGGGCGCGTTCCAGACCTAGGCGCTCAATAAGGCGCTCAATGGTCAAGCCTGGTAACAGCGGACGGAAGCGTTCATGGAAACGGATGGCTTCCAGGAGGGTGAATTCTTCAATGAGTTCAATGTAAGGTGCTGCGAAAGCCAAATGTTCGTATACTTCGGCTACGGGTACAGGCTTTTCCTGATAGCTATAGCGGATGGTGCCCTTACTGGGGGTAAGGTGCCCGGATAGCATTTTTAGTAAGGTTGATTTGCCAGAACCATTAGGCCCCGTGACAGCATAGCGACCACCGGGCATAAGATCAAGGTCTATTTGGCGTAGAATCCATTCGCGCCGGTAACGTTTCCCGACACCGACTAACTCAATCCTCATACAAGTCGCTTCCGTTGATCTGGTTAAACCCGCGCAGGATACCTGTCTTTTGGGAAGATCGAATAAACGTCAGGATGGCATCTTTTTCTTCACTTGGCCCGATAGAAGTTTCTACTACTTCCAGGGCATTAGAAAGATTGTAGCCTTTGACAAACATGATCCGGTAGATATCATGGATGTTGTTGATCTGGTCTGGAGAGAAGTTACGTCGTGAAAGGCCTACCTTATTTACACCTACATAACTCAGGGGCTCCCGAGCAGCACGCACGTAAGGAGGAACGCTTTTCCGTACGAGTGAGCCACCAGCAATAAAGCTGTGTTGCCCAATACGGGTAAACTGCTGCACTGCCGCCAAGCCTTCCAGTATTGCCCAATCTTCAATTTCTACGTGTCCTGCCAAGGTAACGTTGTTCGCCAAAATAACGTGATCCCCCAGGATACAATCGTGGGCAATATGCGCATAGGCCATCAAAAGGCAGTTTTTGCCTACGACCGTTTTATTAGCGTAAGAAGTGCCTCGGTTGATGGTGACGTATTCCCGGACGATGGTACCGTCGCCAATTTCAGCAGTGGTGATTTCGCCTTTAAATTTCAAGTCTTGCGGAGTGCCAGAAACGACAGCTCCGGGGTGGATTTGTACCCCTTTACCGATGCGTGCACCAGAAAAGATGGTCACATTAGGCCCGATCCAGGTATCATCACCGATGATAACGTCTTTGTCAATAAAGGTAAAAGGCCCAATGGTGACATTTTTACCTACTTGTGCTTCGGGATGCACAATGGTGTGTTCTTTGTAGCTACTATTCATCTCCAGGGCGCTTAACGATTTGAGCAGTCAATTCAGCTTCAGAAACGATCTTGTCGCCTACGTAAGCTGTTCCCTGCATTTGGCAAATACCACGGCGAATGGGGGCCATAAGTTCCATCTTAAAGAGTACTGTATCACCAGGTACTACTTTGTGCTTGAACTTGGCATTTTCAATCTTCATAAAGTAGGTGTCCCAGTTGCCAGGGTCTTCTACGGTCGACAAGGCCAATATCCCCCCCGTTTGTGCCATCGCTTCAATTTGAAGGACGCCAGGCATGACGGGGTTTTGAGGAAAATGCCCTTGGAAGAACTGTTCGTTAAAGGTAATGTTTTTTACACCAACTACCTTTTTTTCATCCAGTTCAATGATTTTATCCACCAACAGGAAGGGGTAGCGATGAGGGAGCCACTCTGCTATTTTTACCGAATCGAAAATAGGATCGATATTGGGGTCATACTTGGGCTTGCCCCTTAGTTTGCGTTGCTTGAGGAAACTTTGTTTCAGCAATTTAGTAAAAGCCACATTGGCTTTATGGCCTGGCTTGGTGGCTAAAATCCTCCCTTTTATCGGGCGGCCCAACAGGTTGGTATCTCCGATGACGTCCAGCAGTTTGTGGCGAGCAGGCTCGTTTTGGAAATGCAGCTTCAGGTTGTTGAGGATGCCCTTACCATCGAAAGCGACGCGGGGGCGACCTAATTTCTGCGCAAGCTTGTCGAGTTGCTCTTGAGGAACTTCCGTGTCGGCAATGACGATGGCATTGTCCAAATCTCCGCCTTTGATGAGATTGTGTTCAAACAACATCTCCAATTCACGTAG
Source organism: Lewinella sp. LCG006 (assembly GCF_040784935.1). Taxonomy (GTDB): domain Bacteria; phylum Bacteroidota; class Bacteroidia; order Chitinophagales; family Saprospiraceae; genus Lewinella. Next base: position 1,006,769 of record NZ_CP160680.1, on the reverse strand, counting down.
AAAGACAAAAGTGCGACAAGGTGCAATTTCCGTTTCGAAAGCAGCAATGTCCTGCAAAGTGGCGTACTGCTGGCCAAGCACTGGTGAGCCAAAATCGATCAGCGTAACAACTTCAAAACCATCGTGGGGCAGTGCCATCAATTCGGTACCGGTTGTCTCATCGCGGTAAACGATGGGCTCTTCCACGACAAAGTATTCTCGGTCCGCCTCTTGCTCTACGATGCCAGCCTTTTTCAGGGCTTCCACAAATTGGATAGCACTACCATCAAGGATGGGCACTTCAGGGCCGTTGATCTGGATCAGGACATTATCGACAGCTAAGCCGGCAAGCGCCGAAAGAACGTGTTCAACGGTGCTGATGCTGGCTTCCCCTGATTTAATGGTGGTACTACGGTCGGTACTTACGACCCGGCTGATATCGGCATGGACAACGGGTTCTCCCTCTAAATCCATCCGCTGAAACTTGATGCCATGATCGACACCTGCGGGTTGGAAAGTAAGTTTTACCGCCGAACCAGAATGCAGTCCAACGCCTTCAAGACTGGTGGCCTGCTGTATTGTTTGTTGCTTCATAAAAGTTTCTCCGCTGGAAATATCGCGCAAAGATAACTTTTTATTACTTATTCGTCGCGTTTACGCAAGGCTTCTAACTCCTGTTCTAGTCGATGAAGCTGTCGGTACAGCTCTGGCAGCTTCTTGAAAACGGCATAAGAACGGATATAATCGCGGTAGGGAATAGCTGGCGAGCCAAACCAGGCCTGATTCGGTTCGTCGATAGGGCCGGCGATACCACTCTGTGCCTGGATTTGCGTTCCATCGGCAATGTTGACGTGGCCTACAAAACCCACCTGCCCGCCAATCCGGCAGTGTTTGCCTATTTTAGTGCTGCCTGCTACACCCGTTTGCGCCGCAATAACGGTATGTGCGCCAATTTCGACGTTGTGCCCGATCTGTACCAAATTATCAAGTTTCACACCTTCGCCGATCCGCGTAACACCCATGGTCGCTCGGTCGATGGTACTATTGGCCCCAACATCTACGCGGTCACCCAAGACTACTTTGCCTACTTGGGGGACTTTTTGGTAAACGCCCTGTTCATTGGGCGCAAAGCCAAAACCATCACTGCCAATCACGACATTTGCGTGCAGAATACAGTGTTCCCCAATTTCGCATTGGTGCAAGACCCGCGCGCCAGGGAAGAGGATGCTTCCTGCCCCAATGCGCACGTTGGCCCCAACAAAGACTTGATCAAAAATGACCACATTGGGTCCAATAACTGCCCCTCGTTCGATCGTAGTGAATCGACCGATCACCGCCGAATCGGCTACCTCAGCGGTGGGGTCAATGTAGGCTTGGTCGGAAATACCTTCGGGGCGCCCCTGTACCGCTTGGTCGTAAAATGACAACAAGCGTGCAAACGACTCATAGACCTTTTCTACCCGAAGTAGGGTAGGCGTATAAGCCTCACGAGGAACAAAGTCTTTACTGACCACTACAATAGAAGCGGCAGTACTGTAAAGGTGCGCTTCGTATTTAGGGTTGGCCAAAAAACTTATTGATCCAGGCTCTCCCTCTTCGATCTTGGCGGGACGGTTAACTTTTACAGTTGCGTCACCTTCTATTTCGGCGCCGAGAATGCCGGCTAGTTCTTGTGCTGATAATTGCATAGCTACAAAGGTAGGAAGGCTTTGCTTTGTTACCAATAGAAAATGAACTAAGAAGCTTTGTTTTGTGTATATTTGCCGCAAAAAATTGAAAAGGGAAGTAAGGATAGGTACTAGAGGCAGTAAGCTTGCATTGTGGCAGGCCAATTATTTACAGGCCGAATTAACAAAAATAGGCTTGACCTCCAGTATCCATATTATCAAGACCAAAGGGGATGCTATTCAGGATCTTAGTTTTGATAAAATCGAAGGAAAAGGCTTTTTTACCAAAGAAATTGAAGATGCATTGTTGGGGGAACAGGTAGATTTGGCTGTCCATTCAATGAAAGATCTACCGACAACTTCTCCCGAAGGCTTGGTCATTACGGCTGTTTCTTATCGAGAAGACCCTACGGATTGGTTGATCGTCCGAAAAGAAGTGAGTGTCAAGCAAAAATTGTTACAGCTGCCTACTGGCGCAGTGGTGGGCACTTCTTCCGCACGGCGTAAAGCTCAATTGTTACACTTTCGTGCCGACTTGGCCTTGAAAGATATTCGTGGAAATGTGCCTACTCGAATCGACAAATTACGGCAAGGGCAATTTGATGCCATCGTCTTAGCTGGTGCTGGTATTACTCGCCTGGAGCTGGATTTGAGCGAGTTTGAAGTGATAAAATTTGACCCTAAAGAATTTATTCCGGCACCTGCACAAGGCGTTTTAGCCTTTCAGGTTCGGGAAAATGATAAAGAATTACGTCGCCAACTGCGAGCACTTCACCAGCAAGAAGTGGCAGATTGCACCAATGTTGAACGACGGGTATTACAATTACTGGATGGAGGTTGCCACTTGCCTTTGGGAGCTTATTGTACCAAAGATCACGCAGGAAATTACCATCTTTGGGCGGCCTATGCGGAATCAGCGGTGGCGCCCCTGAAGCAAATCAGCTTGTCTTCGAGTACTCGTTTTGAGTTGGCCGAGCAAGCCATACAATCGCTGAAAGGCTAATTTTTCAGCACAGCATGATTAAATTTTTAAAATAAGATAAAAGCTAGTAGCTAAAGTATGCAAAGTAAAATGACCAAAATCGGTGTCTTCTACGATGGGAATTATTTTTTACACGTAAGCAATTATTATAATTACGATCACCCACGACAAAGAAGATTAAGTATTACGGGATTACACAAGTTTATAAAACAAGAAGTAGCAGACCGGGAAAAGAGTTCTCCGGACCTTTGCCAAATTGTAGATGCTCACTATTTCCGCGGCCGCCTGAGTGCCCAGGAAGCGCATCAACGAGGAGCCGTACTTTACTGGGACCGTGTGTTTGACGATATTTTGATGTCAGCAGGAGTTACCACTCACTATTTGCCGCTGAAGAATACCAATGGCCGGCGAGAGGAAAAAGGAATTGACGTATGGCTGGCCTTAGAGGCTTATGAGAACGCGGTTTACAAACATTTTGATGTTCTGGTACTGATTGCCAGCGATGGCGATTTTTTGCCGCTGGTGCGCAAATTGAATACCATTGGAACCAGAGTGATGATCCTTTCGTGGGACTTTGAGTTTACCAATGATATGGGCAAGATGATGGTGACACGTACCTCCCAGGATTTGCTGGAAGAGGCTTCTTATCCGGTACCGATGCACGAAATTATTGACAACCGTCTGCGGCGTAATGATCCCTTGATCACCAATATATTTGTACCAGGAGAGAGCAAACGACGTAATCACCCCATCTTTGAAACAGAAGAAAGTGATGATTTGGAGCCTCGTGCAGAAGAATATGATGGCGACGTTGGTGAGGTTCACAGCAGTGAGATCCTAAGCCTTAAAAACGGGTACGGTTTCATCAAGTTTCCACCAAACAATCTTTTCTTCCATTATACGAGTGTAAAAGAATTAGATTTTAATGACCTACTGGTGGGAGATAAAGTAGAGTTTACTCTTGATAAAAACGAAGATAAGCAGTTCATCGCTACCAACGTTCAACTGATTGAAGCTGAAGATGCTGCGGCTCTTTTAGAAGAAGAATAGCTAGTCCAGTGCCACGGGTATTTCTTTCGCGAAAGCTAAAGCCAACAAGTCCTTTCCATCAGCTCCGTAAGGACGAAGGTTGGGAATTGGAGGCAAAGTCATTGCTTCAGTTTACGCCAGTAATCGTAGCGGAAATTCCCGTGGCTGATTGGCTGTTTTTCTACAGTGCTATGGGGGTCGACATGTTTTTTATGCAAAAACAACCTCGGCCGGAGCAAAAATTGGCTTGCTTAGGGAATGGTGCTGTTCGGGCTTTAGAGAAGCATGGGTTTTTCCCTGATTTCAAGGGGGATGGTAACCCGATCGCCACCGCGGAAGCATTTCGAAAAATTCTTCAACAAGAAAGTGTCCTCTTTGTGCAAGCTCGACAGTCTCGGGCTTCGGTTGCCACAATGCTGGGTGCTGAAGTGGCACATCAGTCGATTGTTGTTTATGATAATCAACCACTTACGTCGTTTGAATTGGCTCCTGCCGACTATTTGATTTTTACCAGTCCGCTCAATTTTCAAGCTTATCATCAGCGTTATAGCATACAGCCAGGACAAAGGATAATTGGCATTGGCCATACTACGGCTGAAACTTTTTCTGAGGCAAACGTAAAAGAGTACAGAATTGCCCATCAGCCTAGTGAGGCTTCCTTGCTAGCGTGCCTGCTGACTTGGGAGCAAATGGATCCCCTAACTAAGAAGTAATTTTGTTCTTATGAACTATTTTCGCTTACTCATTTTCTTAACCTTTCTTGGCTTGCTAACAACCGCCTGCCAGGATACCTCATCACAAATTGAAGTAGAGGAGACCACCTCTTCTGCTGAGGTGCCTGATTTTGATACTTTTTACCTGCAATTTCATTCGGATAGCCTTTATCAGTTGGCACATATTCAGTTTCCTTTGCAAGGGGTGTCTTCCCGGCCGGAAGATCATGGTGCAGGATTCCGTTGGGAAAAAGAAGACTGGCGGATGCACCGTAATTTTACCTCCAGCAGTGGTTTTACATCAGAATTTATCAGTCTGGGAGATGATTTGGTGATTGAAAATATAGTTCACCAAAATGGCCAGTATGGCATGGAGCGTCGGTTTTCTCGCTTGGGCGGAGACGAGTGGTACCTGATCTATTATGCGGCATTGCACCCGCTTTAAAAATTTATTTAGGGAATAAGTGCATCTTTTGGAAAATCATTATTCGTTTTTGGAACTATTTCGCTGGATTTCCGTAAATCTAATCTAACAAACCGTTCGACTAGCTTTTAGTGGCTCAACAGGCCAGGCAGTCAACCAGGTACCCAGGCAGTGCAAAAACGAAAACTAAATCACATGAAGAAGGTTGATCAAGAGGTCAGCTGTCCAAGCTGTGGATGGCACCCTGACGGAAAAAAACATTGGAAATGCCATTGTGGCCATACTTGGGATGTTTTTTCGACTGGCGGACGTTGTCCGGCTTGTCTTTACCACTGGGAAAAAACCCAGTGCGCTCCCAAAGCAGGAGGTTGCGATAGTATTTCACCACATCTGGATTGGTACGGAAACCTAGATAGCTGGCTGAGTAGTGAGCTTACTTTCCTACAAGTACCAGAAGAAAAACAGCGGCGGGGAAGCCGTGGCCTTTAAAGTAGTTGCTTTCTAGAAAGTGTACCACTGCCGAGGCTTTATGCAGGCAGTTGGTATTTTACCAGTTGCCTTTTTTATTGGAGTAAACCAATCAATACCTGGTAGTCGTCGAAATAAGCATCGGTCGTTTTCATTTCTAATAATTCTAAAAGGACTTCGCCATAATGGTCCTCTAGATCTTGGTGGGTATACTCACAACGTATTTCTACTTCGCCATTGTCCAACTGTTGTAGGCGCCACTGGTAGGTCGCATTAATTTTTTCCAGAAGTGCTTCGTAAATATCTTCGTGATCCAGCTCATCTGAAACAGGTTGGACGCCATTAAAAGCGCGGGTGTTTCGCACCAATAGACGCCCTTTTTCAATAATAAAGTAGGCGGTATGCGCCCAGCTAGTGGCTGGTTCCAGCAGTTTTGCGTACAGCGCCAATTGGATATCTTCGCCGCTGCTGAGGAGGTTGGTATAGCGTGTTTGCCCTCGCCATTTGAGGTCGATAATGGCCCTTTCTTCCCCCCTTTTTAGTACCAAGTCGGCACGGCCATTGATGGGCAATTCATTGATCGTTCCTTCTACAGTTGCTTCGGTGGCCAGCACTTCCCAGTTGTTTTCTTTGATCAGATGAATCAAACTCCAGGCTGCGTATTTCATTTGTTTGGTAAAGGCAATGCGTTCTGGTTCGCGGCCGTAGAGCAGCAAAGTGGCACCTTCCTTCTCGAGTAGCGGCGGAATCTCCCGCTGTATCCAGGCGTCTAGTTCTCCTTTTGACCAGCGGTAGAACGATTGCGCAAGCAATTTTTCGAGCAAGCGGTGGGCGAGGTTACCCAAGAGTCGATTGTCCTGCACAACACTAAGGATACTGGACTGTCGTAGTTTGATGTGGTGCCTGAATACCCACTGGTAAGGGTAGTAAAGTAAGCTGTCCAAGCTGGTGGGGGTTTCGGCTTCTCGTCTGCGAAGGCTATCTTTTATCCGCAGGAAAGGTTGGGGTTTAGGTAGCGGTTGAGGTTGTAGCGTAGTGAAGGTCGGCAATTGAAAAGCTGCCAACCAAGCGGGAGCAGTAGTGCCTTTGTCGAGATGAATACTAATACAGGAAAGATCTTCCCCAAAGGCCGCCATGAGGTCACCTAAAAGGGGATGCGGCGTGGCAGGCTGTCCTTCGCAAAAATCTGGTTGACAAAGGATCAGTTGCTTTTGTGTCCAAAGTAATGGGCGTTTTCGCTGAGCAACAAGGCGCTGATTTTGTTGATCGGGCTCTGCCAGTTGGATGCCCAGTTGTGCCAATTCCTGCAATTCCGCGGGATACCAGCGTGAAAAAAAGTAATCCGGCTCTCGCTCAAAAAAATCCCACCAAACGAGCTTGTCTACCGGTCCTACTACGGCTCCAGGTTGATGAACAAGTGGCAAGTGATGCGCCTCAGCCGCCTGGTATTCCAACGGAGCCGGTTCGTAAATGGTACGAACAATGCGTTCCAATTCCAGGTAGCCCAACTCGTCTTCTGGTAGTGCGGTGAGCAGTTCTACAATACGACGAGCCTGGGCCGATAGCACCAAGAGCGTAGCTGCGCCTTCTTCTTTGCCCAGGTTGGTGGCCCATTCCTGCAAGTGCGTGTAGATGGCCATGACCTCCTGCTTGGCCACCTTTTCCTGCCGACTGTCTGCCCGCTGGCGGTTGAACCAGAAGTCAAATTCGGCCCGGATGTTCGCTATTCGTTTGGAGCCATTAGGGCCCAAGCGTTGCGGGAGTTCTTTTTCGAAATAATCATTGATCATTCCGTACCAACGGCCGGAAAACAGTCCCGGTGTATCCGCCAGGAATGCAGCAATTCGTTGCCCCAATCCAGCATCAAGCGGCTTGACGGCCAGCGACACAAACTCCATGATTTTGTAAAGGTCCACAGGTTGCCACAAGAAAACCGGAGCCAATTTGAGCACCTGCAAACTGGGCCGCGCCAACGAAGCTGCGGGTACGCCCAAACTAGGGAGTCCTTCCAATGTGAAGGCACTATCGAGGGTGCGATTCGCCTGGGGGAGGAGTAAAGCGGGCTGGAAGGCGGTGTTTTCTCGCAATAATCGAGCGAGATAAGCCGCCAGGTGGGTCTCTCGAAACCCATTCATGAGAAGCAGGCTACCATCCCCCCGCAGAGGAGCAGGCTTGGGGAGTTCGCCGCGTAGGAAAGCCTGCCATTGCCCCAAGTCGGTGTCTACGTTCGGCGCGGGAAAATCTGCTACCTCCTGGATGTCCAGATGGTATTTGGTGAGGGTTTGGAAAAATCTTTGCCAAAAGGGGGGAAAAAGGTGCCGCTCATCGCAGAGGATCAGCTTATTTAGAAATGCAGGAATCCGTTCGGCTTGCGCCAAAACGGCTACCAGTCGATCCGCACGCCCTGGCAAGAGCTGAAAGGCATTGTCTTTGGCTTGGAACAAACACTCGATCTCCATCAACACGCGCAGGCGCTCCGATTGGATGTTGGTATTTCCAAGGTCGCATCCTGCAAGCAGCAGTTCGTCGCGACGGTCGAGCATACTGGCTGCCGTACCCATATCATCGGCCACAAAAGAAGCATTAAAAAACGCCTCAGGGTGATCCTGGAGATGATGTTTGAGTGCTTGCCGATACTGCTCGATGCGTAAATGCTCCACATTCTCTTCCGGCTGCCGCAGCCCCAGATGATCCTCTAGCCAAACAAGTAGTTGCTTGGGGCTGCAGTACATTTCTCCAACCATCAAATCTTGAGGAGCTGGAAGTACTTGGTCTTGAATAGCTAGGCCTAAGTGGATGCGCATAGGAGCGTTTTAAAACAGTTGTTTAATATTCAATACCCCCAATAATAATGCTATTTTCTTTAACAGCACTGGCGAACATAGACCTGATCGTAATAATTTGTTCTGCGATGGCACTCAATGAATTTACCTCAATGGGATAGGCGATTTTCTTGTTCATCATCTCAACTTTGAGCTTGTCAAGTTCATTGATGACATCGAAATTTTTTAATACATCGTACAATTCGGAAATCTCTTGTTCATTATGGTAGCGAATGCCGTCCTGCAAATATTCGTCTTCATAAAGCACAACCATGTTTTTCGGCATGAAAAGATTTACGGTTGGTTCTCTTCCAATAAAACCTCTTCCTAAAATATACATGATTGCGTCCCAGTTTTTATCAACGTCGAGGGCTTCAAGTATAGCTGAAGGGTGTTCTTCTAAAGTAAGTACTTCCTCAAAAGTAGCTTGATCAATTCTTTTCAGATGAGCGATTTGTCCCATGATTGGTTCTTTTTTTGTTTACAATAAAGGGATTTTTGCTTTTTCACCAACCCTTACGCCTTTACACCCTTCCAACCCTTACACTCTTCCAACTCTTCCACCCTTCCACTTTTACACCCTTCCAACCCTAGAGTTGTTCTGCTGGGGGCTGTTTTAGCGAAAGCGCTAAAATTTTATTCTGAACGAGGCAGATTTTGCAGCCGAATGCGGGCAATTCGGCGAAAAATCTAACGAAGTTCAGGATGAAATTTTTCGCTTGCAGCAAAACATGTCCCAGCATAACAACTCTCCTAATCCAACATCCGCCAACTCACCCCAAATCGTAGCGCCGACGAAGGCCAGGGATAAAACGCCGAGAGGAACAACCGCTGATCCGGTGCCCAGATCGTGGAGAGGTTCTCGCCCTTGATGAAGAAGCGGAAGGTAGACACTCGGAAGCTGAAGTAAGCATCTACATTGGGGAAGAAATCAACTTCCTGGCGGTTTTGTAGCTGGAATTGGGCGATAAAGGGATTATAATAATCGGGTTGGAAGGCAGTGGTGTAGCGCACATCCGCACCCAGTTGTACATTCAGTACCTTGAACCAAAGCCCGTTGTAAACCAGGCTGTGTTTGGCAAAGATGCCGGGCAGCCGCAGAAATTCCTCGTCGGTTTGTTGCAGGACGATGCGGTTGCGCAGACTGAAAGCACCAAAGCGGAAATCTTTTTGAGCCGAGAGCTGGAGGATACTTATTGGCGTACCCGTTTGTTGGGGCGCGGCGGTGCTATCAAAATAGATGAAGTTGTTGAGCAGGTGATAAGCTCCTCCCAGTTCGATGCCAATCGATTCAAGACGATAAGTAGCAGCGAGTTTGGTAGCTACGGTTTTGTTGAAATTGCGGCGATAGAGTTCTTGCTGGGTCAGTAAAAAACGACTTTCCAGCAGGGTAGGAGCGTAGAGTTGGTTGCGCACTTCGAGACGGAGCAGCCCTGCTTTTTTCAAGTCGACATCCAGGTTGCCTTTGATGCGGAAGTCGCCGGCTTGGTCCCACAGTGCGAGCAGGCCTTCCAACTGTAAGCGCAGGCGATCGCCCGGGCGGAGGCCTATTTTTCCCGTAAGGAGCAAATTATTCACCACGGTATCTCCGGGTTCCATTTGCACATTGTTATATCGGTGGGTAAGGCCCACTTCTATCAGGTCTTTTTGTTGGCGTAAGCGGTTGCCCGTTGCCAAGCGGTAGGTGCTCAGACGAAAACTGTTCTCCACCGAACGTTGCTCCACGTAGTAGCGTGCGCCGCGAACATCCAGTAATAAACTAGGGAAGCGTTGGTAGAAAGTCGTATCGGAGGTATTGAAAGCATCGGCGAAGCGATACGTATTTTTATCGTAATCAAACTGGTGAGAAAGCGTAAACGCCCGGCGGGAGCGACCCGTAGAATCTACCTGTCCACCAAAACGGTAGTATTGGGTGTACATCACTTCGCGCAAAGCAGAACGGCTTTGGGCATCGGTGAGAAAAACCTGGGCGGTAGCGGGCGAGTCAAATTCGCCATCCGTTTCCGGGAGCGTGAGGATGCCACCATTTTCTTCGGCGTTGGTCGTGTTGGCAGCATAACTGAGGAAACCATCATAGCGCCCCCCCTTGCTGTGCAGCCAAAAGCCAGTGGCGAGGGCTCGCGTTTGGTTGCGTTGGTTGGGGTACTGGCTACCCGAGGCTTCTTGGGTGATGGCGCGATAATCCAAGGCATAATTGATGCCGTTGGCGAAATTGCGACTGAATTTGGCACTGATAACGTTGTCCTGCTGCTCCGAGCCTTGTACAAATTGTAGGTCTGTGTAAGGGCGCTCCAGGCGGTAATAGGGCATGCTTCTCCCCGTGACATAATAAAGGTCGTACTGGTTCCAGCCCAAACTGAATCCACCTCGGTCCTCACCCTGGTAGACCAAGGGCTGATGGGCAGAACCAAGAATACCTAGATTGGCATAATCGTCGGACCGCTGCCGGGTAGGATCAAATTGGTGGAAGGTCGTAAGTAAGGAATCGTCGTAGGGGCGTTCCTCGTTGGGGTTGTCTACCTGGAAAATAAAAATGCCAAAAGTGTCGGGTGCGCTTTCGCGTTGGTCACCACCCCGGCGGTTATTGGGCGTATTGCCTCCTCCTGATTGGTTAGGAAAAGTAGAAGTAGGCCGCTGTGCCTGTACACCCAAGGAGAGCATACAAAATAAGACGAATAATCGCAGCGGCAACAAGTCGGTAAAAGACACGCTCATTTGGTAGTAATATCAAGTACAACGCGCAAGTTACGAACTCATTGCTGCAGTGAAGGATGTTAAGGGCTAATTTACGCGAGATTTTAGGGGAGCCTGGGCTTGCGGTGTTTTACTGCTCTCTTTTTTGAACCACTAAGGGCACAAAGGACGTTCCGTAGGGCAGGGTTTCATACCCTGCGTGAAGGAGCAGCGGACAGCCTGGTGCCGATCGCACGGCCCCGGAAGCCTAATGCTGTACAATCACCTTCTGAGTCATCTGCCACTCCTTGGCCTGAATATCCAACAGGTACATGCCGTTGGGTAAGTTGGGCAAATCTAGCGAAGTACTGCCCGCATTGAGGCTGGTCGTGTTGAAAGTATGCATCACCTGTCCACTTAAGTTCAGGAGGCGCAACTGGGCTTCGGTCGTCGTTGCATTTTGAGGCAAGCGCAGGTGGAGCGCACTAGAAGCGGGCTGAGGGAAGATGCCAATCTCGTTCACCCAGGTTGGTGTTTCGGTATTGTTGATGATGCCGCAATTGATGACGCTTTCGGCCTGTTGGTAGCACTCGGTTTCAGGGCCGCGCAGCACAAAGAGGCCACGTTGCATATCGGAAACCAGAATGTTGCCGGAAGGCAAAAACGGGTAAACACCCCAAGCTCCGCGGTAGTTGTTGTCGAATACCCAGTCGGAAGTATCATAAAAATAAGCAGGGACAGGGCTGGCGGGATCACTAATGTCATAAACCATGAGCCCGTCATAGTAATAAGAGACGTAGAGGTAGTTGCAAGCTACTATCTGGTTGTGCGGAATGGTTTGTGATAAATCAGCATTGGGGGCAGCCAATACCGCAATATCTAGCATGTCCGTAGGGTCGCTTACATCAATGACTTTGATAGGGTAGCCGTGGTTCTCGTCGCCTAGATAGTAATAGTTTCCATCGTTGCTGGGCCAGCCTGAATGGTTATAGCCAGAGAAGGAGTAATCTTGCATGATGCCCAAGGTTTGTGGGGCCATCGGGTCGGTAAAGTCCACCATGGCAAAGCCATTGTAACCACAATTGAGGTAGGCCAACCCATTGTGGATGTAAGCATCGTGAACGTGACTTGCCGAAAGCCCGCCAAAATTGGAGTATTCCGCCAGGTACACGGGGGTGGTAGGCTCGCTGATATCGTAAATGCGCAAGGCCGACCCTCCGGCTTCCCCGCCAAAAGCGGCTAGGCAGTAGAGTTTCGCCTGTAGGCTGTCGATAAAGATATTGTGTGACTGTTGCAAGGTCTCTCCACTGTCATAAACCACGGTCACCGAATCGGGAAGCGTGCTGATGTCGATGATTTGCAGGGTGCTGTTCACCCCTTCATCCGCTACTGCGTAGAGGTAGCAGCCATAGTGATGGTAGTCGCGGTGAATAATCGAAGGTCCAGAGGTGCCACCGGCGACAAAAGCCATCTGGCGAATATCGTTAGGGAAGGTCACGTCCAAAAAGTGAGTGCCTGCCGTAGAGCCGATGACCGCGTATTCTCGCCCACCAAGAGCCAGCCCCCAAACTTCGTTGTAAGTATTGTCGTAAGCCGAGGAACCAACGAGATTAGGATCATCCCAATTACCCAACAGGGTCGCCTCCTGAAGTTCTACCTGAGCAGTGAGGGTAAGCGTGAGGGCAAGGCCCAAGAGTATAAATACAGTTCGCATAGCGGAAAAGATGTTTTGTTTTAGTTGGCCTTTGGGTAGAAGCCCAGCACTGGCTCGCGAAGATAAGAAATGCTCCTTTTTAAGACTGACCAATCAGCTCTTTTGCATTCTCCAAGGCAGAACTACTTGGTGGATTCTGGCTGAGCATCACTGCCAAGGCCCGCACCCGCTCTTCTTTAGCCAATTGCCGTACTTTGGTCATCGTGCGATCACCGTCTTCTTTTTTATAGACGAACAAGTGCTCATCTGCCCGGGCGGCTACTTGCGGCGAATGGGTGATGACAACGACTTGGTGGTGATTGCTGAGCTTGCGCAAGATGTAGCCCATTTTGAGCGCTACATCACCGGAGACGCCCGCGTCGATTTCGTCAAAAATCAGGGTGGGCAGTGCCATTGCGCTGGCTACTAGTGATTTAGTTACCAGGGTCAGGCGCGATAATTCGCCCCCCGAAGCGACATTCTTAATCGGCTTAGGTGCGCTACCTTTGTTGGCCGAAAACAAAAACTGCACTTCATCGAGCCCTGTTGAGCTAAGTTCTTCCAAGGGCTGGATATCTACCACCAGCTGTGCTGCTGGCATTGCCAAGTCTGCGAGTGTAGTAGCTACTTCCTGGGCAAAAGCAGGAGCGACGGCCTGGCGCTTTTTACTCAACTCCTGGGCCTGTTGGCGCAGTTTTTTCTCGGCTGCTGCTACTTGCTTGGTGAGTTGGTCGATCTGCTCGTCAACGTTTTCAAAAAGACTCAAATCCTGCTGCAATGCTTCCTGAATGTCCAGCAGTTCTCCAATGGTGGTTACGTGGTGCTTTTTCTGCAAACGGTAGATCATGTCCAAACGGGCCTGCATCTCCTGGATGCGTTCGGGATCGTAGTCGGTCGCTTCCGCATGGCGTTCCAGCGCGGTGCCAATATCGTTGAGTTCTTCGGTGAGAACCAGGAGACGTTCCTGTAAATTGGCTACAACGGGGTCTACTTTAGCAGAGCTAAATAAAGACTGGGTCAGGGTCTGCATCTGGTCAACAATCGATACTTCGCTTTCGCACAAAAACTGGAACGCTTCGGCGCTTGAGCGCTTGGTGTCTTCGGCATTGCTGAGGCTGGCGAAGTCCGTCTCCAGGCTTTCCTGCTCGTCGGCCAACAGCTCAGCTTCTTGTAGTTCTGTCAATTGGAAACGTTTGAATTCCAGTTCCTGATTTGCACTTGCGTTTTGGTTGCGCAGTTGCTCCAGGCGATTTTTGGTACGGGTGTAGGTGCGGTATTCTTCTTGGTAGCCCTGTAGAAGAGCCTTGTTTTCGGCCAGTGCATCGAGCAACCTCAACTGAAAACCCATCTGGTGAATATCCAGGGTGTCAAATTGTTGGTGCAGGTCAATCAGTACCGCACTCAAGCTTTGCAGTACTTTCAGGTTGGCAGGCGTATCGTTGATGAATGCTCGGCTTTTACCGCTCGGCGTGATTTCGCGCCGAATAATAAGCTCGTCTTCGTAGTCCAGGTCGTTTTCTGTAAAGAAATCCCGCAGGCCATAAGCCCCTACTTTAAACCGACCTTCAATCACACATTTTGTGGTAGGATCGTAGAGAGCTTTGGTATCGGCCCTCTCACCCATGATCAAACCAAGAGCACCTAGAATGATCGACTTTCCCGCACCGGTCTCACCAGTGATAATGGTCAGGCCTTTGGGAAAAGAGATATTGAGTGTCTCAATGAGGGCGTAATTTTGAATGTGCAAGCTTTGAATCATACTCCAGTACTGGCTTGGTGTGTAATCTCGACAAAAGTAAAGCTTTTAAGACATTTATAGGCTTTTTCTAAGGTTCTTAAAATTTTTTGTTGGTCAATTGCCCGAATTGTCTTTTCTTGCCTTTCGGTTTAATAAGAGGTACAGGATCAACTCCAGACTCCACACCAAATGTAAGAAACAGTACAAAAACAAATGGTCGGTTTGTTTTTTGCGCAATACTAAATAATATGACCGGTTTTTCTCGCAGACTCTTTGCTGCGTTTTGTCTCTTTTTGGTCTTTTTTCTGAGCAATTGTTCTGCTGATGGCCATCCCCGTGGTTGGCAGCCGCTGGATTTATTATCCTATGGGGTGTCGGTTTCTGTTTTGGCACCTCCTGATGCGGTTGTAAAAGTAGGCAACTTGAAATCGGCCCTGGTAAGTGACCTTACCATCAAAGGAGGCAGCGATTACAGCATCCAGTTGTTTTATGGGCCCGCCATCACCAATGATATTGCTCGCCTCAAAAATGAGCAATTGGAGAATGTGCGTGGCAACCGCTATTTCAATAAGATCATCAAGGAAGAAGTAGCCGGATTCATCTATCAGTCCATGATCGACAGTATCGCCACCTACGGTTTCCGTTTTGTAAAACTACAAGGCGACCAGGAACTCAATTTCCAGACCGGCCTGGGCGCACTGTTTACCCTTGAAGATGTACAGTTGATGTACGAGGCGGTGAAGTAGGGGGATGGTTTGATAGTTGATGGTTTTGGGGCCTACCCTCCTAGGGATTGCACAAAAACAAATGGAACCTTCGTTTTTTCAATAGATGGCTAAGCGTTTCATTTCAAGCGTGTCAGCTATTGGAAAAACTTCAGAGAAGGTTCCATTTGTTTTTTGCGCAATATAGACGTCGGGTCGCTGGGTTACAGGGCTCGCTACTCGCTCGGCCATTTGTGGTGGCTGTCAGTATACAATGCATTGTAAACCTGGCGCCACCACAAATGTCTGGCCCGTCGGAGCCGGGCCACCCTTTCACAGCGCTAGGCCAGGGGGGGAGTAAATGCTTAGTGCTTGTAATAAGCAGGGCTGAATTTGAAGCAGTGTTTTTCAATGAATAAGCTGATTCCAATATTGTTATTAACCTCGTTGTTATTTGCCTACTGCAATAATGATCGGAAGGAAACGGTCAATTTTTTCACCAATTATCAAGAGGGCATCCGTATTGCGGCGGAAAAAGATCAACCCATATTACTGATTTTTGCGGCCTACGCTAGCCCAACTGGAAAAACATTAGGTTTCCTCTACGCTCCCGGGCTCAAGACAGTACTTGAGCAATATGTTTGTATTCTGCTCATGACCGATGACCGAAAATTAGCCGCAAACGGACAAACCAAAGGCACTATTAACGCTGAAATACAAAAGAGTTATGGCTACAATACCCAACCTTGTTTATTGAAACTGACGCCTGATCTACAGCCTATTGGCATCCCTGGCGGCTACATGAAGTCGGAGCAAGAATTGCTTGAATTTCTGGAGACGAGAGATTAGCAGTGAGTATGCTTTTTATTGAAAGGGCTGCTTGAATTATGTTAAAGCAAAACAGGAATCTCCCCACGCCGTTTTCTCTCTAAAACCATTCTATTTATGCGCTTACTCCTCATTCTTTGTTTTTGCTGCTCAGTATTGACGACTTTTGGCCAAAGTGCCGAGTATAGAATAACTACTGGCTTGGTGGGGGATCAGCTTTTTTCAGCAGGGTTCTTTGTCCGTTTTCCCGTAAATAGCACACTTACCAATGTTTTTTATATTGAGCAAAATGCGTCGATCAGCCCTTACCTTGGAATCGAAAAGCTTCACGAAAATGGCTGGCGGCAAAGCTGGAGCATTTTAAGGGCTGATTTCAGTGATGGTGATTTTTACATTGTGAACTCAGATCCAAGCCTGGGAGTCTTTGAACCTGCTTCTGGTGAAGTGAGAAAACAGATAAGCCTAAATTTACGATGGGCTTCTGGCAAAACTATTACCCCGCTTTCTGGCGAGCGTTTCGTAACGTCCCTTAGTCTTGCCGCTGACCCTTTTCTTTTGTATTATAGGTCAATCCCTAATACTTCTGCAGCTTTTCCTTTTACTTTCACACAAGTGGGTGTCACAGGTAGTCTTTTGCCCCAGTTTGAATACCGTATTACGTCACGGCTAGGGGTGGTTTTGCAAACTCCCATCACGCTAGGGCGTATTTACTGGCAAAAAGCTTACCTCCAGAACCCAGTACTCACGGAGCCACAAAAGGCCAATACCCTTACTAATGCTGAGGTTAAATTAAGACCCAACCAACTTCTGCTAGGTGTAAGCTATAAGCTGTAGACCCTTTTTAAAGTCGGAGGTGGGAAGTGGGAAGTCGGAGGTATGTGATGCCATTATGGGAAATTGAACCATCAACCATCAACCAATCAAACCAACTTTTACACCCTTACACTTTCACACCCTTCCAACCTCTCACATTCAACTACTTCCGACTTCCGATCTCCCACTTCCGACTTCGACTACCTCTTCTTCCTCCCCTGATGCCCCTTCCGGCGGGCTTTTACGCGGCCTTTGATGGTTTCGCGTTTGGCGTGGCGTTTTTTGTCTTCTAGTAGTTTTTCGACCAAATCCTCACGGTCAATGCTGATCAGTTTGTCTTTGATTTCCTGGTAGTTTTCGCGTTTGTGCCAGAAGAAAAACATGTGTTGCTGCTTTTTCTCCTTGGGGGTGCGGGCGGTATATACGGGGCGCAGGGTGTAGGGGTGCAGCCCCGTGTAGTAAGCCACCGTGGCTACCGTCATCGGAGTAGGCGTAAAGTCTTGCACTTGCTCCAGGCGGAAACCCATTTCTTTGGTTTCAGCAGCCAGATTGGCCATCTCTTCCTCCGTAGAGCCGGGGTGACTGGAGATGAAGTACGGAATTAAAGGCTGATTGAGTCCGTGCTTCTTGTTGATCTTGTCGTACTTCTCCTTAAAGGAATGAAAATGCTTAAACGAGGGCTTACGCATCATCCTGAGTGTAGCATCGCTGGTATGCTCGGGCGCAACCTTGAGGCGGCCGCTGATGTGGCAGGTGACTACTTGTTCCAGGTATTCATCCAGGCTGCCATCATTGTTTTTGTTGTAATCATCCACCAACAGGTCGTAGCGGATACCACTGCCCACGAAGGCTTTCTTCACCTCCGGGTGAGCATCTACTTTTTTGTAGAGCTCTGTCATGGGTTTGTGGCTGGTGTCGAGGTTGCTACAAATTACCGGATGGATACAGGAGGGTGCTACGCAGCGGTCGCAGATTTCCTGCACCTTGCCTTTCATCTTGTACATATTGGCCGATGGGCCGCCCAGGTCACTGATGTAACCTTTAAAATCGGGCATCTTGGTGACCACATCCACCTCTTTCATGATGGACTCCTCCGAGCGGCTGGCGATAAACTTGCCCTGGTGCGCCGAAATGGTACAGAAGCTACATCCGCCAAAACAACCCCGGTGCATGTTGACCGAAAAGCGGATCATCTCGTAAGCGGGCGGCGTACCCCGTTTCTTGTACTTGGGGTGGGGTAGGCGGGTGTAAGGCAAATCAAAAGAGGCATCAATCTCGTTTTCTATCATCGGTGGATAAGGCGGGTTGATGACCAGCAGGTGTTCTTTTACTTTTTGCGTCAAGCGGCGGGCTTGGACTTTATTGGACTCTTGCTCGATGTGCTTGAAGTTGGCGGCAAAGGCTTTCTTGTCTTTCAAGCACTTTTCGTGCGAACTCAATTCCAGTGTGTCCCAGTTTTTATTTTTGGGTGGTTCTGCTTCCCGGTCCTGAAGGAAAGCGGTCTGCGGAACGGTGTTGAGGCGATCAAATGGTACCCCACGATTTACCAGTCGGATGATCTCGCGTAGGGGCTGTTCGCCCATGCCGTAGACCAGTAAATCGGCACCACTGAGGGTCAAAATATTGGGAAACAACTCGTCTTTCCAGTAATCATAGTGCGTTACACGCCGCAAGGACGCTTCGATGCCACCAATCAATACCGGCACATCAGGATAGAGCTCTTTGAGTTTTTGCGTATAAACTACCGTCGCATAATCCGGGCGGAAACCAGCATGGCCACCAGCAGTGTAAGCGTCGGTAGAGCGCCGCCGCTTAGAGGCGGTATAATGGTTGACCATAGAGTCCATACAGCCCGAGGTGACCCCAAAGAACAAGCGTGGTCGACCAAATTTCTTAAAGTCGCGCAGGTCATCCTGCCAGTTGGGCTGAGGGATGATGGCTACCCGCAAACCTTCGCTCTCCATGATCCGACCTATGACAGCGGTACCAAAAGCAGGGTGGTCGACATAACAGTCGCCTGAGACGAGGACTACATCCACTTCCTCCCAGCCACGCATCTCTACTTCTTTCTTGGTGATGGGGAGCCAATCCGTCAAGGGGCGGTTATCATCAAACATGTTCTTGCGGCCGTGCCGTATTGAAAGTTTACAAAAAAACAAACAGACTGCAAAAGTAAGGAGAAACCAAGACTTATGCACGGATATTTAAGGGGATCGAGGGTAAACGCACGAAAATGACAAGAACGAAACAAGCGTTTAGCTTGACTTTGCCAGAGGCATGCCTTTGGCGAAAGTCCGTAGAGGTATGCGGTTCGCTTCGCGCCCCTAAGGTAGATGGTAGAGGGATAGGCTGTTCAAGCTGATCGTAAATCAGGTTGCGCGTGGCTTTAGCCCGCAACTAGTGCTTAGGGGAAGTAAGTTCTGCACAGCCCACGCTGAACAGGGGGGTAAGAGTGATTCGGGGGCTTTGCGTGAGCGATGTGGAAGGGGGGGCGACATAGAGGGAGGCCAGACGGCGACCAAAGGAAGCCGGCCGAGCGAACAGCGAGCCCTGCAACGCCTGCCTGCCATGCGCCGACTAATCTTTATACACATCGCAAGATTACGAATATATTTGTAGAGGCGTACACGATCTGCCTAAGCAATCGCAGTAATATCTACTTAATCACGTGTTAATTATGACAGCTATTAGTGTAGTATTTGATCATAAATTAGGTGATGCTCGCTTAGAAAAACGAGCAAACCGTATATTACATCAGATGATAAAAAGTGGCAGCGGTGTTCCCAATCGACTGAATACACACCATCGAGAACGAATGGGGATGAGTCGATTTTTAAATAACAATCGATTGAGTATGGATGCTCTGGTGAACAGTATTACCCAGTCTTGGTATACGGAGGAGTATGCTGACCGGGATTTATATGTCATACAAGACACGACCGACTATAATGCAATTGGCCATAAGGGGCGTTTAAGTGAGTCGGATGAGGACTTGGGGCCACTTTGGAAAGATGATACGAATCAAGAATTCGGTTTTTTTCTTCATCCCGGCCTTGTGTTGGATGGCGATAGTGGATTTCCATTGGGCTACACACACCTTCATATCTGGAATCGATGTGTAGACCAACCGAATCGACATGAGCGTAATTACAAGAGGCAGCCTATTGAGCAGAAGAGTTCTTATCGCTGGTTGGAGAGTATAGATTATAGTACACAAGTTTTAAAGGGGCATCGGGGAAAAGTTGTTCATGTCATGGATCGGGAAGGGGATATCTACGAACTCTTCGCTAAGCCAATGCCCCCCAATCATCATTTGGTTATTCGCACTAGCAAGCAGCGGGTGATTTATGACGAGTCTGACAGCAAGCATTTATTGTGGCAGTATTTAGAAGAGCAAGCTACCAAGGGACTCGTCATTGAAGTAGCTATCCCAAGACAAAAAAAGCGCAAAGCCCGAAAAGCAAAGATGGCCTTGAGTTATGGTCGGGTAGAGATTGCCCGGCCTAAAGATCGTACCAAAGCGCAAGGGCCAGACCGAATTCCATTATACTTTGTACAACTCAAAGAATTGGAACACAGCGTACCTGATGGCGAGGCTCCTGTTCATTGGACGATCTGGACGGATATGGTCATTGAAAATGAGCATCAAGCATTGAAAATTGTCGATATCTACCAAAATAGATGGAATATTGAGGAGCTTTTTAGCTTGTTAAAAACCAAAGGGCTAGAATGCGAATCCGCTCAGGTTGAATCAGGCATTGCTATGAAACGACTCGTGATCATGGCCATGCAGGCGGCATTGCATTTATTACAATTGCTCAAAGACCGCGACCATGTCTACCAAGAAAAGGCTACATTACTAATCGATACGCAGGATCTGACTTTCGTGGAACTACTTATTCCGATCTATGAGGGTCAAACCCAAAAGCAAAAAAATCCCCACCCTCCTGAGTCCTTGGCTCGATTGGCATGGTTAATCGGCAGAATGGGGGGGTACAGTGGCTACAAAAGCCAGTCGCCACCAGGGCCAAAAACCATGCGCTGGGGATGGCGAAGATTTCAGGAGCAACTCTCCGCTTGGCGAATTGTCAATCAAATTAAGCTTGATTAAATGTGTATAAAGATTAGCATGCGCCGAGCAGGCAGGTAGCGACCACGAAGTGGGCACGCCCTAAAAAAAACTAAAAATTGCTTTATCGATTTTTTTCGATGAGGTCGGACTCCTCCCATCACATCCACCAACAATCCTGATAGTCTGTCAGCATGTGTAGCAGCAAACCCAGTGCGATGATGCGAAACCGAGGCACAAAAAACAATACCGCGTAGACGGCTATGGCGTAATACGAGTGCAGTGGATGAAAGCCAATGCTGCAACGATTGGGGTCAAAAAGGGGATCGGCCAGAAGGTGGTCAAGGTCTACCAGCATGGTCGCGATCATGATCCACCAAGCGCGTTGCCAGTTGGGTCGGAAAAAGAACCACGCCAATAACCCCGGCACCAGGAAATGCCCCGAATAATGGACGATGGCTTGTGCCATGTTGATGTAGTCGTGGTTCATGTGTCACAATTGATTATTTACGAAAAAAACAATTCCCCACGACGGTTAGGAGGTGGGGAATTGTTTTTGGTACGCCGAGGGTAAGTTGCGTTTATTTGGACAAGCGGCGGAAGTTTTCTAATCCGCACCGCAAAAAATCGGCATATTCTGCCACATCCGGAGTGTAATTCACCGGGCTATTGAGGCGTTGCCCGTCGGGGCTGATCAATACGTACTGTGGCTGTGAATTTTGGTTGAAGTAGATCTGCTGGAAATGTGCCCATTTTTCGCCTACTTCGTCCAGTTCGCGTTCACGGCCGCTGGTGGTGGTGACGGTCATGGGCTCTTCCAAGGCCTTCTTGTCATCCACGTAGAGACTGATCACCACATAGTCGTCTTTCAGATAGGGATAGACTTCTGCTTCGGGCCACACGTTTTCTTCCATCCTGCGGCAGTTCACACAAGCATAACCCGTAAAGTCCAGCATCACAGGCTTGTTGTTTTCTTTGGCGAAAGCCAAACCTTCTTCCAGGTCTTTGAAACAATCCAGCTGCTGTGGGCAATCACAAGGCCGCCAGAAACTGTAGCATACTGGTGGTGCCAGACCACTGAGTAAGGTCAGGGGACGGTAGCTATTTGACGTTTCATTTACCCGGAAACCCGTCACCAAATAGGCAACAAAGGCAACCGCCAAAACAGCCAGCCCTACCCGGATAGGAGACAACTTTGTTATCGGACTATCGTGCGGAAATTTGATCTTGCCAAACAGGTAAAGCGCCAGTCCGATACCAATCAAAATCCAAAGCCCCAGGAAGAGCTCGATTTTGAGGAAACCCCAGTGGTCTACCAAGTCGGCGTTGGAGAGGAACTTGAGGGCCAAGGCCAGTTCTATAAAACCAAGTACCACTTTCACGGTATTGAGCCAGCCGCCTGAGCGCGGCAGTGATTTCATCATGCCCGGGAACGCTGCAAACACGGCAAAAGGCAAGGCCAGCGCCAAACCAAAACCACCCATGCCTGCGGTGAGCTGCATTGCGCCTCCGTCGCCACTAAGCGCACCCACCAGCAAGGATCCCAGAATAGGCCCCGTACACGAGAAGGAAACCAGCGCCAATGTGAGGGCCATGAAGAAAATACCAATTATACCACCAGAGCCCTCTGCCGAGCTGGCCTTGTTGGTCCAGCTTTCGGGCACCGTGAGTTCAAAGTACCCAAAGAAGCTGATGGCAAAGACAATGAATATCGCAAAGAAGAAAATATTGAGCGGAACGGAAGTCGAAATCTTGTTGAGTATATCCGGGTCGATGGTGTCCATTAAATGGAAAGGGATACTGAGTAGCAGGTACACGAGGAAGATAAAGAAGCCGTAGAGCAAGGCATTAGAGACTCCCTTCTTGCGTGTAGTAGCGCTTTTGGTAAAGAAGCTGACGGTCAGTGGAATCATCGGAAATACACAAGGCGTCAGCAGCGCAATCAATCCCCCCAGAAAACCCAGGCCAAAAATCTGCCAGATGCCTTTGCCGGATTCTACCGTTACTTCATCGTTGCATTCTCCTAAAGTCTCGGTATTTGCGATGGCCAGTTGGAAAGCATCGCTACCATAACTTTTGGTTATACTGACAGGAGGGGGTGTTGTTTCAGTGGCATCTGTAGGTGCAGGTATAGGGTCACCGATGGTAACACTCAAAGGGTTGAAGCTGATCGCAAAGTCGGTATTCATGGGGATGCAGCGCGTATCGTCGCAGCTCATGTATTCGATCGTACCTTTCAGAGGCTTTTCGCCGGTGCTGCGGTTGCTGAATTTAACGGGGCCGTGCTCGTATTTTTTGACAATCACGCCAAACACTGGGTCCATGCCTTCTTTCAAATCACCACTTTCCTGAAAAGGGAGGAGTACCTCCTCTTCGCCTTGCTGGATATAGAATGCCGTTGGGATAGGGCCATTGTCTTCCGTGCCCTGGCTGTAGAGGTTCCAGCCTTCCTGAAGCTTAGCAATAAAGGTGATATCGTAATCCTGGTCACCGTATTGGTCTACTTGTACTTCCCAGCGCACAGGCTGTAGGATGGACGCCGTAGCCGTTGATGCTTCTATGGCTTTGGCCGAAGTGATGGGCTGCCCGCCACGAGTGGAGGCTTGGGCTACCGCTTCTTCTACTTGTTGGGCTGCTTTGTCGGTGTTGGGAACTGCCTCTGCGCGTTCATTTTTTGGTGTGCTGGTAGGCGCAGCGGCGGCAGTTGGCTCCAGTTTAAAACTAAAATCGATCTCGGTAGGAGGGAGGCAACGCTCATCATCGCAGGTCATAAATTCCAACCAGCCGGCAATGGGCTTGCTGTAGTCCGTAACTTTTACCTTCTGGGTGAAAACGACAGGTCCTTTGGGAAACTTGATAACGTTGACATTATCAAACAAAGGGTCTGGGCCTTCTTTTTTCTTGCCTTTTTCAGCAACAGCTCCTACGCGTTGGTAATGATCACCATTGTCGAAGTTGAAGGAAGTAGGAACGGGGCCTGAATCATCGGTAAACTGAGAGTAAATACTCCATCCAGCATCCATCCGTGCGGTAAAGATCAGGTTAAACTCATCGTTGCCAATTGATTCGCTGGTCATTTCCCACTTTACGGGTTCCAGAATTTGGCTCCAGCCAAAACTACAAAGCATTGATAATGCCAGGGTATAGAAAAACTTCATAGGTAGGTAGCGTTGAAAAAAACGTATTTACACCATAGAATATAGGGCGTTTACAAAAATACGGCGCGAAGATCGGAAAGTTTATTTGCTTTAAAAGGATAAGAAAACATTAACAGTTGGATTGTAGGTGAAACGACGAAGCTACCTTTTGTTTTTTTGATAAAAAAATACACTGTTAAAAGCAATTTTACCATATATCGTAATTCAAATTGACGTTTTAGTGGAAACTATTCCTAAAATAATCCAATATGAAACGTTTATTTTTTCTTTTGCTATTGGCACTTTTTGTAACCACCACTAGCCCTTACGCTCAGGTTCAGTTTGGTGTAAAAGCAGGCTTACACATCAGTCACGTCGACGAGCTACTGAGCAATAAGGATTTAGAGGGATTTCTCATAGAAGAGAATGCAGTCAAGGCAGCCCCCCAGCTAGGGTTGATGATGTCGGTTCCTCTTACTCAACGCATTAACCTTCAGCCAGAGTTGCTCTGGACTCGAAAAAATTGGCAGCATAAGGAATTTAAAGATGGCTTGCGCTTCGATTATTTATCTCTCCCTGTACTTTTCGGATACCAGGCTGGCAATTGGCGACTAAATTTAGGGCCTGAACTAACCTTCCTGATGGATCAGCGCTTTACAAACGGAAATGGAAAGAGTCCCTTCGTTCAAGAAAAAAACCTCGGCGTAGCCGCCAATCTCGGCGTTCAGTACCATCTTAACCACTGGATAGTTGGCTTGCGTGCCAATCGCGACTTGAACGATTTTCAAAGCATTACACTCACCGACGTCAATGGAACGTCAATTGTCGACCTCAAATACTACCACCAAGGACTCACCCTTTGGGTAGGCTATCAGCTCGCGCAGCAGTAGTATCAGCCTTACTTTTGTCGGGCAAATTCGTGAATTTGCCCTGACCAACCCGCGCATAATAATCTCTTACAATCCCTCATATGGTTCAAAAAAAACAAAAAACCTTAAGTGCCCTTAAATGCCTTATGTGGTTCAAAACCCACCCTTAATACCCAAACCGCTTCAACGATTGCTCATCATCGCGCCAGTTTTCCTTTACTTTCACGTGCAGCTCCAGGAATACTTTGGCCTCTAAGAAGGTCTCCAATGACATCCGCGCGGCAGTACCCAGTTGCTTGATCGAAACACCGCCTTTGCCGATAATAATGCTCTTTTGCGTAGCCCGCATCACAAAGATAGTGGCCGCAATACGAACCAGATCTTCCCCGCGGTTGGTCTGGGTTTCCTTAAAGGAGTCGACGACCACCTCTACCGAATAGGGGATTTCCTGGTGGTAAATCTCCAGGATCTTCTCCCTTACAATCTCACTTACAAAGAAGCGCTCCGGCCGATCCGTCAATTGATCCTTGGGATAGTAGGCTGGCCCCTCCGGCAGGCTTTCCGTAATCACTTTCAGCAAACCCGCCGTACCCTGCTGGTGCAGTGCCGACAGTGGGAAAATCTCCTTAAAAGGAATCCGCTTTTGCCATTCCTGGATTTTGGCCACCACCTCCTGCTGGTTAGAGAGATCGATTTTGTTGAGGACCAAAAAGATGGGCGCCTTTATATTACGGAGCTGCTGCATGATGGGGTCATCATCCTTAAACACCTCGTCGATACCTGTCACGAAGAGCATGATATCGGCGTCATCAAAGGTCGTTTCCACAAAGCGGTTCATCGCCTCCTGCATTTTGTAGGCCGGATCACTGATGATCCCAGGCGTGTCACTGAACACAATCTGGAAATCGTCGCCACTGAGCAAGCCGATGATCCGGTGCCGGGTTGTTTGCGGTTTAGCCGTGATGATCGACATCCGCTCGCCCACCAAGGCATTCATCAAGGTGGATTTGCCCGCGTTGGGCCTGCCAATAATATTTACAAATCCAGATCTGTGCATGGAGGAAAAAGTTTTCGTTGCTGTGTTCGTAAAATAGGATAATGATGTACTCAAACTTTTTGTACGAGGTACGAGGTACGAGGTATAGGGCATAGAGACTTTGATGCTCGTAAAATTGAGCTGTACCATCTTTTATTATTTGCCCGCGTAGAGAGATACTCGTCCGTCCGTCTCTACTGAAAATTTTAGCAAAGGTAAGGTTTTCTGGGAACGAGATGGGATTACAAAGAAGCATTGATCCCAACCTCGCTTCTTTTTTGCATTAGATTTTTTTCACCTCATTGCTTCTCAATATCCCTCTACGCTCTACCTGAAATCTCCTGTCCGACTGGCCAGGCGGGCTCTACGGCTTTTGCCGCAAGCCAAAAGTCCAGACAAGCACCATAATACCCTGATATCTTTCCTATATTTACCACCAAAATCTCACTATTATGTACAATATGCTCGTTCACGCCCATTCGGGTCTGCGTTGGTTGGTCCTGATCTTTTTGGTTTTGGCCATCGTCACTGCCTGGGGCAAGTGGTCTAAACAAACCGCTTATCCCGATGGCAAACTTCCGCTGCTGGGCTTCATCTTCACCCATGTACAGCTGCTCTTGGGCCTGATCCTCTACTTTATCAGCCCCAAAGTACAATTCGCCGGTGGGGTCATGAAGGACAGTATGCTTCGCTTCTACACGGTAGAGCACATGAGCCTCATGTTGCTGGCCATCGCCCTCATCACCGTAGGCTACATCAAGGCCAAGAAGCAAATCCCCCAACCACTGGGGCACCGTACCATCGTTCGGTACTACGTTATCGGTCTGGCACTTATTCTGGTCAGCATTCCCTGGCCGTTCCGCGATCTGGGGGCGGGCTGGTTCTAAGAATCTCAGGTTTCCATCACCAAGGGAGAGTATCTGCGGCCAACGTAGGGCTCTCCCTTGGTGTTTTCGGCGAGGGGGAGCCCTACAAATCTTAAAAATCGCCTTATCGATTCTTTTCGATGAGGCGACTGGGTTTTTAGTTACCCGCACCAAAAGACTGGTCTTTATAACAAGCCAGTCCATATTTTGGGCAGCTGGCTCCGCCACCGCGCTATCCGTTCTTAGGGGTCGGCGAAAAATAAGTTCCCCATTTCAGGCTAGAGATTTTTGTGCTGAACGAGGCGCGAAGACCGCGCATAGTCAAAGCTACGCAAGGGATGAGCAACGAAGTTCAGTGCCAAAAGATCAGCATTAAAGGGAGGAAGTTATTTTTCGCCGACCCCTTATCTCCCTCCGGTCGGTACCACTTCTATCGCTGCTGCTTGCGCCCTCCGGGCACTTTGCTCTCCCAATGGAAGATCCCGATTTGCTACGCACCTTTAAACAAGGAGGCTAAGGGGTAAATAAAATCTTTTTTTACCCACGCTTTTTCGTCATCAGGCAAGACAAAAGCCAGCAGTACCAATTATTAATAAGTTTTTCATCCTCAATGGCTAAGAATTATTGTTGGCACTACAGGTTATTTGTGCAAATAATATTCGTCACTTTTGCGGCGCTACCGATCACTTGCCGTGGCTACTATCCCATCCTGAAAAGCTCAGCTGAATTTCCTTCTGAAAAAGTTTACTACCCTTTTGGTTTTCAAAGAATAAAGCGTACCTTTGCATTCGCTTTTTCGCAAGGGATGTTCCCCGCAATAATGTCGGATACATTTTCCTTGAACACATACCGGGCAGAGCGGGCTTATAATAAATTAAGTTTCAACTGTTTGGTGTAGGCCTCTGGCAAGACCGAGGAACTGTGTAAAGTGACCTTTATTTAATTAAAGCAGCGTATGCCTACTATTAATCAACTTGTGCGGAAAGGCCGCACGCAGATTGTGACCAAGAGCAAGTCACGCGCCCTGGACTCATGTCCTCAGAAGCGTGGTGTATGTACTCGTGTATACACAACCACTCCTAAGAAACCAAACTCTGCCCTACGTAAGGTAGCCAAAGTGCGCCTGACCAATGGCATTGAGGTAATTGCCTATATCCCAGGGGAAGGCCATAACCTACAGGAACACTCAATCGTACTGATCCGTGGTGGTCGTGTGAAAGATTTACCTGGTGTACGTTACACTATCGTACGTGGTGCCTTGGATACTGCGGGTGTAAACGATCGTAAAAAGAGTCGCTCTAAGTACGGAACTAAGCGTCCTAAGAGCTAAAAACGTTTATGTTTCCTTGTCCGTCCAGTAGCTACTGATCGGGCCGCCGCCATTTATTTAACCGGCAGAAACCGCTAATAAAGAACAATGAGGAAAAGAAAGCCAAAAGTAAGAATTATTGCTCCCGATCCCCGCTACGGTGACGAGATGGTAACTCAGTTTGTAAACATGATGATGTTGGAAGGCCGTAAGAGCGCCGCATTCAAAGTGTTCTACGACGCAATGGACATCATTAAGGAGCGTACAGAATCAGACGAACACGCCGTGTGGAAAAAAGCATTGAACAATGCTATGCCACAAGTGGAAGTACGTTCTCGCCGTATCGGTGGAGCTACCTTCCAGATTCCTACCGAAATTCGCGCTAAGCGCAAATTGTCTATCGGTATGAAGTGGGTGATCAAGTTCGCTCGCCAGCGTTCTGGTAAAGGAATGGCCGAAAAAATGGCCGCTGAGCTGATCGCAGCTAGCAAAGGAGAAGGAGCAGCCGTAAAGCGTAAGGAAGATACCCACCGTATGGCGGAATCTAACCGTGCCTTTGCTCACTTCCGTGTGTAATTCTTTTGAACATATTTTTAATTTATAACGCCCGAACAGGGAACCATCATGGCTAAGGATCTCACTTATACGAGAAACATTGGCATTGCCGCTCACATCGACGCCGGAAAGACTACCACTACCGAGCGCGTCCTATTCTACACCGGACTAAGCCACAAGATTGGCGAAGTACACGACGGTGCAGCTACTATGGACTGGATGGAGCAGGAGCAGGAGCGTGGAATCACCATCACCTCTGCAGCCACCAAAACTTCCTGGAAATGGAAGGATATGGACTATGCTGTTAATATCATTGACACTCCAGGACACGTTGACTTTACCGTAGAGGTAAACCGTTCACTTCGTGTTTTAGATGGTCTGGTATTCCTGTTCTGTGCAGTTTCAGGTGTTGAGCCACAGTCAGAAACCAACTGGCGCCTGGCTGACAACTACAAAGTACCACGTATTGGATTTGTTAATAAAATGGACCGCTCTGGTGCCGATTTCTTTAACGTTGTAAACGACGTACAAGAGAAATTGGGTTCTAAAGCTATTCCACTGCAAATTCCAATCGGAGCTGAAGAAACCTTCATGGGTGTAGTTGACTTGATTACTAATCAGGCAATTACCTGGAATGAGGATGATTATGGTATGACCTTCGAGGTTATCGATATGCCAGCTGATCTGGTTGATACCGCTGCTGAATGGCGTGAAAAGCTTTTGGAAGCAGTTGCTGAATACGATGAGTCATTGATGGAGAAATTCTTCGAAGATCCTAATTCTATAACTGAAGACGAAATGCGTAAAGCCGTTCGTGAAGCAGTAATGGACATGGCTTTCGTTCCAATGATGTGTGGTACTGCCTTCAAAAACAAAGGTGTACAGGCTGTATTGGATGCAGTATGTGCTTACTTGCCTTCACCGTTGGATATCGAAGCAATCGTAGGTACCAACCCTGAAACAGAAAAGGAAGAGAAGCGCCGTCCTTCTAACGACGAGCCTTTCGCTGCCTTGGCATTCAAAATTGCTACCGATCCTTTCGTAGGTCGTTTGGCCTTTATGCGAGTATACTCTGGTGTACTGGATGCAGGTAGCTATGTATACAACAGTCGTTCCGATAGTAAGGAGCGTATCTCTCGTATCTACCAGATGCACGCTAACAAGCAGAACAGCATCCCTCGTGTAGAAGCTGGTGATATCGCTGCGGCGGTAGGTTTCAAGGACATCCGTACGGGTGATACGCTTTGTGACCTCGACCACCCGATCGTTTTGGAATCTATGGTGTTCCCTGATCCCGTAATCGGTATCGCGGTAGAGCCTAAGACCCAAAAAGACCTTGATAAGCTGGGTATGTCTTTAGCCAAATTGGCGGAAGAGGATCCTACCTTTAAGGTTCGTTACGACGAAGATACCAACCAGACCATCATTAGTGGTATGGGTGAGCTTCACTTGGAGATCATCATTGATCGTCTTAAGCGTGAATTCAAAGTTGAATGTAACGTTGGTGAGCCACAGGTTACTTACAAAGAAGCACTACAAACCACCGTTTCTCACCGTGAGCGCTTGAAGAAGCAGTCTGGTGGTTCTGGTTTGTTCGCCGATATGGAATTCGAACTTGGCCCTGCCGACGAAGAATTCTTGGAAAGCGAGGATTTCAAAGCAGGTAAGGTTAAACTGCAGTTCGATTGGGGCATCGTTGGTGGTGCTATCGACAAGAACTACCAGAAGCCTATCCGCGATGGTTTCACCGCAATGATGAACAACGGTATCTTGGCAGGTTACAACATCGATAGCATGAAAGTACGCGTCTATGACGGTAGCATGCACTCGGTGGATAGTAAGCCAATTGCCTTCGAATTGTGTGCTAAAGAAGGCTTTAGAGCTGCTGCACCCAAGACGAACCCTATACTGTTGGAGCCGATCATGAAGTTAGAGATTATCACTCCGGAAGAATACGTAGGTAACGTTATCGGTGACTTGAACCGTCGCCGTGGTTTACCGAAAGGCCAACAGCCTCGTTCTGGTGGAGCGATTTCTATCACCGCCGATGTGCCACTGGCAGAAATGTTCGGTTATGTGACGGATCTACGTACGATCACTTCTGGTCGTGCCAACTCTTCCATGGAATTCTCTCACTACGCTGCCGCTCCAAGTGGTATCGCTAAGGAGGTAATGGAAAAAGCCAACGGTAACAGCTAATTCAAGCTGTTGAATGAGTATACCGCTTCGGCGGAGGATAAAAACATTAAGAAAGCCAAAAGTGGCGAATCTTATCTAATTTAAAATAGGACTGGTGAGCAAGCTGCGTAGCTATTAAACGTGCGCAGCTTGCAAGCCGTTTTACTTCATAACTTGACAATTAGAAGCTGGCATGAATCAGAAAATTCGTATCAAGCTCCGTTCTTACGACCATAACCTCGTTGATAAATCAACTGAGAAAATTGTAAAAACGGTGAAAAACAGTGGTGCCATAGTAACTGGCCCGATTCCGCTGCCCACCGAGAAAAAAATCTTTACCGTGCTCCGTTCACCGCACGTCAACAAGAAGTCCCGGGAGCAGTTTCAGTTACGCACTCACAAGCGCCTTATTGAAATTTACACGCCTACGCAAAAAACAGTCGATGCTTTATCGAAGCTAGAACTGCCCAGTGGTGTGGACATTCAAGTAAAGTTGACGTAGTCAGGGAGTATCCCCTCGCTATCAAACATTTAGATCAACAACAAATGTTGGTCTTCATTAAAAGAATCTGTTACACGTAGTGTAATTAGATGTCAAATAGAAAGCAAAATCAGAAGTAAGCTTCTTGAAACTGCTAGCTGTTTTTCGCTAATTACCAGTGCGTGTCACTATAAAATTCGATAACGATGAACGGAATTATCGGAAAGAAGGTCGGAATGACCAGTATCTTCGACGAAGCTGGTCGTAATATCGCTTGTACAGTAGTAGAAGCGGGCCCTTGTGTAGTTACACAAGTTAAGAACGAAGAATCCGACGGTTACTCAGCGCTTCAGCTGGGCTTTGGTGATGCCAAAGAGAAAAACACATCACAACCCCTCCAAGGGCATTTCGAGAAAGCAGGTACGGATCCCAAGCGTCGTTTGGTCGAGTTCCGCGACGCTAAAATGGAAAAGAAGGCAGGTGAAACCATCACCGTCGACGAAGTATTCGTTGAAGGCGATGTCATCAATGCTGTCGGTGTTTCCAAGGGTAAAGGTTTCCAGGGGGTAGTTAAGCGTCACAGCTTCCGCGGTGTGAACGATGCTACGCACGGTCAGCACAACCGCCAACGCGCTCCGGGTTCGATCGGTGCAGCGTCTTACCCAGCACGGGTATTCAAAGGTATGCGCATGGCCGGCCGTGACGGTGGTTCACGGGTGAAGGTGAAGAACCTCAAAGTAATGAAGATCTTCCCTGAGCAGAACCTCATCCTTCTTAAGGGTGCAGTTCCCGGGCACAAAGGTGCTTACATTATCCTGGAAAAATAATTTTGAAAACGCTTTTAGTTGTTCCTACAGGAAGGGCTAAAAACTAGATAAATCCGTAGTGATGAAACTCGATGTTTTAAATATCAAAGGCGAGCAAACGGGACGCACCGTAGAGCTATCCGACGAGATCTTCGGACAAACGCCCAACGAGCATGCGGTTTACCTGGCAGTTAAGCAATACTTAGCTCATCAGCGCCAGGGTACGCACAAGGCGAAAGAACGTGGTGAAATCGCTGGTTCTACACGCAAGTTGCACCGTCAGAAAGGTACAGGTGGTTCACGTAAGGGTAGTATCAACAGCCCTGTGTTCCGCGGTGGAGGCCGGGTATTCGGTCCTCGCCCACGCAATTACGAATTACGCCTCAACAAGAAGTTGAAGACGTTGGCTCGTGTGTCTGCACTTTCTTCTAAAGCCAGTGCCGGTTCTATTATGATTCTGGAAGATTTCTCTTTCGATGCGCCAAAGACCAAAGAGTTCAAGGCCATTTTGAGCAATCTGAAAGTAGATGGTAAAAAGGCTCTACTCGTAACGGCAGAAATGGAAAACACCTTGTTGCTTTCCAGCCGTAACCTTAAGAAGGCAGCAGTAGCACGTGCTATTGACCTGAACGTGTATCAGATTTTGAATAGCGATACCATTGTGCTTTCAGAAAGTGCTGTGGCAAAGCTTCAGGAATCAATTGCATAATCCGGGCTTGTACCCGTAAATGATAAAGCAATGGCAAAGCCAATTTTAATCAAACCACTAATTACCGAGAAAGCAGAAACGCTTTCTGAAGGCCTCAACAAGTACAGCTTCGTTGTTGCTAAAGGAGCTAATAAAGTGGAAATCCGTAAGGCAGTGCAGGATATGTACGGCGTAAATGTTACGTCTGTAAATACTGCAATCATGCCAGGAAAAGCAAAGAATAGAACGACCAAATCGGGTGTTCTCAAAGGCCGGGTGGCTGCTTACAAAAAAGCAGTAGTAACCTTGGTTGAAGGAGAAGAAATCGATTTCTTCGGAGACATTTAATTTTTTAAAATACCCCGGGGTGGGGATCCTCAGCCGATCGTCTGGTCGTTGATCCTGCTGAGTCCGAGATCCCGGGATGATGAGCAAAGTTATGCCAGTTAAAAAGTATCGTCCGTTAACACCTGGTTTGCGTACCCGCGTAGGGAATGCATTCACAGAGTTGACGAATGACAAGCCGGAAAAGACGCTGCTTGCTCCCCTGAAAAAGTCAGGTGGACGTAATGGTACGGGAAAAATGACCGTACGTCAGCGTGGTGGTGGACACAAGCGTCGCTACCGTATGATTGATTTCAAGCGCAATCGTGATGGTGTTGCAGCTACTGTAAAGACGATCGAATACGATCCGAACCGTACTGCTTTCATCGCTTTGCTGGAATATCCTGATGGCGAAAAGCGCTATATCATCGCCCCTCAAGGGTTGAAGGTAGGTGCTACCGTTGAATCAGGCCCAGGAGTTGCCCCTCTTGTGGGTAATACCATGTTGCTGAGTGAAATCCCTTTGGGATCTGCGATCCATGCTATTGAACTTCAGCCAGGTAAAGGTGCCGCATTGGCACGTTCTGCTGGTACAAACGGTACCTTGATGGGCCGTGAAGGTCGTTACGCTTCGGTGAAGCTGCCTTCTGGTGAAGTTCGTCGTATTCTCTTGACTTGCCGTGCTACGATCGGTAACACTTCTAACCCGGATCACGGACTAGAAGTACTCGGTAAAGCGGGTCGTAAGCGTTGGTTGGGTCGCCGTCCTCGTGTTCGTGGTGTAGCCATGAACCCTGTCGATCACCCCATGGGTGGTGGTGAAGGACGCGCTTCTGGAGGACACCCACGTTCTCGTACGGGTATTATGGCCAAAGGTCAGAAGACACGTAACAACAAGAAGCACTCTACCAAATTAATTATTAGCAAGCGTAAAACTAAGAAATAGAGATGGCTAGATCAATTCGCAAAGGGCCTTACGTATTCCACAAGCTTTTGAAGAAAGTGGAAATATCTAAAGCGTCCAGCAAAAAGAAAGTGATCAAAACTTGGTCCCGCTCATCCATGATCATTCCGGATATGGTAGGGGAGACGATCGCTGTCCATAATGGTAAAATCCACGTTCCTGTTTATGTAACAGAAAACATGGTAGGCCATAAATTGGGCGAATTCGCTCCTACGCGGAGCTTTAAAGGTCATACCGGTAACCGGTAATTGTAAATAAAAATGAGAGAATGAAGAAATGCTGAAATAATTAGCATTCCAGCATTCCAACATTCACGCATTAATTATAAACATCATGGAAGCAGTAGCCAAACTCAAGAGCGTTCCGATGTCGGCCAGAAAGATGCGTCTGATAGTCGACAACATACGCGGGAAAAAGGTAAATGATGCCCTTGATATCCTACGCTTTAGCAAGCAGGAAGCTGCGCAATGGCTAGAAAAAGCCCTCTTGTCAGCAGTAGCCAATTGGGAATATAAATTGGATGGCCAAGAAAGTGCTGACGATTACGGATTGTACGTTAAAACCGCCTTCTCTAACGAGGCAGGCATGTTGAAGCGTTTCCGTCCTGCGCCACACGGTCGGGCACATCGCATCCGCAAGCGTAGCAATCACGTTACGCTTATTGTAGAAAACAGTTTACCTCTCGCTTCGGAAGAAGAAGAGTAGGGAAAACTAATTGTTAAAAATTAACGAGTCCTAGACACATGGGTCAGAAGACTAATCCTATTGGTAATCGTTTGGGGTATATTCGCGGTTGGGATTCCAACTGGTATGCTGATAAAGGTTACGCAGATAACGTTGTTGAAGATGAAAAGATTCGCACGTATCTCGCCGCTCGTATCCAGAAGGGTGGTATTGCTCGTACCATCATTGAGCGCACACTCAAGCGGATCACGGTAACTATCCACACCTCTCGCCCCGGTATTATTATCGGTAAAGGAGGCCAGGAAGTTGATCGTATCCGGGAAGAGCTCAAGAAGTTGACTAGCAAAGATGTGCAAATCAATATCATCGAAATCCGTAAGCCGGAGTTAGATGCGAATATTGTTGCTGAATCTATCGCTAAGCAATTAGAAGCACGGATCAACTACCGTCGCGCCATTAAAATGGCGATTCAATCAACCATGCGTGCCAATGCCGAAGGTATCAAAGTACGTATTTCTGGTCGTTTGAATGGTTCTGATATGAGCCGTACGGAAGAGTACAAAGAAGGTCGTACACCTCTGCATACGTTCCGCGCTGATATCGACTACGCACTTCACGAAGCACTTACCGTTTACGGTATTATCGGTGTGAAAGTTTGGATTTGTAAAGGCGAAGTCCTTGGCAAACGTGACTTGCACCCGAATGCTGGCCTTACAGGAAGTGAAGGTGGCAGTGGTAATAGTGGTGGCGGAGATCGCCGTGGTGGCCGTGGCGGAGATCGTCGTGGTGGCCGTGGTGGAGATCGTCGCGGTGGTGGCGGAGATCGCCGCGGTGGTGGCGGACGTCGCTAAAAAAAAATTATTGCTGGCAAATACCCGGATTTACCGGGTATAATTGCCTCAATTTCAGCAACTGGCGTTAATTAGTTAGGCTATCAGGTGAGATCCTGCGCTAGTCTTTGCTAACGGGGATAATCGTGAAGATTTGTGCCCGAATTGATTTTTGATTATCAGAAAATAGCTGTACCTTTGCCAAGCTTTTTCGGAAGCGGGTTAGATACGGCTTATTTTTGCCAATTAAAAGACCCGTGTGAAGAGCCGGGCCTGTCCCTCTGGAGTAGCCAAGGGCAGCTAAAAATAATGACCAATGTTACAGCCGAAAAGAACGAAATATCGCAAGCAGCAAAAAGGACGTAATCGCGGTGTCGCAAAGCGTGGGACCCTGGTATCCTTTGGCTCATTCGGTCTTAAGTCCATGGAACTTGGCCGTATCACCAACCGGCAAATTGAAGCCGCGCGTATCGCAATGACGCGTTACATGAAGCGTGAAGGTAAAGTATGGATTCGTATTTTCCCCGATAAGCCTATCACTTCCAAGCCTTTAGAGGTGCGGATGGGTAAGGGTAAGGGTAACCTGGATCACTATGTGGCACAGGTACAGCCCGGTCGTGTATTGTTCGAACTGGATGGTGTTCCCCGCGAAGTTGCTGAAGAAGCACTCCGTTTGGCAGCACAGAAATTGCCAGTGAAAACAAAGACCATTACCCGCCCAGATTACGAAGGGTAATATCATATAATCAGTCTGAAGCTAGTGTAATTTATTACGCAGCTTGCGAAAAATTTTAAATAAAGGACAATGGCAACCAAAAAATATTTGGAACTGCAAGAGTTCTCTGACACGGACCTTCAGGCTGAACTGGAGGCCACCGAGAGCAGATATCAGAAGATGAAGTTTGACCATGCTATTACTGGCCTGGACAATCCTCTAGTGTTGCGCGAAGTTCGTAGGGACATCGCTCGCTTAAACACAGAAGCTCGCCGCCGCCAATTGGCTGCTGCTTCAGAAGAAGAACTCGCTAATCGTAGTAAAATCAGAGCTCGTCGCAGACGTAGCTAGTAATTCAGCTAAAAATGGAAGAACGTAATCTTCGTAAACAGCTAATCGGTATCGTTACCAGTGACAAGATGGACAAGTCTATCTCGGTTTCTGTAGAACGCCGTATTCAGCACCCCATTTATGGAAAGTTCGTCAAGAAGTCAAACAAGTTTATGGCGCATGACGAAAAGAACGAGTGTAATATTGGGGATAAAGTGCGCATCATGGAGACGCGCCCAACAAGTGCCCGCAAACGTTGGCGCTTAGTTGAAATCTTGGAGAAAGCCAAGTAATAAAAGCAGTTTTGGTGGCTTGGCCGCCTATGCTGTTATTCATTGAAATTAACTAGAGTTATCAACGCGATAATCGACGTTGCGCTAGCTCTGCAAATATTTTGCCGTCATGATCCAGCAAGAATCCCGGCTCCGTGTAGCCGACAATAGTGGCGCCAAAGAGGTGCTTTGTATCCGTGTTTTAGGCGGGTCTAAGCGTCGTTACGCTTCTGTTGGCGATATGATCGTGGTATCTGTTAAAGAGGCAGCTCCCGGTGGTATTAAGAAAGGAGCGATCTCTAGGGCCGTAGTGGTTCGTACCAAGAAAGAGATCCGTCGCCGCGATGGTAGTTACATTCGCTTTGATGACAATGCAGTTGTACTGCTGAGTGCTAGCGAAGAACCTCGCGGAACCCGTATTTTCGGCCCTGTTGCCCGTGAGCTTCGTGAGCGTGACTACATGCGTATCGTTTCTCTCGCACCAGAGGTATTATAAATCATTCACGGCCCGAATACTTGAACCATGAAGAAAGTAAATCAGAAACGCTTTGCTCCCAAGCTGAAGATCAAAAAGGGAGATAAAGTTGTTGTTATCGCGGGTGCCTACAAGGATCGTAGCAAGGTTTTGGAAGTACTGGAAGTAATTCCTAGCGAAAACCGTGCGATCGTTGAAGAGGTGAATATTCGTAAGAAGCACCAGAAGCCAACCCAGGACAATCCTGGTGGCATCATCGATAAAGCAGCTCCTATCAACCTTTCTAACTTGATGTTAGTAGATGGCACAGGAGAGCCTACCCGCGTTGGCCGTAAGGCTGGTGACGATGGCAAAATGAAACGTTATTCCAAAAAATCCGGGGAAATCTTAGACTAATGAGTTACACACCGCGATTAAGAAAAAAGTATTACGAAGAAGTAATACCTGCTCTGCAAGAGCAATTCCAGTATAGCAGCGTGATGGAAGTTCCTCGTCTGTTGAAGATTTGTATCAACCAAGGTGTTGGTCAAGGTACTCAGGACAAGAAGCTGGTCGACAATGCTGTTGGAGAACTTTCTTTGATCACCGGCCAAAAAGCCGTGAAGACCAAAGCAAAGAAGTCTGTCTCTAACTTTAAGTTGCGTGAAGGTATGCACATCGGTGCTCGCGTGACTTTACGTCAGAAGCAAATGTTTGAATTCCTCGACCGTCTGGTATCTGTGGCTTTGCCTCGGGTGCGTGACTTCCGCGGAATTAATGACAAAAGCTTTGACGGCCGTGGTAACTATACCATGGGAATCAAAGAGCAGATCGTTTTTCCTGAAATCGACCTGGATAAGGTAAGCAACATCACGGGAATGGACATCACTTTCGTGACCAGTGCTAAAACCGATGCTGAAGCACTAGCGCTATTGAAAGCACTAGGTCTTCCTTTCAAGAATCAGAACAACTAGAAATAATGGCTAGAAAATCACTCATCGCCCGCGAAAACAAGCGTCAACGCATGGTTGATCGTTATGCTGAGCTGCGCACGAAGCTGAAGGAAGAAGGACGTTGGGAGGAATTGGATAAATTACCTCGTAACTCTAACCCTATCCGTCTTCACAACCGTTGTCAGTTGACCGGTCGCCCTAAAGGCTACATGCGTAAATTCGGTATTTGTCGGGTAAAGTTTCGTGACTTGGCACTCCACGGTAAAATCCCTGGAATCACCAAGGCTAGCTGGTAAAAGTTACTTGCTAGAATCATTGGATGGTTAGCGTATAGACCCTACCATCTACTTTTTTAAAGCCCGGATAAATAATCCGGCAGTGTAAGGGTGCAAATGCTTTGGCACTTATTACACATTATCTATCAACAGGGGTTCAGGTTCCTGCATTTGGAAAACCGAACCACGAAATGGACACGTCATGGCAGTTACAGATCCTGTAGCCGACTATTTGACCCGGATTCGTAATGCTCAAATTGCTGGGCACCGGGTAGTCAGTATTCCAGCTTCTAACCTCAAGAAGCGCATAACCGAGATCCTCTACGATCAGGGTTACATTCTTAAGTACAAGTTCGACGAAGAAGATAAAAAGGGTACGCAAAGCAGCATTAAAATCGCACTCAAGTACGATAAAGCTACTCGCCAGCCGATTATCCGTGAACTTAAGCGAGTCAGCAAGCCTGGTTTGCGCAAGTATGTAGGTAGTGATAATCTTCCTCGTGTAATCAACGGTTTAGGTATTGCAATCATTTCTACTTCTAAAGGCGTTATGACCGACAAGCAAGCTCGGCAGCACGGTGTAGGAGGAGAGGTGTTGTGCTTTGTTTCCTAACCACTTCTATTTAAGAATTCTAAAAGCAGAGCCATGTCAAGAATAGGTAAAGCTCCCATTGATATACCTCAGGGTGTTTCCATCGACGTAAGCAAGAGTAACTTGGTTACCGTTAAAGGCCCGAAAGGAGAATTAAGTCAGCAAGTTGATGCTGATCTAAGCGTCGGCATCGAAGACGGTGTCCTGACGGTAGGTCGTCCAACTGATTCTAAGCGCCACCGCGCCGCTCACGGTTTGTACCGTTCACTGATCAACAATATGATTGTCGGTGTAACAAAAGGTTATACCCTGGAGATGGAAGTGATCGGTGTTGGTTACCGTGCTGAGACGAAAGGTCAAATGTTGATCCTTACGGTCGGTTACTCTCACCCTATTTACTTTATGATTCCTGATGAAGTAGCGGTA
Source organism: Lewinella sp. LCG006 (assembly GCF_040784935.1). Classification (GTDB taxonomy): domain Bacteria; phylum Bacteroidota; class Bacteroidia; order Chitinophagales; family Saprospiraceae; genus Lewinella. The sequence continues at coordinate 967,423 of NZ_CP160680.1, read as the reverse complement.
GAAGCAGTCAACGAGAAAGGTAAAGCTCCAGTCGTGAAACTTGATTCTATTGATAAGCAATTGGTAGGACAAGTCGCGGCTAAAATCCGTGCCTTCCGTAAGCCAGAGCCTTACAAAGGAAAAGGTATTCGCTTTAAAGGAGAAGAAATCCGTCGTAAAGCGGGTAAGACTTCTAGCAAGTAATCAGTTAATTAGCCGTCGGGGCATTGACCTCATTAATACGGCGATAAGTTGGGTCTTGGGAAAAGTTAACAGTAGTTGTTGCTTGTTCACTAAGGCCAATAAAAATAAGCAGCGATGCAATTAACAAAGGCAAACCGCAGAAAGCGCATTCACATGCGCATTCGCAAAACAGTTCGGGGTACTGCTCAGCGTCCACGTCTGAATATATTCCGTTCTAATCGTTATATTTACGCTCAGCTCATCGATGATGTTCAGGGGCATACCTTAGCACAAGCAAGCTCTTTTGAGCCTGCCGTTGCTAATGCAGGAAATAAATCAGAACAATCTGCTGCTACCGGTAAGCTGTTAGCAGAGCGCGCTAAAGCTGCAGGTATCGAATCTGTGGTTTTTGACCGGGCTGGATATTTATATCATGGCCGCGTGAAAGCGCTGGCGGATGGCGCCCGCGAGGGAGGCTTACTATTTTAATCATTAAGAAGCTTTTTGGTAATGGCAAAGAAAAATTCTAACCGGGTAAAACCGGCCGAAACAGAACTGAAAGAAAAGCTCGTTAACCTTAACCGGGTAGCTAAAGTGACTAAAGGTGGTAGAACCTTTAGCTTCGCAGCGGTAGCAGTTGTTGGTGATGGCAATGGTACGGTAGGTCATGGCCTGGGTAAGGCACGTGACGTATCTCAAGCGATCAGCAAAGCGGTTGATGATGCTAAGAAGAACCTAATAAAGGTGCCTATCCACAATGGTACTATCCCTCACGAACAGAAAGGGAAGTACGGTGCTGGTAAGGTACTCATCAAGCCTGCTTCTGATGGTACAGGAGTAATTGCTGGTGGTGCTATGCGCGCTGTACTGGAAATTGCTGGTGTACACAACGTACTGGCTAAGTCTCAGGGGTCTTCTAACCCGCACAACGTGGTGAAAGCCACAATTGATGCTCTGCAGCAACTACGTAGCCCTATGGTGATCGCAAAGCAGCGTGGCATCTCAATGGAAAAGCTTTTTGAAGGATAGGGCTTTAAGCCTGTAAAAAACCGTCGGCCATGGCTAAGGTAAAAATAACACAGGTTAAGAGCCTGATTGATCGTGCAAAGCGTCAAAAGGATACCGTGAAAGCGTTGGGTCTGAAAAAGATGAACGACACGGTCACTATCGAGGTAACTCCTCAAATTCAGGGAATGATCAACAAGGTTGCTCACCTGGTAAAAGTGGAAGAAGCTTAAGGTTTAAACCCTAAGCAATTAACGAAGCTATTAAATCGCATAATATAATGGAACTCCATAGTCTCAAACCAGCGTCCGGTGCTGTAAAAAGCCGTAAGCGTATTGCCCGTGGTCAGGGTTCTGGCCGAGGAGGTACGTCTACTCGTGGTCATAAAGGCGCCAAGTCGCGTTCTGGTTACAAAAGTAAGCGTAGTTTCGAAGGTGGTCAGATGCCTCTTCAGATGCGCTTGCCTAAGCGCGGATTTAAGAGTCCTAATCGCGTCGAATACGTAGCCCTCAATTTGGGTCGCTTACAAGCGATCAGCGAAAAGCACAGTGTTGATACCATTGATATGGAGACGCTGTTGAAGCTGGGTATTGTTCGCAAGACGGATTTGATTAAGATTTTGGGTACTGGTGAATTGACCGCCAAGCTGACTGTAACGGCCCATGCTAGCTCTGAAACTGCCAAGGCAGCGATCGAAGCGCAGGGTGGTTCTCTCACTATCCTCTAAAAAAGACCACCATGAAAAGGTTTATCGATACGCTAAAAAATATTTGGAAGATTAAGGAATTGCGCCATCGCATCCTTTTCACGCTTGGTTTACTTTGGGTATTCCGGCTGGGATCTTTCATTGTCTTACCAGGTGCCGATCCTGCTGTGCTACAAGCACAAATGGGTGGTGGCAGCGGCGACAACTCGCTACTGGGATTGATCAATGTTTTCTCCGGTGGAGCCTTTAGCAATGCTTCTATCTTTGCCTTGGGCATCATGCCATATATCACAGCGAGTATCATCATTCAGCTTTTAGGCTTTGCTGTTCCTTACTTTCAGCGCTTGCAGCAGAAAGAAGGAGAATCTGGCCGTAAAAAGTTGAACCAGATCACACGTCTGCTGACGGTAGCGATCACCCTCGTACAGGGTGGTGCTTACCTCACCTACGTAAAGTCACTCGGTGCTGTTGATAATTCTGTTCCTGAAAGTATTTTCTGGCTCTCTGGAATTATCATCCTCTCAACGGGTACTGTCTTTGCCATGTGGTTGGGTGAGAAAATTACCGACCGTGGTATTGGCAACGGTGTTTCTCTTTTGATTACTGTAGGTATCATCGCTACGCTTCCTACTGCCTTTGTCTTCGAGTTACAAGGACGTTTACAAGCTGGTGGCTTCCTGGTCTTTGTACTGGAAATGGCAGCATTGTTCCTCGTTTGTATGGCAACAGTAATGATTGTAACCGGAGTTCGTAAGATCCCTGTACAATTTGCCAAGCGAATGGTGGGCCGTGGAACGGGTAATATCCCGGTTGCCGGTGCGCGTGATTACATTCCTCTGAAAGTGAATGCTGCCGGAGTAATGCCAATTATCTTCGCTCAGGCTTTGATGTTCCTTCCTGGACTTGCTGCACAAACGGCAGGTGCTGATGCGGAAACAAGCTGGTTGGTACAGAAATTGAATGATTTCACTTCTGCACCATACAATGCCATCTACTTTGTATTGGTAGTAGCCTTTACTTACGTATATACAGCCTTAATCGTTAATCCCTCCAACTACGCTGATTACCTCAAACGCCAGAATGCTTTTATTCCAGGTGTAAAGCCAGGTAAGCCTACGGAAGAATTTATTGATTCGGTGACTACCCGTATCACACTTCCTGGCTCAGTATTCTTGGGTCTGATCGCGATCATGCCTGCTTTTGCAGCGGCTTTTGGTATCAATAACTTGTTTGCTGCCTTCTTTGGTGGTACTTCTTTATTGATTCTTGTAGGGGTTGTATTGGATACACTTCAGCAGATCGAAAGCCACTTGTTGATGCGCCGTTACGACGGTCTCGTTAAAGAAGGTCGGGTATCAGGTCGTAGCAGTAGCCGTATGCAGGGTATTGGTGCTAATATGTAAGAAAGCCCTCCTAAGCGAGAGTTAAACAACAGGATAAGCGTAATAGTATGGCGAGGAAAGGACGTAAAATGATTTATAAAACGGCAGAAGAGATCGAATTGATTCGTGAAAATTGTCTGCTGGTTTGTAAAACACTGGCTTATGTGGGCAGTATGTTACGTCCGGGGATGACTGGAGAAGAGATCGATACGAAAGCGGAAGCTTTCATTCGTGATCACGGGGCGGTACCAGGGTTTAAAGGACTCTATGGTTGTCCTTCAACTTTGTTGGTTTCCCGTAATGAAGCAGTCGTACATGGCTTACCTTCGAAAGACCAGGTGTTTCAGGATGGAGATATACTTTCCATTGATTGTGGCACCTATATGAATGAGTTCTACGGCGATGCTGCTTACACTTTTTGTGTAGGGGAAGTGGATGAAGAAACGCTGCAATTATGCAGAGTGACCAATGAATCACTTTATATAGGCATCGAAAATGCACTGGTTGGTAAACGTGTAGGAGATATCAGTCATGCTATCCAGCACTATACCGAAAAAGAGCATAACTATTCTGTTGTACGTGAACTTGTAGGCCATGGTCTAGGAAAGTCGATGCACGAAGCACCTGATGTGCCTAACTATGGACGGCGTGGGCAAGGGCCTGTGCTAAAAGAAGGATTAGTGATAGCGATTGAGCCAATGGTCAATATGGGGCGCAAAGATGTGCGAACATTGCATGACGAATGGACAATTGTGACTAAAGATAAAAAACCGGCAGCTCATTATGAGCATACCATCGCGGTAACCAAGGACGGTCCAGATATTTTGAGCAATCACGAAGTCATTATCGAAGCGATACAAAAGAATCCTAATGTGATTCCAATTGTGCGTGAGATGAGTGTGAGTTAGGCTTGAAGTTGTAGCTGTTTTTGTTAACCCAATAGCTCCTTTGTAAAAAAAAGAGCTGGGGTGTGGAGAATTTATCAATTAATTGTATCTTTGCACTCCGAAAATCGGAATATGAGTAAAAAGAATCTAATAAAACAGGACGGTACTATTCTTGAAGCCCTGTCCAATGCGATGTTTCGTGTGAAGTTGGAAAACGGCCACGAAATTACCGCAACGATCTCTGGAAAAATGCGGATGAACTATATCCGAATTCTTCCTGGTGACCGTGTGGCAGTGGAAATGTCTCCTTACGACTTAACTCGTGGGCGCATTACCTACAGGTACAAATAATTGATACAGAAACGTTACAGATTCGCAAAATACGCAAACCATGAAAGTAAGACCCTCCGTTAAGAAGCGTTCTACCGACTGTATAGTGGTCAGAAGAAAAGGAAAGGTTTACATCATTAACAAGAAGAATCCCAAGTTCAAGCAACGTCAGGGATAAAAAAAACTAGACGGAAGTATAGCACTTCCCTCTCTAAATACAGACAGACAATGGCACGAATTGCTGGAGTTGATTTACCAAGAAACAAACGCGGTGTAATAGGTCTTACCTATATCTACGGCATCGGTCCTACATTGGCCAAAGAGATTCTGGCCAAGATCGAGGTTAGTGAGCACACTAAGGTTCAGGATTGGACGGATGATAACATCAAAGACATTGCAACCATGCTCCAAACTGATTACCAGGTGGAGGGTGAATTGCGTACAGAGGTACAGACCAACATCAAGCGATTGATGGATATCGGATGTTACCGTGGTCTTCGTCATCGTAAAGGATTACCACTTCGGGGCCAACGTACTCAAACTAACGCTCGTACTCGTAAGGGTAAGCGTAAGACTGTCGCAAATAAAAAGAAAGCAACCAAGTAATTTTTTTGATCCATGGCTAAAGCAAATACCAAAAAGACAGCTAAGAAGAGAAAGGTACGGGTCGAACCGGAAGGTAAGGTCTTCATCCAGGCTTCTTTCAACAATATCATCATTTCTATTACGAATAAGAAAGGTGATGTGATTTCCTGGTCTTCTGCCGGAAAATCAGGATTCCGTGGTTCTAAAAAGAATACACCATACGCTGCACAGGTTTCCGCTAGTGAAGCTGCTCGTACAGCTTATGATGCTGGTCTGCGCACGGTAGAGGTTTTCGTTAAAGGACCAGGTTCTGGTCGTGAAGCGGCGATCCGTGCCATCGATGGTGTAGGAATCAAAGTGTCTCGTATCAAAGACGTAACACCTGTTCCACACAACGGTTGTCGTCCACCTAAGCGTCGTCGGGTATAATTCCCCTCGAACCTTAATTAATTTTTCAGCGAAAATTATCCTTCCGAAATGGCAAGATATACTGGCCCCAAGACAAAGAAAGCTCGCGCATTTGGCGAAGCTATCTACGGCTACGATAAAAGTTTTGAGCGTAAGAAGTACCGCCCCGGACAGCACGGCAATAGCCGTCGTCGTCGTCAGCAATCCGACTACGCCCTCCAGCTTATGGAAAAGCAAAAGGCTAAGTACACTTACGGTGTGCTAGAGCGTCAGTTCCGTAACCTGTTTGAAACGGCAGCTTCAAAAAGTGGTGTTACCGGTACGGTACTGCTACAATACCTGGAAGCTCGCCTTGATAACGTTGTATTCCGTTTAGGTTTAGCACCTACTCGTCGTGCTGCTCGTCAGCTCGTTAACCACAAGCATATCGTGCTTAATGGTCGAATCAACAGCATCCCTTCTGCTCAGTTGCGTCCTGGTGATGTAGTTGCGGTTAAAGGCAAATCTCAAGGTTTGCAAGTTATTCGCGAAAGCATGGGCACTAAAGGTGATTCTCGCCGCTTCGGTTGGTTGGAATTCAACCACGACAAAATGGAAGGCCGCTTCATGGATTACCCTGAGCGTGACGCCATTCCTGAAAAGATCAACGAACAGCTTATCGTAGAATTGTATTCTAAGTAAGCTTCCTGATAAAGGAAAGAACGATATCTCGGCCGATTGTCGTTCTTTCCTTTTACTATATGTTTACGGAATCGCGGGTTAAACCGGGTTCCGCATTCTGATGTTAAGAGAATAGCTATTCATTCCCCACCAAAGATTATACACAAGCGTATGAGCATCTTGAATTTTCAGAAGCCCGACAAAATCGTCATGGAAAAAGCCAATGATTTTGAGGGACTTTTTGAGTTCAAACCACTCGAACCGGGCTTCGGTCAAACTGTCGGCAATTCATTGCGCCGCGTACTCCTTTCTTCATTGGAAGGTTTCGCTATTAGTGCTATCCGGATTGCAGGCGTTGAACACGAATTTGGTACGATTCGCGGGGTAGTAGAGGATGTGATCGAAATCATCCTTAACCTGAAGCAGGTTCGTCTGAAGCAAATGATTGCTGACGAGGATGTACAGGAAGAAAAAGTATACCTCACTATTAGCGGTAAAGAAGAATTCCGGGCTGGTGATATCGAAGAACACACCAACGTGTTCAAAGTCATGAACCCAGATCTGCTTATCTGTACGATGGAACCTTTTGTCAACTTGGAAATTGAACTTACCGTTACCAAAGGTCGTGGTTATGTTCCTGCTGATGAAAATCTGCCCAAGGACGCTCCCATCGGTGTTATCCCTATTGACGCGATCTACACGCCCATCAAAAATGTGGCTTACACGATCGACAATTTCCGTGTTGGTCAGCGTACTGACTACGAGAAACTGACGATCAACCTCAAAACGGATGGTACTATCCACCCGGAAGAGGCTATCAAAGAAGCATCAAGAATCCTGATCCAGCACCTGATGCTGATCACGGACGAGAATATCACCTTCGATTCAGCGGGTACCCGCGAAGAGAATATCGTTGATGAGCATATTCTGCACATGCGTAAATTGTTGAAGACTTCTCTGGAAGACCTCGACCTTTCCGTACGTGCTTACAACTGTCTGAAGGCAGCTAAGATCAATACCCTGGCGGAGTTGGTGCGTTACGATACACACGAACTACTTAAGTTTCGCAACTTCGGTAAGAAGTCATTGGTAGAAATCGAAGAACTTCTTCAGGAGAAAGGGCTCACCTTCGGTATGGACTTGTCTAAGTACAAGTTGGACGAAGAGTAAGATTTGTTGAAAGTTGTTAGTTGATGGTTTACAACACAAAAGCCATCAACTATCAACCTACAACTATCAACCAAAAATAACACAGGTTCCCTGCAAGGGATAATATCATCTACAATAACTGCGATCTGCTTGAAGCTATACCTGTTAAGCTGCTGATCAAAGTGTTGTGAAGTTAAACAAATTCAACCATGCGTCACGGTAAGAAATTTAACCACTTGGGCCGTAAAGTCGGTCACCGCAAAGCATTATTACGCAACTTGGCGATCTCTTTGATCGAGCACAAGCGTATCAACACAACTTTGGCGAAGGCCAAAGCACTGCGTGTTTTTGCAGAGCCTATCATTACTAAAGCTAAAGATGATTCTACCCACAATCGTCGTGTTGCTTTCAGCTACTTGCAAAACAAAGAAGCAGTAAAAGAATTATTTGGTGACATCGCTAAGCGTGTCGGTGATCGCCCTGGCGGTTACTTACGTATCATCAAAACCGGTACTCGGAAAGGTGATGCTGCGGAAATGGCCATGATCGAATTTGTAGACTTCAACGAAGTATACACTGCTGGTAGCGATAGCACCAGTGGAGGTAGCCGTCGCCGCCGTCGTGGTGGTAAAGGCAAAGGTGGTGCTACTGCCGCTGCTGCAACTACCGCTGCTGCACAGGAAGAAGAGTAGATGGGTTAGATAGTTTGTTGGTTCGAGAGTACTATTTTTGCTCATTGATCTTCCAACTATCTAACTTTTCTACAATCAAACCTAGACAAAGCCGATTCTCTATCATAGAGGGTCGGCTTTGTTAGTTTTGGGATGAAAGACAACTGTAGGCAAATTGCATGCAGTTGTCTTTTTGCTTATCTTAGAAAGAAAAACATGCCTTCCCTTCAAATCAAGAAACTTCTTGAAGCACTATACGAAGCACTGAAAGAAGCTGCTAATCGGGAGCACCGGAGCCTGAGTCAGCAGGCTATAGTCGCTTTGGCTAAAGGATTGGAGTATCCCTTTTTAGGAAAAGAGCGAAGAGTTGAAGTATTAACTAGAATTGAAGGACGGGTCACTCGCTGGAGTTATCTGACAGCTGAGGATGCCGTAGACTTCCTACAAGAAGACCGTAACCGATGATTTGTACCTGCATCTTGCGCAACAGCATAAGGCAACGCTACTCACCTTGGATAATCGGTTGGTGCAACTAGCTAAGGAATTGAATATCAGTGTTGGAAAACTCCTTTGAGACCAATGGCGATTACTCCCACTTTACCCGCGCCTGCTCTTCCAACTCCGTCATCGGGTACCGATCGACCAATTGATGTTGGAAACTGGGCGCTCCCTCCCCGTAATCGCGGGCATAAAAAACGAGGCCCAAGCCTTTGGCATAAATCTCCTGGCCAGTAAAGCGAGGTTCAATATCACCGATGATCGAGTCGCGCTGGTCTACGGAGCCATTGATGGCGAAGTGGATGGCAGGGTATTCCTGCCCCTCGTAAATATAAGTGGTGTCGCCCTGGAACTGTCGGTTGATCAGGATGGTGGTGCTACCGTGGGGTTGGGAGGGCAATTGAAAACGGACTTGGTAGATGAATAATTCAGAACCGTCTTCTTTGACCTCAAAGGGAAAAACGTTGGCGCTAAGGATGTTTCCAATCGCTTGTTGCTGCTGGCCCATGCTATCGGTCTCGAAAAGGTAGAGGTTGCGCAGTAGGATACCATTGTTGACCATCTCTTCCCGGTAGAGACTGCTGGGGATAAAGTCGCTCTTGTAATAGGCTTTGGTGAAATAATAAGCCGAATCGGTAGGGATGGCGCGGTAGTACCAATAGTCGGCTGCGAGGGAGTCGTACTGCACATCGCGGTATTCATAAACGAGGCCATCGGTGAGTTCCCGCAAAGGATAGTAGTAATCGCGAATATCACGGAAGCCATCATCCTGGCAGCTGGTGAGGGGGAATAAGACGATTGTAGCAAAAAAGAGGAGGAAGAAGTTCGTTTTCATAGGGCAAAGATAGGGGAGAATTGGGTTACCGGTGCTATTGATGAAGGTAATGAACTTGCCATTTTTTCGAATCCAACGAAGGGTGTGTTGTTTATTAACCTTCCATTATCTTAGAGTAAATTAGTGAATTCAGAGGAGGGGCATTACTTACATGCGCCTCCCCCAAAAGAAATACTATGTCAAGAATTTACATTTCTCTGGTTTGTACGTTTTTGTTTTTTGTACCCAAAGAAGGGAAAGCCCAATTCCACGATAATCACTGGATGATGGGATATAATGGAGGAAGTGCATCGGAGCCTAATGATTCCTTTGGTATCTCTATTCTTTCCTTTTACAATGGAGAATTAGCCATTGAAAACAACCAAGACATTGACCTTGAATTTGATGGTGCAGGAAGTGCTTTTTCCCGTTTTTCAGGAGATCTCTTGTACTTCTCTAACGGCATTGAAATCCGTAACTTTGATAATGACTTAGTTGTTGACGGGAACTTTGGTGGAGAGGCTGGGGATATTGAGACACTTCGTCCACAATCCTTTATTTTCTTACCTCTTTTTACAGGAAACAATCCCCTTCTTTCTTTTGTTAGAATGAGGTATACAAACGACAGTCCAAGGTTAGGAAAAGAAGTCCTATCTTCTAAAATAGATGGCTCTTTAAATGGAGATATTGGACTAGTTTATGAAAAGGATCAGCGAATTGTTTATGATTCATTAGCAACGAGTGGCCTCACTGCTTGTAAGCATGCGAATGGACGGGATTGGTGGGTTTTAGTACCTAGAGCAGACCAGAATATTGTATATTCTATTCTGGTTTCCCCCAATTCTGTTCATGTAGTTGACACCATGTATGTGGAATTACCTATGGCTAATGGATTAGGTCAATCTACTTTTACCCCTGATGGGACTAAATATATTCGGCTGAATTTAGTAGAGTTTGATACTCCGGAACCCTTAGATATTTTTGACTTTGATCGTTGTACTGGCCAATTAACTAATCATAGGCAGACTAGCGTTGGCACTGATGCTTGGGCAGGAGGTATTGCAGTTTCTATTTCCTCTCAATACCTCTATGTATCCCATTACAACCATGTCTTTCAGTATGACCTCTGGGCAGAAGACATTTTCAGTACCAAAGACACTGTTGCCACTTATGATGGCTACCTCGAATGGAATTTCTTCCATAGCCGCTTTTTTCAAGCACAATTAGCTCCTGACGGGAAGATATACCTGAATTGCTCCTCCGGGGTAAAAGTACTACACGTCATCAACCAGCCAGATGAAGGTGGACTTGCTTGTGATCTTGTACAGCACGACATCCATCTTCCTAATAACAACGCCTTCACCCTCGCTAATCATCCCAACTATCGCCTCGGCCCCATCGACGGCAGCCCTTGTGATACCCTTGGGATTGATAACCTCCCCCGCGCGTATTATCGCATAGATCGTAACCCCGAAGACACCCTGGATTTTCACTTCCAGGATTTGAGTTTTTATGAACCTGATACCTGGGCCTGGACCTTCGGTGATGGTGGCATGAGTACAGATCGGCATCCTGACCACACCTATGCCAGCCCTGGTATTTATGAAGTATGTCTTACCGTAAGCAATGATTTGGGCAGCGATACTGATTGCCGTATCCTGGAACTTGGCCCGGTAGCTGTTGATGATCACAGGCACTCACCTTTACTACCTTTCCCAATCCAGTACAAGATGTTTTGGTCTTTGACCTTGGTGATTACTATCCACTCAACGGTCAATTCCGGCTTTACAATACTGCTGGACAATTAGCGCTTTCTCAGCAAGTACTCTACTCACAGGTACGGATGCAGTTAGCTCCTCTTCCTGCGGGGATTTATTTTTACGAGTTTTGGGATGCTGGGGTGAAGCTGGGGCAGGGGAAGGTGGTGAAGGGGTAGGTGGTTAGATGGTTGATGGTTTCTATGATCGGTGTAATTGAAGGTTTGTCGCACTTTAGGGAAATAGGGCGAACCCGCCATAAATGACGGGGAACCAATACAAAAACCACTAATTTGTAGCACACTCAATTAATCATCGATCGCAGATGGAAGAATTAGGAAAAAGCAGCGAGTTAGGGTTATTAGAGATTCTTTAAAAAGAATCTAGAAGCTAAGCGACGCCGGATAAATAACTGTCAGATTTCCAAGGAGTGATTTTGGCTTTACTCTTCGTTAAAGAACCGCCTCCCTTAGCTACGGCTAAGGTCGGGAACCTTCGCCTCGATTCGCTGCGCGGCTACTTCGTGGTAAAGTCAAAATCACTGACCTATTAAACCCGACACTTATTTATCCGGCGTCGCTAAACAATCCAGGGGAGTAAAGGTGTCGAACAACAATCAACCCTCCCATACAGGCCCGCGGCAAGGATAGCAGCGGTACCGAAGGTAAGAGCGGATAGCCTGGCACCGACGTCAGGAGGTGGCCGCCCAAATAATTGCCAACAGTTGGAAAGCACTTCGCAAGTGCCTTCCAACTACAAAGTGCCTTCCAACTGCAACAACGGCAGGCGATCTTGGTCATTTTCTGACAATATGGCGCAGTAACCGTTTTGGTACAATATCTGTACTGGTAGGAATAACAAAATGATTAGCCAAAGCTGATGGTTTAAAGAAACGATTAGTGCTATCTTTGCGTTTTTATTTAGATCTGCCATTAATAGCGTGTACTTTAGGAAACCGCGCAGTTTATGTTGCGCCATACTGACGAGTACCCAACACAAGATATATGTTTAAGAGCATCGCCTCCGGACTGAAAAATATGTTCGGCACCAAATACGACCGCGACGTGGCTATTTACCAGCCTGTAGTGGAGGAAATTAACGAAGCCCATGAACGGCTGGTTGGCTTGTCCAACGATGAGTTGCGGGCGAAGACCCTGGATTTTCGAACGCGCATTGCTGCTTATCTGAGTGAGATAGATGCAGAAATTGCACAGCTGAAGCAAGAGGCTGCCGAAGGCACTGACATCGAGGCCAAGGAGCAATTGTTCAAAGAGATGGATGCGCTGATAAAGCAGCGTGACGAAGAACTGGAGGTGATTCTGAAAGAAATTTTGCCGGAAGCTTTTGCGGTAGTCAAGGAAACAGCCAGCCGCTTTTCGAACAATGAAACACTACGGGTAACAGCTACCGAGCACGACCGCAAATTGGCGGCCAACAGCAAGAAAGGTTACATCAATCTGGATGGAGGCGAGGCTGTTTGGAAAAACACCTGGTTGGCTGCTGGTGGAGAGATCACCTGGAATATGGTGCACTATGATGTGCAGTTGATTGGTGGTATGGTACTGCACGACGGTAAGATTGCCGAGATGCAGACCGGGGAAGGTAAAACCCTGGTAGCAACCCTGCCAGCCTACTTGAACGGTTTGTCGGGCAAAGGGGTACACGTGGTAACCGTAAACGACTACCTGGCTCGTCGTGACTGTGAATGGATTGGGCCGATCATGGAATTCCTATTCCTGACGATCGACTGTATAGATAAGTACAAACCCCACTCACCGGAGCGAATCGCAGCTTATGCCTGTGACATCACCTACGGTACGAACAACGAATTTGGTTTTGACTACCTGCGTGACAATATGGTGCGCAACGCCAACGAGCGGGTACAGGGTAAGCACCACTATGCTATGGTGGATGAGGTAGACTCGGTACTGATTGATGATGCGCGGACGCCCTTGATTATCTCTGGTCCGGTACCGCAGGATGCTGATGATCAGGAGTATATGTCGCTAAAGCCATTTGTGGAGCGGCTGCTAGCTGAACAACGGAAGTTGGCTACAGATTACCTCAATGAAGCGAAAAAAGCTTTCAAAGAAGGCAACCTGGGCAACGAAGAAGGACAGGCCGGATTGGCGCTGCTGCGCTCACACCGAGCTCTGCCGAAGAACCGTCCGCTGATTAAATTTCTTAGTCAGGAAGGGGTGCGGGTGATCTTGCAGAAAGCAGAAAACTTCTACATGCAGGAGCAATCGAAGCACATGCACATCGCTGATGAGCCCCTGTTGTTTACGATTGACGAAAAGAACCGCCAGGTAGAACTGACGGAGCGTGGGGTGGAATACCTCTCTAAAGGCAAGGAAGACCCGAGCTTCTTTGTGATGCCTGATATTGCCATGGAAATGGTGAATATCGACAAGGACAATAGCCTTACGGATGAAGAGAAGGCCGAAGCCAAAAACCAGTTGGCGCAGGATTATTCGGTAAAGTCCAAGCGGGTACACTCGATGAGCCAACTGCTCAAAGCCTACACGTTATTCGATCGCGAAGAGGACTACGTGGTCATGGACGGGCAGGTGAAGATCGTAGATGAGCAAACCGGCCGGATGATGGAAGGCCGCCGCTATAGCGATGGTCTGCACCAGGCACTAGAAGCGAAGGAGAATGTGAAGGTGGGGGATGTAACCCAAACCTACGCGACGGTGACCTTGCAGAATTACTTCCGGATGTACCACAAATTAGCGGGTATGACCGGTACGGCTGAAACGGAGGCCAGTGAATTGTGGGAAATCTACAAGCTGGACGTAGTGGTGATCCCAACCAACCGCCCCATCCAGCGTGATGACCGCGAGGACATGGTGTACAAAACAGAGCGGGAGAAATTTAACGCCGTTGCCGAAGATATTGTAAAACTGAGTGAAGCAGGCCGACCTGTACTGGTAGGTACCACTACGGTAGATGTATCGGAAAAACTAAGTCGACTGCTGAACATGCGCGGCATTAGTCACAATGTACTGAACGCCAAGCAGCACCAACGAGAAGCAGAGATTGTAGCGGAAGCCGGCCGCGCGGGTAATGTGACCATTGCGACCAACATGGCGGGCCGGGGTACGGATATCAAGATCAACGATGCGGTGAAGGCTGCTGGTGGTTTGGCAATTATCGGTACAGAGCGGCACGATTCGCGGCGAGTGGATCGCCAGTTGAGGGGGCGTGCCGGACGTCAGGGAGATCCTGGTAGCTCGCAGTTTTACATCTCGCTGGAAGATAAATTGATGCGACTGTTCCAATCGGAGCGGATAGCCAAACTGATGGATGGCATGGGCCACCAGGAAGGGGAGGTGATTCAGCACAAAATGGTAACCAAGTCGATAGAGCGCGCACAGAAGAAGGTGGAAGAGAATGCCTTCGGGGTGCGTAAGCGCTTGTTGGAGTATGATGATGTGATGAACATCCAGCGCGAAGCGATCTACAAAAAGCGGGACAATGCTCTGGAAGGAGAGCGCTTGAGCGTGGATTTGAACAATATGTTTATCGGCTTGATCGAAGAGTTGGTGTATGCGCACAAAGAAGGTGGTTCGTTTGAAACCTTCGAACGCGCTTGTGTCTCTACCTTGGGGATGGACCCCAAAATAGATGCTGCTGACTTTAAAGAGCGTAAGGGAGAAGAGCTGGTGGAACTGGTGGAAGCGCAGTTCAAAGAATTCTACGAGCGTAAATACCAGAAGATTTCGGAAATGATCATGCCGCAGATCAAGCATGTTTACGAAACACAGAGTGATCGCTACAAGCGTATCTTACTGCCTTTCACCGACGGAAGTACCCATCCATTGAACGTTACTGCCGATTTGGAGCAAGCAGTAAAAAGTGAGGGTAAATCCGTAACGCGTGATATCGAACAAGCGGTAACACTGGCGATCATCGACGAAAAATGGAAGAACCATTTGCGAGGCATGGACGAATTGAAGGATTCGTCTCAAGCGGCTTCCTTCGAGCAGAAAGACCCACTGGTGGTTTACAAAATGGAAGCTTACAAACTGTTTGAAGGCTTGATTTTGGAGATCAATGAGTCAGTGACCAGCTACCTGGCAAAGGGCGGCTTGGCACTCAATCAGAATGTTCAGCAAGCAAAGGAGCAGAAGACCAACCTGAAAGCCACCCGTACCAATAAAACGGCAGACGAGGGCGAAAGGCTTCAACGTGCTGCCGCACAGAGTGCTGGACAAGGGCCGCGGCAAAAGCCAGAAACGTTTAAACGCGAAGAGCAGAAAGTGAAACGCAACGATCCTTGTCCTTGTGGCAGCGGCAAGAAGTACAAGCAGTGCCACGGGCGATAGCCCAAGGCTGATGCGATTGGCCGGTTAAATTCACGAATTTAACCGGCAAACACCGCGCGACCAAGCAGAAGACGGGCTAGTATAATTGCCACAAGAGATAAATAGACAACAGACGGCGGCATCCTTCGGGGTGCCGCCGTTTTTTATTTGAATCAAGGCAGGCAAAGCCAGTGCTTAAAATAGGGCATATATTACGAATATAACCAGCGTTGGGCAAAAACGAATTTTGCGTTTTATAGCTGCTAAGTTTTAAGCGAATAAGCTTAAAAATAGCATATCTTCTACCGGTTTCTTCGGAAGGCTATATTTTAGCGAATAGGGAGTACTGTGCAGGAGCCGAACGAAGTGGGGGACAGCGACAAGCCGGTCAACTGAATAGGAAGAGCTGCGAAGCATAATGACCACAGTCAACAACTACCGACAAAGCCTGTTTGATATGTTTTGGGCAAAAGAGCCAGGTAAATAACTAAGGACTAATTTAAAAGTTCCATTTACATGAGGTTATATCTAACAATCGTAATGGTCATAGTAATGATTAGCTTGGGGTACCGACAAATTTATCAGTATTTTCAGGCACCTAACTATGATGCAAAGGCTGGCGTGCTTGATTTGCGCAGCCACGACTGGAAAGAGAATCCTATTGTAAACCTCTATGGCGAATGGAATTTTCGAGGCAGACGCCTGGACGGTAAGTGGGATACGCTGATTAAAGCTCCGGTGCCTGGCTTGTGGAATGATCTTGATAGGGGGGATAACAGCTTTGCCAGCGGCATAGGCATTGGGGAGTATCAGCTTACCATCGTGAAGCCTCAGATCAAGGAGCCATTGGCCATAATGATTAACGACTATTTACCTAGCACCTATGAATTATATGGTGGCGATGGTGAGCAGCCTTTACTAAAAGTAGGTAAGATATCCGGCGATAGTAGTACCAGTATTGCAGCATACGGGCCGCGTTGGGTAAACCTACCGCGGGAGATTTCTGAAAAAGACACCCTTCATCTAAGGATGGTAATCGCGAACCATCATCATCGAAAAGGAGGGATGGGTAAACTTTTAGAATTTGGCCTGGCTCATCCGGTACGGGTAGCTTTCAATCGGCGGGTAGGAGTAGAGTTAGTTATTTCTTGTTTGTTGTTGTTTTTTGGCCTATTTAATATCAGTTTGTATTTCATTTTTGCGCGGGAGAAAATCTTCCTCTTTTTGGGCTTTTTTTGTGTGGTGGCTTTAGTGCGTATCATAGCATCTAATCAAAGCGTTATGCATTTGATTTGGCCAGAAGCCCCCTGGATTGTTGTACAACGGATGCGGTACGCGACAGTAAGTATTGGTTATCTTTTTATACTACTGTCTTTTCGAGAGATAATGCCGCGGTATATTCACCGAAAAGTTGCGAAATGGATGGTGCTGGCGGGCATACTGATAACGCTGGTCTTTTTAACTATCTCTGGTTATGGTGCCTCCCAGCTTAATAGATTGTTGCCGGCTTACGCTTTTGTCATTGTTACTTATTTGCTGCACCGAAGCACTAGGTACTGGCAAGACGGAAATATAAATGGTTCCCCATTTTTGATTGGTGGGTTGATCTACCTCATCTGTGGTATTCATGATTTTCTTCTGGCAAATAATTTAATTTATGGACAATACTATTCCGCTTACGGGTTCTTGGTGTTGGCACTGATGCAAGGCGTTCTAGTTATTCTGAAATTTGCTAAAATTTATAAAGCGAATAATGTGCTAGCGAAAGACCTGCAAGCGAGTAACCAAAAATTAATAGCAGCAGCTAGTTTACTGGAAGAAAAAGTACGAGAGCGCACCGAAGAACTTGACAAGCAAAACCAGCAATTACGAGCACTCCAAGCTTACAAGCACCGGATGACCTCAACTTTAATTCATGATTTAAAAACGCCTTTACAGATCATTATTGGCAGGAACCAACGCGATACGGGCGATCGAGCCACCTTACAGGCTAGCCAGAGAATGCTACTTTTCGTACAGAATCTCCTAGATGTCAATCGAGCAAAAACCGAGGGACTGACGCTGAGGTTTGAACCATTAAGACTGGTAGACATACTGGGGGAAAGTGTAGAAAGACTCATGCCTTTTGCTCAACATCATCAAGTCAGTATCGACATAAAGATGGATAAGTTGACATTTGTTTACGCTGATCGTTTTCTTACCGAGAGGATCTTCGACAATGTAATTCATAATGGCATCAAGTATTCCCCGGTTCAAGGCGTTGTTTCTATTTCAGTAGCGCTGACGGAGGAATACATCAATGTAAATATTGTAGATCAAGGCCCGGGCATTAAGGAGGAGGAAAGTGCATTGATATTTGATGCTTATCAGGGAGAAAAAAACGCAGAGGGTGCCCATGGATTAGGCTTGAGTTTCGTTAAGCTAGCGATCGAAGAGATGGGAGGGAGTGTTAGTTTTAAGAATAATACGGGTGCTTCAGGAAGTTGTTTTACCTTAAGTTTTCCTAAAAAAGGTCCATCGGAAGTTACTTCAAAGTCTTTTCCTTCCTTAAGCCAGGAGGAACGCAAGGTGTTTTCCAACGTAGTGGGTGCACTACTTGAAACTACGATTTATGATACTTCAACAATAAAATTACACCTGAGTAGCTTACCTGACGATGGCGGTTTTTTACCTTTGAAGGAAGTTTTACTCAACTTATCTTTCTCTGGGAATCGAGCAGATTTTATCGCTTGTATCCAGCAAAATATGGTAAAAGGTGAATTTTGATATCCTTTTGGTTGAAGATGATACCTTGCTCTGCAATTTTATTGTAGAAGAATTGGATGCTGACTATAAGTTGGCCGTAGTTCCCAATGGTCAGGCAGCACTAGATTTTTTGCAGGAAAATTCGTGTAGATTAATTTTGAGTGACTTGTTGATGCCCATCATGAGTGGTTTTGAGTTGTTGGAAAGGCTTAAAAAACATCCTCAATGGCAAAACATACCCGTCATTGTATTGTCCTCACTGAGTGGCAAAGAAGATCGCCTCAAAGTACTGCGGATTGGTATTGATGATTTTCTTCCTAAGCCTTTTTATGAAGAAGAATTAAAAGTAAGGGTAGACAATCTCATCCGGCGCTACGAACACTGGCGTAAACTATTAGAAAAGAAAATTGAAATAACAACATTACAAGAAGAAATACAACCAGCGACCCAGCAAAACTGGCTGCGAGAAGTAGAATTCATTTTGCAACAGCAACTACAAAATTCTCACTTCGGATTGGAAGACCTTTCTAAGGTGCTCAATCTTAGTGCCCGTCAAGTACGGCGTCGTATCAAGCAATATTCAGGTCTAAGTTATAGTATGTATTTGCGGGAAATTCGTTTGCATGAAGCCCGTAACTTACTGTTGGGCGGACAAGTTGAAACCATTGCCGAACTTTGTGCACTGGTTGGCTATGAAGATACCCACTACTTCTCTAAAATCTTTGAGCAACACTTTGGTCGAAAACCCATGAGTTATCTACGTTAAATAGATGTTTACAATGGCCAGCTAAGCCCTCGATTTAGCGTCAGCGGTCATTAAATTGGCCCCTGAGTCAGAATAATAGTCCACTTATTCAGGTCGAACCCTTTCTACCTTTACTTCCTAATGTAATACCTGTCATTTTTCAATTGACCGATTGAAAAGTGATATGCTTTTTTACGACAAATTATACATCTCATGAACGTAATACTACCATCGCGTGGTGTTTCTTGTGATTTATTCGCAGGACATAAACACCTGTTTACCACTCTATTTCTATTCCTGTTTACCTGTTCCATTAATTTACTTCAGGCACAAAATACCTGCACTTGGGAAGAACCTCAGGGAACTGTGACTAACCAGAACTTTGAGAACGATGGAACCGATATCACCCCCGATAATCCCGCCTCGGCAAGTACCTCGTTCAGCTATACCATACCGGGAAATACTTTTTCCGTTGGCGATGGTGGTTTGGCTGGTGTTGTGCTGGATGCTGATTTAGACATCGAGATTTGCTTTTGGGGGGACATGAATGGCGCTGATGAAAATTTTGATGTGACGATCGAAGGAAGCAGTGCCGTTACCGTAAATGTCGAAATGGCCACTAGTGCTGCAGATCCTTATTGCCAGACTTTCACCCTAACCATTGCGGAAGCAAGCACCGCCTTAGCGGATGGACAGATTACGGTAACCTACGATAACCTGGGCACCGATTGGTATCCCCAGATATTGTCGCCAGGGATCAACCTTAATACCGGTTCGAATAACTTTAATGCACAAGTAGCTGCGATATCTGCCAACTACAGTTATGCTATCGAGGATGACCCAATACCTGTTTTTTGTCAGGCCCAACCCAATGTAGATCTGGGGACTTATGTAAGTGGCCAAACTGCTACCAGTGCGTTTGATAACTTTTCCGGTAATGGCGTATTGGTAGACGGAAGAACACTGGATTTATCTGCGTCCGAAATTGAGATCAGTACCCTTGACCGGGACGCCATCAATGCTATAAATTACAACTTCATTTGTGACGATAATTCTGACCTGGTCGATCAATTTCTCTTTCAGGTATATGAAGTTCCCGTTGCCACTTTGATGGATGGAGTCGTAAGCTGTGGGGTGACCGGGAATTATAATTTGAACGAATTGTTTGTTGCCGGAACCACCTCCGGTGGGACCTTTACCACAAGCACTCCTGATGCAGAAATATTAGGTGGCAACTATCTTTCTTTCTCTGGTTTTGGTTGTGTCGATATTACCTATACACTGGAAAACCCTGGCAACTGTAGTGGGGTCGGGGAAGTTTTAACGGCTGATGCCATGGTCTTTTTTCCCGAAACACCTACACCTAGTTTTTCCATCACCTCTTCTACAACTTGTTGGGACGGTGATTCTGACCTGATTGTTGAGGTGAGTCCTTCCGAATTTACTTACACAGGAACATTAAGCAGGCTCTGGACAGCTACCGGAACCAACCTAAGCGTTAGTGTCACCGATGAAACTACGGATAGCCCCGTAATCACGGTGTCCAACCCAACCAGCTTATTGGGGAGCTTACAGATTTGCTACGAAGAATCCATCAATACCCCCGCCGGTACTTGTACAGAAGGTACGGACTGTGCTGTTCAAAGCTGCACAACCATTACGATCGCCAGCAGCGGCTGTAATGAAGATTGCCTGGAGTTTAATCCAGCGGCCGATGTTTGCCCCATTCTTACTAATTCGTTCATCTCCCTCACCATTTTTAACGTTACGTTCGATCTGGGTAGCGAACTAATACCTTTTTTCGAGGCATCCGTAGTAACGGGCGATTACGTTGAAGAGAACAATTTTGATGCGGGTGGTACCGAGGATCCAATCATTACCTGTGATGATGAAGGCATTGCTGTAAGTTGGGATTTTGGTTTAAATAATGACTTTTTTCCGGAAGGCGATGCGTTGGATACACCCATAGCGGATAATATCTCCGGCGTTGGAGACGTCTGTGATCTCGTGGATGATGTAGCGATTCCTTATCCTACGGGTTTCTGTGGGAATTGTGGTCCTGGGCAAGGATTTTGTATCAATATACTAGGCGTTAGACCTTGTATTACAACAAGCACATGGAAGCCTTTGGAATTTCTCGACTTTAGTTTTGATATTCCGATTACTGGTGAATCAACTACCGTATGTTCAGCAACGGTTAGAGATCTCATTGTTGATCCTGTGCAGGAAATCGTAGAGGAAACTGCCGTATCCGTCGTTTGGGCAGATACGGATGGCGATGGAGCTTTTGATCAGGTGCTAAGTGGCGCAGGTATCCTTGGGGACGGTTCTGGAGATGGTAGTGGATTTGTTTATAACAATGTAGATGGAGAAGGTATCATCACTGTTCGTAACGTAACTGCGTCCGTAATTGCGCCTTACTCACCCTGTGTGACACCTGATGGGGTTGATTTGCTGGAGATACTGCCTATTGATTTTATTCCTGTTGCTGGCCCAATCATTCGACAAGCACTTACCTCTGCAGGGATTAATGTTAATATAGCTCCATCCGCTATGTACGATTTACCAATCAGGGTAGAAAATGATGAAGCACCACGATTTCCTAACCCCAGAAGAGAATACACTTTTGCTACTGGCGACGCCTGTGGTGAAGCTGTGAACTGGGATATTCCATTAGCTGTTGATGGCTGCACCGGTGAATTTATTGAAAATATTGTGCAATTATCAGGGCCTACCTCCGGCTCGATTCTTGAGCCTTCGCCAGGGGAGGTCAATTACGTGGATGCTTACGGCAACCAAGTGTATGTAGATGCTGACGGTAATGAATATCCAATTTGCCAAAATTCAGATGGTGATTTTGTGATCATGGATTATCCGCAGGACTGTGAGGACGAAAGAAACGCAACCGTTGTTGACATCAATGACTACACACCATTAATGGTTGCTGGCTACCGTGTTGAATACCAGGCAACAGCCTGTAACGGAATCCAGACGATCCACGCGTTGTATATCAATGTGGTACCTGGTGACCCGATCTTGGTTACCCCAAGAGATTTGACCCTGAGAAACGACGTAGATGCTTGTTCTCGTATTGTAACCGGCATTGCACCGCTGGCAGGTTTGGAGTGTAATACGACGATCACCTGGACGGCTGATAATGGTGCGGTTCCTTCCAGTGGAACAGATGATGCTAGTGGCACTGATTTTCAACTAGGCACGACCACCGTTACTTACACAATGACTGCTGATTTGAATGGCGATGGTGTCATCGATGCGAATGATCCTGCTATTCCTTGCGGGGAGTCGCAAGAAACGCAGATGTGTACCTTCACCATTACGATAGAAGACCACCAGAAGCCTACTGCTTACTGTAGTGATTTTACAGTGCAGCTTGACAAAACGGGAAGTGCTACCGTTTTCGCAACTGACCTTGATGGAGGTAGTGTCGATAATTGCCCTGGTGAGTTAACGATTGAAGTATCCAAAGCCGATGTTGTAGAGAATTTCGGTGATGCTGTAACTTTCGACTGTTTTGAAGAGGGCCAAAACACGGTGATTGTCAGAGTGCTTGATGCCGCTGAGCACGATGGTGATCCTTTAACGGACGAGCGCAACGAACGTCGCTGTTTATCCCTGGTAACCGTTGTAGACTACTTTGAAGGATTCGAGGTTGGCCTTGATGTTCCTGAATTATGCCTTGAAGCCAATAATGAAGAGCAGCTCAATTTTGCCAACTACCTCACTATCGCTATGCCTAATGGTACGACTACCACTCACATGGATGAGGTGCTCGATATGGACGATGTCGTTGGTGTGTTTGGTATTTCAACTTTCGTGCGTTCTCCTGGTGGCCCTCCTAGCTCCGGCACCACCGTTGGCACCAGCCCCGACAATCCAGGCGATGCAGGCTACATTAATCCATTGACTGGAGAATATACCCCTGGGACGGGTACCGGCTTTGTCACCATAACTTATGTACTGGGTATCGCTGGGCAGGTAGAACCCGGAATTTTCAACCTCGAGGGTTGTTACATTCTGGTACAAGATGTATTTGAACTGCGCCAGCCGCTTGATATGGAGTCTCCAGAGTGTGAGTGTATCGTACAGAATGATAGAGTAGTTGACCTGGGTGAAATTACTGGTGGCCTTGAACCTTATACTATTCAGTACGGTGGCGTTCAATTGGATGTGGACAGTGATGGTGTTGCTGATGATGCAGACGGTGAGTTTACTTATGATGAGGAGGCTGGCTTTGATGTCATCGATTTCACCGAAGATTTAGGCAACCTTTTGGTGGACTATACTCAACCTACTTGGTCGTTTACCATTGTCGATGCGCGTGGCTGTGAACTCTTCCGTTCTGGTTCCTGTGATAACGATGACGAAAATGGCACTCCCGAAATTTTGTGCGAAGACCTGGGCCCCGTAGCCCTTACAACGGATGAATTTGTCTGTGAAGCCCAGTACACTTGGGAACACACCTTACCGACGGATAATTGTGATGTCATCCTTTATACTTATACGATTACCAACCCTGATGGTTCAATTGCCGGGCCTTTTGATATCACTGCCTTGTTGAATCCGGATATTACAAATCCGCTTCCCGACCAATTTTTTGCTACTTACGATTTTGAACATTTTAGTCCTACGGAGAACATCTCTACTGTTACCTACTACGCGGAAGATGCCGTAGGCAATTTCAGTCAGTGCAGTTTTGAAGTAACGGTTACCGATGACGATCCGCCTTATTTTATCAATTGCCCGGAGCCGGCAGTTATTGTAGATGCCCCACCAACCTGGTGCAGTGCTTACGCTAACTACTCCTTGCCATTAGCCGAAGATAACTGTGATATCCCGGTCGTAACACAAATCGATGATACCGGGCTCACCTCTGGCGATATCTACCCGGTGGGTATCACTATTAACACCTTTGAAGCGGTAGATGCTACGGGTAATACTACTACTTGTGATGTGAAGATCATCGTCAATGATTATCATACCCCTCCAAGCTTTGAATGTCCGGGCGATGTGGTTGATGACAATGACTTTGGTGATTGCGGAGCCATCGTTGATGGTATTGCACCCTTTAATATTGAAGACAATTGTCCCGATAACCTGACGGTTGCCTACCGTATTGAAGACGAAATGGGTAACGAAGTGGCTAGCGGCCTTGATGATGCCAGCGGAAATTTCTTCGCGCAGGGCACCAGTACGGTACGTTATTCCTTGCAGGATATGCCACTGCTGCTGATTACGGAGATCACCCATGACCTGAGTGACCCGGTAGATGGTACCCTTCCAGTACCTCCGTTTACCGCAGGCAATCCACCGACGGGAGACTACCTGGAAATTACCAACTTCAATGCTGCGAACCTGGATGTAAGCTGCCTGATGATCGAACGCCTTTCGGCGGCCGGGAGCGAACTATTTGCCGTTCCTACTGGCGTTATTCTTGCGCCGGGTGGTGTTCTGACTATCCATTTCGGGGATGGCACCGATAGTCCTGCCGATCACTTTTACAATGTACCCGGTGCGGCAGACTTGCAAGCCACTGATCCGGCTGCTTATATCGTAAGCTTGTCGCGCTCGATATTGGATATCGCTGTGCTAAACGGTTACGACATCAGCGGATTGGCTCCTCCGCAGTACAATCTTGCCGGACGAACAGTAGCTGACTATTGGTCGGGAACCATCAGCCCTGTCTTCGGTAGTGGTATCGTGCGGACAACCGTTTGGGATACCAATACCGCCAGTGATTTCGAGCCGGGGGAGGCTTGTTTACCTACTACTATTGGCATGCTCAACCCCAGTTTGCCCCAGCCTACTCCCAATGGTGCGCAAACGGCGATCCAGGCCCAGCATACGACCCGCATAGAGTGTAGTTTCACGGTTACCATCGTTGATGCGGAGGAAGCGGTCTGCGGGCTTTATGGTGACTACCAGGAATACCCCGGAGCTTCCGAAACCATTGCTTACGGCGAATGTGTGGAGTCTATTGTAACAGTTGACGAATTCTATACCATTGCCGATCTCAACCTTTTCCTTGCAGGGAACGCGGGCGACTTCTCGGACCTTACCTTTACGCTCATCAGTCCGGAAGGAACAGCCATTGAGTTGCTAGTAGCAGCTTGCCCTGGAAGTACGGCCTTCGACTTTATTCTTGACGGTGATCCCGAGCTGGCAGCTCCTTTCTTGGACAACTGTGCTACTTTGGGGGATGGACTGGCACTGATACCTACGGGGGATATCGAAGCCTTTAATGGAGAACAAGCCCAGGGCGACTGGATCTTACAGGTTGGCCACAACGGAACGGTCACCACCGAGCTCGCTATCCTTGATGCGTGGAGCTTGCTCATCAGCGCTCGCGAGGCTTATGACGAAATGGATGTAACCTTAGAGAATGACCTGAACTTATGCGGGGCAGAATATACCTATCTGCATCCGATCCTCTTTGATAATTGCCCCGGCGGTACGGTACAATTGACGATCACCTTTGAGGATGGTACCCTCGAATTGGATCAGACTCTACCTATCTTTCCTGAAAATACCGAGTTTACCTACTTCTTCCAGGTAGGAGAGACCACGGTTCTTTACACCCTAACCGACGCGGCGGGTAACGTATCCACCTGCGGATTTGTGGTCACTGTACTAGATACCCAGTTTCCGGAAATCACTTGTCCAGATGACCAGGTCATTCAATTAGGGCCGGGAGAATGTGAAACCAATGAGTACCCAACTACCCCCGTTTTTGAATTCGATAACTGTCCGGATTACGTACTCAGTTCTTTCCCGCCGGGAACCCCGGTGCCCATCGGAGATACGACCATCACGCTAATCATCACAGATGCTTCGGGTAATGAAACGACTTGTACCTATAACTTGACGGTGCTGGAATTTGAAACGGCCCAAGATTTAGCTTGTATCGGCGAACAGAACGTCTCCCTAGGAGCAGATTGTGAAGCGACGATCACCGCGGAAATGATCCTCACCGGGGACCTCTACCGCTGTTATGATAATTACATTGTGACGCTCTATCCTGGCCCTCCCGACAGTGGTTTCGACCCTATACCTACTTCTCCCACTGTAACGGTAGATTACGTAGGACAGACCATCGTGGCGGAGATATGTGACCCCGATACCGGTGAATGCTGCTGGGGTTTTGTGAACATAGAATACAAGTTAATTCCTGAATTCATCTGTCCTTCGGATACGGTGGTTAATTGTACTGATCTTACGGGGCCAGACTTGCTGGGCTTTCCCGAGGTTACTTCCTGTGTTCCTGGCGGTGCCATCATCTCCCATGTTGATGCGCTCACCGATAACGGAGCTTGTGGCGAACCTCGTTTTGTAATTGATCGCACTTGGACGGTATCCGACGCGGTAGGAAATTCTGCCCAGTGCGTCCAGACCATTGAGGTGGCGACTTTTGATCTGGATCAGATCATTTTTCCAGAAAACTACGACGGAATAACGAACCCCGTTCTGGATTGTTCGGAAGTACTTGTTGACCCTAGCCTCACCTCGCCCGACAGTTTGGGTTATCCCACCATCAATGGGACCAACCTGTATGCAGCGATCTACTGTTCGGCGGCGATCAACTATAACGACGAGATCTTTTACATTTGTGACAACAGCTACCTCTTGTTCAGAACCTGGCGTGTCGTCAATCAGTGCCTGCCTAATCCTTTATCAGATGTTCGGGAGTTTACCCAGCTTATCCGGGTAGAAGATTCGGACGGTCCTGATTTGAACTGCCCGGAAAATGAAACGATCAGTGTTTCGCCATTTAACTGTAGGGCTACTTACCAAATACCCTTGTTGGATATTATCGATGCGTGTTCGGAGGTTACCTATATTGTTCAAGTGGATAATGATACCCTTGATTTTCAGTTCAATAACCAATACCTGGTTACTGGTCTGGAAAGGGGAGATCATACCATTACTTACCTCGCCCAGGATGCTTGTGGGATTCGCTCCCAGTGTAGCTATATCGTGACGGTAGAAGACCAGATTGCACCCTTCGCGATTTGTGATGATGAGCTAAATGTGTCGATTGGTGGTGGTGATGTAGCGAACGGAGTTTTTGGTCAGGCCCGCATCCATGCTACTGATGTTGACGAAGGTTCCAGTGATAACTGTAGCACTGTCGATCTGGAGGTTCGCCGTAATTACTGGGCAAATGGTACTTGTACTGATAATTTTGAGGATTGGAGCCCTTGGGGCGACTTTATTGACTTCTACTGCTGTGATATCAACAATGAGATCACCATTGAACTGCGGGTAACGGATGCTTCTGGCAACCAGAACACCTGTTGGATGGTCATCACGCCAGAAGATAAACTCAATCCGTACTGTTACGCACCAGAGGATGTATCCTTGACGTGCAACGACCTTCCGCTAGCCTTCCCTGGAGACATTCAGACGGCTTATGACGAAGATTTCGCGGCCACGTCGACCATGATGAGCTCGATCTTCGGAGGAGCAACAGGAACCGATAACTGTGCCGTGGATACCATCGTAGAGCGTACGCCCAACATCCAGGTGAATGATTGTGGTTGGGGAACGATTACGCGTCGTTTCGAAGCTTGGCAGTTGCGCCCTGCCGGTGATGCTAACGCCAACGGAGCTATCGATATCAACGAAGTGTTCCGTTCGACGAACAGCTGCAACCAGGTGATTACGATTACCGAAGTACACAATTTTGTGATCGACTTCCCCGAAGATGCGGATGCTGATTGTGGCGATCCCAATGTGCCAACGATCATTACGACCGCAGAAGGTTGTGATGTACTGACGGTTAATATCGGCGAACCTGTGGTTTATTCCGCTACGGGCGATGAATGCTATAAACTCAGCATCACCTACGATGTCATCAACTGGTGTTTGTGGGATGGTGAATACACTGGCTACGTACTCGCTCGGATGACGGAAGATGATGGGGAAGCGCTACCAGTGGATCGTGCCGTAGAAGGCAACGAACGCCCGGTAATCACCTACACCAGTGCCGCTGGCTTGTGTATCGATCGCAACCACACGGACCGCGACGGCGATTCTGATTTGGACAATTGTGCTTCGCCACAATTACCTAACTACGGTCGCTACATTTACACCCAGTTTGTGAAAGTATACGATTCAACGGTACCAGTAATAACCGTCCCTGAATATGGAGGCCCCACGGATCTTTGTCCGACACTGGAGCCCGGCCAGTTTGGTGATGTTACGGGCAACTGTGAAGCTCAAGTAAGCATTCCTTTCACGATTTCAGATGAGTGTGAACTCTTCGACGGTGCGGGCAACCTGGTCATCAGCCTCGTATCCGCAGAACTGGATGCCTTTGCGGTGGACATTAATGGTGATGGTGACATTACCTCCAATGAGTTCTTGGTCGAAGCTGGTGCTGCTGGTAATGTGATGGCCAATATCACCGACAATGGTGACGGCACCTACTCGTTTGACGGTAGCTTCCCGATCATTACCAGTGCCATGGGCGATAACATCTACCACGCGGTGCGGGTACTGTTTGAAGATGGCTGTGGAAACCAGGTCAGTGAAACCCTCGTCTTCGACGTGATCGACTGCAAAGGTCCCGCGCCCATCTGTATCAACGGCCTAACTGCTACCCTGATGCCGCAGGCGGAAGGGGGCTGCGCTATGACGATCTGGGCCAGTGACTTTGAGGGGTCTCCCATCTACGATTGTACCGGCCAGGGGCCACTGACCAATGCGGATGGTTTGCCCCGTGTGACGAAGTACGCAATTTACCGTGCTGCCGAAGTGGAGGCTGACCCCAACTTTGTACCTCACCCTACAAATACCGGATTGGTATTAACGGAGGACGATGATCAGACAACCGTCGTTTATGTTTACGCCTTTGACGAAGAAGATAACTACGACTATTGTGAAACCTATGTCTTGGTACAGCCACATAACTCCTGTAACGGACCAGATGGTGCAACCATTGCCGGCGTAATAACGACTACCGCCAACGAAACCATCGAAGGGGTAGAAGTGAGTATCAATGGTGCTGCACAGATGAGTATGACGACTGGTACGGATGGGGCTTTCAACTTCGAGTTACTGCAACTTGGAGGAGATTACACGGTAACGCCTTATCACAATGACAACCCATTAAACGGGGTGACGACCTTCGATATCGTTTTGATCAGTAAGCATATTCTGAACATTGATCCATTAGATAGTCCTTACCAGCGTCTCGCTGCGGATGTCAACAATTCGGAGACGATTACTACCCTGGATTTGATCCAGGTTCGTAAGCTGATCTTGAACATTACCACCGAGTTTACCAACAACACCAGTTGGAGGTTCATACCTGCGAGCTATGTGTTCCCGAACGAACTCAATCCGTGGCAGGAGACTTTCCCGGAATTGATCAATATCAATAACCTGTCAGCCGCCCAACTGAATGCTGATTTCATTGGTGTGAAAACGGGTGATGTCAATGGCAATGCGCAGGCGAATGCACTGGCGGGTGATGATCGCACTTTAAACGGCATTTTCTACCTCGAAGCAGAGGATATTGACCTTAAGGCAGGCAATACCTACACGGTAGCCTTTACGGGGGAAGACCTCGCCAATGTTCAAGGTTTTCAGGGAACGCTACAATTTATCGGCATGGAACTGATCAACATGGAATACGGAGCTGCTACCAGTGAAAACTTTGGTTTGCGGTATGTGAACGAAGGTGCCATAACCATGAGTTATAACGACAACGGCGGCGATAGCGACGCGATGCATCTCGTCGCCACCACCACCACCACCGATCACCTCTTCAGCCTGGTGCTTCGTGCCAGTGAGGATGCCAAGTTGAGTGAGTTACTGCAAGTGAATAGCCGTTACACGATTGCGGAGGCTTACCGCGAAGGTACGTTGACGGATTTCGGACTTTCGTTTTCTGGGACCGCGCACAGACAAGGCGAATTCGTTCTCTATCAGAATGTACCCAATCCTTTCACGGAAGGTACCATGATTGGCTTTGATTTACCCGCTGCAGCTACCGCTACTATCACCATTCGTGATGCAAAGGGAGCACTGATCCGGGTAATTGAAGGCGATTACGGCGCAGGCTACCACACGGTGAACGTCACCAAGCAGATGATCAATAGCACTACTGGCGTACTGAGCTACACGATAGAAGCCCGTCTGGCCAATGGCGAAGCCGAACAGGCCGGTGATTATCGGGCGACGAAGCAGATGATTGTGGTGGATTAATATCCCAACGTAATAAATACGATTACAGGTGGCGACATCCTTCGGGGTGCCGCCGTTTTTTATTTGGTCTAATTTGATGGTCCTATAAGTGTAGTCATGCTTTGGGGGTAGTAAAGTGTTGATTAGAGGGTTTTTGTTAGGTAAAATATTTATTGGCAGTATTTATCCATACCTTTCATCATCTTGTCCTACGCTTAGGGTAAGTCCAAGTCTGATTTTGAAGTATCAGTACTAAAAAACCTACATGTCCACCATATTCAATGAATTTTTATTTCTAAAACGCAAAGGTGTTTACGAAAAAGTAGCGATCAGCGATATTATGTTTTTGCAGGTCAGCGGCGACTACGTGAGTTGTTGTCTAAAGACGGAAGAACTATTTATTATCCGTATCAGTCTTAATAAATTATCGGAGCTACTTGCCCCCTTTGGTTTTATGCGCATTCATCGAAGTTTCCTGATTCAGCTGTCTTTAATTGAGTCTATCAGTTTTCAGGAAGATTTTATTACCATTAGCAGGCACCAAATACCAATTAATAGAAATAGTAAAAGAAAGTTGGGAGAGTTAATTACTAAGCTAGAGTAGTCAAATAAGCATTATTTTAAAGTCACTTTACAGAATTATCTACGGGTTAAGTCCAACTCAATTTCAAGCTCCTCCTTTGTAATTTACCGCTTGTCGCACTATTGGTTCCATTCAGCGCAAAGGTCTTATTAGTGAAAGTTTAATAGGTATTTTTACCTCTGGTAGGCAGTCCGACGACCTTTTGCATTAGCTGCCTACAGCTTACTGTTTCCCGTATTGCGTACACTTTTGACAGCATCATTTCTGATGTTTACTTCCTCTATTCAATTTTGGAAATAGATTTTTGATACTGGCCCTCTTCTTTTTTGGCGAGTAATGTTTTCCCCTTAGACCGTTTGAAAGGCTAACAACAAATCGTAATAGTACAACTCAACCTGTAACTCATGACCACACCTTTACATCTCATGTTCAAAAAGAAAATGCTGGGCTTTGTCCGGCCCCAAAATTACCAGAGTAGCCTATGGTTACTATTGGTGTTTTTTATTTTAAGTATTAATGGCCTCCGTGCCCAGTGTACCTTTGCCGAGGAATATACGCTTTCCGAACATTATCAATTTGGAGATTATTGTCCAGCAATTACCTCCCAGAGTGGGTCTCTGAGTGCCGCAGATCCAGTCTTTACCCGGCCTAATGGTACGGCGGGTGAATTTTACTACTACGAGCGCTTTGATTTTTTTATCGATGCGATAGATGTCTACACCTTCAGCATGCCTGATATTCCTGGCGAGGATTTTTATTTTGCCCTTTATCAGGGAGGGTTTAATCCTGGTCTGCCAAATACTAACCTTCTGGCAACTGATGATGATGGTGGCGGTGGCTTTAGCCCGGAGCTAATGCTTCAGCTGATATTGGTGCCAGGTAATTATACTTTGGTAACTACCACATTTTCTTCTTCAGATGCCGCAGGTGGGTATAATTACAGCATCAATAGTGCCAGTGGAGGAAATGTGCTTAGTTGTTTTGGGGCGGGAAACCCGGCGCGTGATCTCCAGGAGACCATCGAGGTAGGTTTCCCTGAAGGTATCACGCCAACCCCCGATGGGCCTATGCTTATCAATATCTGTTTTGCGGGAGATTTAAATACCGAATACCTGGAAGTCAGGATTAGTAACCAGCTTTTTTATATCGGGAATCTGGGGTATGCTACTCCTAGTATACAATATAATGCTTACTGTCGGGATTTTGTCATTCCTGCGGGTACGGTAGCTACCGATCTCATCGATGGTGATATTGATATAGACGTGCGGCCTTATGTTACTGGAGGAGACTGGGTCGCTGGGGATGATTTTGCCTTTAGTGTTACGAATGTGTCCATAGATTTTACTGCCGACGAATTTAATTTTGTTCATCCCGCGGATGGGGAATTAACCGATGTAGATGGTGACTTTCGTCTAGTGCTTTGCCCGGAGGATGGCTTTTACGATTTTAATGGTTTGGCCCCCGATGAATTAAGACATGTCGCTGTTGGTGCGAACACCTACACGGCATATACCGATTTTGTGAGTGGTGACCTGTTTACAGATACTGGAGGTACTGCTGGAGATTATGTCGACAATGAATCAGGCACTACCCAGATTTGTGCACCTGCCGGAGAAACCATTACGCTAAATTTTACCAGCTTCAACGTAGAAGCTGGTTTTGATGATTTAAATATCTCCGGCTCCATAGCGAGCGATGGAAGTTATGATGGGACTACTGGACCCGGGATAGTCACTTCTAATCCCGGTGGATGTTTGACTTTTGCATTTAATTCCGATCTCTCTGTCACCCCGTTCGGTTGGGAAGCGATCATCGCAATTTCCAATGATGATACCCCTTACCGTATCAGTCCTGCTGATGGGAATACCGACCCAGACTATTTTGATGAAAGCACGGGGGTGCTAGATATAAGCATTGCTCCTCCCGGCATCTATACGGTTAGTTACTTTAATTCGGAAGGCCCTTGTACCATCGGTGGAAGTGTACGGGCGGAAGTCATTGCTCCCCCGATTGCCCAGTTGAAACCGACCTTTATCAATTGCAACGTAGTGGGCAATATGATTGATCTATCCGTTATGTTTGACGGAGCCAATGCTGGCGGCGGCCTTTTCTCACAAGTGAGTGGCCCACCGGCGACCATCTCTCCCGAAGGATTTCTAACGGTGCCTGATGGTGGTGGATGCTTTGAGATTCAATACGCGGTAGATAACGAAACTGTTTGTGGAACAGCTATTATTACGAGTGCTCCTGCTCAATTACTCATACTTTTGGAACCTATGCCATTGTTTACAACCAGCGCAATGGGCCCTATTTGTAATGCTGGAGGTACCGAAACCATCGTCGTTACCAATAGTGCCAATCCAGGAGCTAATCAGTTACTAACAGTCCGAAGTAATAATGGAATGGTAGCAGGAAACCCCGCGGTAACTCCCGTAACCATCGGATTTGGAAATGTAGACCTTAGTGGCCCCGCAGAACAAGGCTCCTATGTTTATACCATTTGTCTTACAGAATCTAATAATGCGCCCACCGACTGTTTGAATACATTACCTGCAGATGATCCTTCTACAATGGATGAAGATGAAAGTACCTACAGTGATTGTTCTACAACTTATTGTCAATCAATTACTATTTATAACGATGGTGTTAATTGTCAACCCGGTGCTGGTTTTGCCAGTGAATGTGACCCTGATCCTGATGCCTACGATGTTTGTGGTGTAGAGGTGAAAAATAGTCTGGATTTATCGTGTAGCTTCTTTACATTAAATGGACCGCAACTGATTGAAGCCGAGATCACCAACGCTCCCGGGATCATTCAGTGTACGGATGACGAAGTGTGTTTTGACTGGCAAGGCAGTCTTCCCGGAGATTTGGGAGACATTGCAACGGGAGGCCCGACTTTAGGTGACTTAAACCCGGCTGCTAGTGTGATCTGTGATATTATTACTTTTGAATTTTGCATACCATTAATCGTTACAGATTTATGTATTGACCCTATTCCTTTGGGGTCATTTGAAGATGCTTGTGATCAGACTATCGGGCAAATTATTTTTACCAACCTCGGTGCTATTATTGGTGGTGATGGTGGTTCCGGAATCGTCGTTGCGGATACGGATGGTGATGGAAATTTTGACCAGATTGTTGAAGAATACACTTTTCCGGCATCCAGCAGTTCTACTGCTTATCCTGGCCAGGCTTGTGTTCCTAATAATATTCAAGGACCATCAGGTACGATCACACTTCGCAATGTAACCTCCTGGCCTTTTGATGCGGCCGGTACCTGCGGAGATGTAACCAGCGAATCTATCAATTTATTAGAATTACTGCCGATCGGTGCTATTCCTATTGTGGGTATCATTATTGAAGACCTCCTGGCAGCGGCTTCCTGTAATGTGGACCTGGTTTTCTCAGATGAAGAAACGGTGGAGATTCCCGTTTATAACAATTCTGTACCGGTGTTTTCGAATTGCCCGGAGAACGGCTACGTCTTCTCCGAAGATGGTGTTTGTGATACGGAGGCCAACTGGTCGATCCCCGTTGCTTTTGACGGTTGTAGTATCGGCACCCTGGAATATAAAGGCTTTACCAATTCTGATGGTATGGCATTGACGTACTACAACGTTGATGACCCCATCAATCTACCTGATCCCGTCAATTTGGATATAAATGGGGAAGTTTTGGAATCAGGCCTTTACCAAACGGCAGGACCACTTCCTGGTTCTGACCTTGATCCCGGAACTTATACCATCATCTATACCGCTTATTCGTGCTCTGGTACGGTGGGTATTTGCACCTTCGATGTGGTGGTTTCTGCTGGAGACCCAATGCTTGCTTGCCCTGGGAATGAATCAGGAAATATTACCGTAAAAGCGGATGCTGACCTTTGTACCGCTAACGTTACAGGCTTAGCTCCTGTTCAAGGCTTAAGTTGTGCTACCGTTGTGAATTACGATATCACCTATCCAGCCGCTAGTGGTCTTCCCAATACAACTACCACCACTGCTTATTCTTTAGCCAACCGTGGTATTCATAATGATGCCAGTGGATTAACCTTCCCGGTGGGAGTGAGTACCATCGAGTATACCATGATGGTTGATCTCGACAATGATGGTGCGGTAACGAGTACGGTAGATGGCGTCATGGAAACCCAAACCTGTAGCTTTACCCTTACGGTACAGGACGAACAGCCTCCTAGCCCCCGTTGTATTGATATCGACGTTCAGTTGGACAATACGGGAAATGTGACGGTTTATGCTGCTGAGCAAATGAATGCAGACCTTCCTTATATTGACGGAGGAAGTACCGATAACTGCGGTATTCAGAGCATTCTGGTTGGGAAAGGAGCAGATACACCAACCCTTTCAGTCGATTTTAACTGTACGGAAACCGGCTACAATCTGGTCACCCTACACGTTACCGATACTGATAATAATACCTTTACTTGTCTTTCTCAAATTCACGTCGAAGACTTCTTTGAAGGAATTGCCTTTGACCTGGATTTGCCAGAAATTTGTCTGGAAGCCAATAACGATACGCAGCTAGATTTCTCTAACTATCTGGTGATCACCCTGCCTGATGGTACGGTACTCAATCACCATCAAGTTGAAAATAATCCTTATTTAGGAGAAGCCTTGGGTGGTTTTGGGATTACAGCTTTTGCTCCGGATACCGGCGCTCCAGTAGGAACGGTTGGTTCTATTACACCTGATGGTGTTTATACCCCCGGCACTGGTAGTGGTTTTATTACTGTTTCCTACCTCTTGGCTTTACCTGATGCTCCGGAAGACTTTATGGTCCAAAACGGCATGCTTGGCCTATCTGGTTGTGTGGAAATTGTTCACTCTACTTTCGAGTTGCGCCAGCCATTGGATATGGCGTCGCCAGAGTGTGAATGTATTGCACAAAACGATCGGGTCGTTAACCTCGGTGTAATAAGTGGCGGCTTAGAGCCTTACACTATTCAATTCTCAGGAGTGAGACTGGATGTAGACAATGATGCCGTTTATGATGATATGGACGGAGAGTTTACCTACCAAGGTTCATTCACGGGGTCTAACGGAATAACGACCAATTACGACAATACTGATTTTTCTGAAGACCTGGGTAACCTACTCGTAGATTACACCCAGCCTACCTGGTCTTTCACCGTCGTCGATGCGCGCGGTTGTGAACTTTTCCGCTCCGGCTCTTGTGACAATCCCGATTCGGAGGAAGTGCCCGAAATTCTTTGTGAAGATCTCGGTCCCGTCAATTTGACCACCGAAGAATTCCTTTGTGAAAGACAGTACGTTTGGGACCACACCCTACCTACCGATAACTGTGATGTCATTCTCTACACTTACACCATTACTAATCCTGATGGCAGTATCGAAGGACCGTTTGACCTGACTGGATTACTAAATCCAGATAATACGAATCCGCTGTCTCCTCAGTTCAGAGGAGTGTACGAATTCCAGCATGATTCTCCTACGAACTTTACCTCTACCGTTACCTATTATGCTGAAGATGCGACGGGTAACAACGTCGAGTGTAGTTTCCAGGTGAACGTTATCGACGATATCCCACCTCGCTTTATCAACTGCCCGGAACCAGCCGTAATTGTCGACGCACCACCGACCTGGTGTTCTGCTTACGCGAATTACTCCCTACCGTTGGCCGTTGATAATTGTGATATCCCCGTGGTGACCCAAGTGGATGATACCGGACTTACCTCTGGCGATATCTACCCCGTAGGGATTACGATCAACACCTTCGAGGCCGTTGACCTGTCTGGTAACACTACCCGCTGTGATGTGAAGATCATTGTGAACGACTACCATACACCTCCTACTTGGGAATGCCCTGAAAATGTAGTGACCGATAGCGATCCAGGTGATTGCGGAGCTATTGTCGATAACATCGCTCCGTTTAATATTGATGACAACTGTATTCCTAACCTGACGGTCGCTTACCGCATTGATGATGCCGATGGCAATGAGATTGCCAATGGCCTGGATGATGCCAGCGGCACCTTCTTCGACTTAGGTACCAGCACCGTGAGCTACTCCTTGCAGGATATGCCTTTGTTGCTGATTACAGAAGTTACCCACGATCTTAGCGACTTGGTTGATGGTACGATCCCCGTGCCCGATTACATTGCTACGGCTGGTAACCCCACTACGGGTGATTACCTGGAAATTACCAATTTCAATTCAGCGACCCTCGATGTAAGCTGTTTGCAGATTGAGCGGGTGTTTGCTACTGGGAAAGAAATTTACGCCGTTCCCACCTTTACGATATTGGAACCGGGTGGTGTATTGATCATTCACTTTGGTAATGGAACGGATGCTCCAGCTGATCACTTCTTCAACGTACCTGATGCTGTTGATTTACCAGCAAATGAACCTGCGGCTTACATTATAAGCCTATCACGTTCCATCTTGGATGTTGCCATCATGAACAACTACGACATCAGTAGTTTTGGCCCTCCAGCCTATAACCTTGCAGGTCGTACCATGGCCGACTACTGGTCGGGCAATATTGGCCCGGTCTACGGTGGTGGCATCGTCCGTACGACGGTTTGGGATACCAATACCTCAGCGGATTTTGTGCCGGGTGAAGCTTGTATTCCTACCACCATCGGTACCTTGAATCCGATGCTTCCGCAACCCGTGCCCAATGGAGCGCATACCGCTATTCAAGCGCAGCCAACCACGCGTCAGGAATGTAGCTTTACCGTGGAAGTCTCTGATGATGAAGATCCGATTTGTGGCCTTTACGGCAATTATATCAATTACGCTGGCGCAGCTGCCGTGATTGATTACGGTAAGTGTGTAGAGATCCCGTTAATCGTTACGGATGCCTTCTCTATCGCTGACTTGAATCTGCTTTTGGCGGGTAGCGGTGGTGATTTTGGTAACCTGACCTTTACCCTGATCAGTCCGGAAGGAACTGCCATTGAGCTTCTTGATGCGATTTGCCCTGGCAGCAACGTCTTTGATTTCACCCTCGATGGTGACCCCGAATTGGCCGATCCTATCCTCGATAACTGTGCCAACCTGGGCAGCAGCGAGGCCTTTGTACCCGTAGGTAATATCGAAGCCTTCAACGGCGAGGCAGTTCAAGGAACCTGGATTTTGCAAATCGGACACAACGGTCAAGTAAGTACTGTCTCTACCAACCTGACGGCCTGGAGCCTGGACATCAGCGCCCGCGAGGCTTACACCCAAGGCGATGAAACCCTGGAGAATGACCTCGACCTTTGTGGCGCAGAATTTACCTGGTTGCAGTCAATCCTCTTTGATAACTGTGCTGGTGGAAGCATTTCCTTCACGATCACTTTTGAAGATGGCACGGTAGAAGTGAGTGAAACCTTGCCGATTTTTCCCGAGAACACACCTTTCACACACTTCTTTACCGTAGGGGTGACCCAAGTGACTTACGTCCTCACGGATGCTCAGGGCAATACCTCTACCTGCGGATTTGAAGTGACGGTGCTGGATACCCAGTTTCCTGAAATTACTTGTCCACCGGATTTGGTGATTCAGCTTGATCCAGGTGAGTGTGATACCGATGATTACCCGACCACACCGATTTTCGAATACGATAATTGCCCAGCCTACGTACTGAGTTCTTTCCCTCCGGGAACGCCCGTACCTATTGGTGACACGATTATTACGCTGATCATTACTGATGCTTCGGGCAACGTGACGGAGTGTACCTATAACCTGACGGTGTTGGAACACATCCCTACGGGTGATATCGCTTGTGTGGCCGACCAGAACGTCTCTTTAGGACCAGACTGTATGGCGACGATCACGGCGGATATGCTCCTTAGCGGCAATGATTACCGTTGTTACGATAACTACATTGTGACCCTCTATCCCGATTTGCCGGATACGGGCGTTGATCCAATTGCAACATCTCCCGTAATTGGAGAAGAATTTGTGGGGCAAACCATTGTTGCAGAAATATGTGATCCGGCTACCGGATTGTGCTGCTGGGGTTACGTCCACGTTGACTTCTACGATGCACCTGAATTTATCTGTCCGCCCGATGCGATGGTGACTTGTATCGAGTCTACCCATCCCGATGCTTTGGGTTACCCTGTGGTGACTTCTTGTGTTCCTGGTGGTGCGACCATTGAATTTGACGATGAGGTGGTAGATAATGGCACCTGTGGCGAGCCCCGTTTGATCATCTCTCGTACCTGGACGGTAACGGATGGTGTAGGCAACTTTTCACAATGTGTTCAAAACATCGTAATGGCTGCTTTCGACCTCGATCAGGTCATATTCCCGGAAAGCTATGATGGTATTGATAATCCCGTCTTGGCTTGTGGAGATGTCCTCAATGATCCTTCCCTGACCTCTGTGGATAGCCTTGGCGTTCCCACGATTGACGGGCAGAGCCTTTACACGGCGGGTTATTGTACGGCCGCGATGAACTACGAAGACGATGTCTTCACTATTTGTGAAAACAGCTATATCATTTTCCGTCAGTGGCGGGTAATCAACCAGTGTTTGCCTAATCCATTGGCCAGCGCAAGAACATTTACCCAAACGATAAGGGTGGAAGATTTGGACGGCCCCAACTTGGTCTGTCCGGCAGATGAAACCATCAGTGTGTCTCCCTTCAACTGTGAAGCGACTTACCTGGTACCACCGCTGGTGTCTATTGATGCTTGTTCCGCAGTGACCTACCAGGTGGAAGTAGATGGGGATACTTTGGTGTACCGTCCTGATAACCTTTATATTCTTACGGGATTAGATTTAGGAGACCATACCATTAGGTACCTAGCTAAAGACGCCTGTAATAAATTGTCGAACTGTAGCTATACCCTTACGGTGGAAGACCAGATTGCCCCAACAGCAAGCTGCAACGAGCAATTGGTCGTATCGCTGGGCGGTGGTGACATTGCCAACGATCTGTACGGAGAAGCACGTATACTGGCGGCTGATGTCAACGAAGGTTCCAATGATAATTGTAGCGCAGTGACCCTGGCCGTTCGCCGAAATTACTGGCAAGATGGCACCTGTGACGAAAGTGCTGACCGCTGGAGTCCCTGGGCTGGTTACATCGACTTTTATTGCTGTGATATCAATCAGGAGATTACCATTGAGCTAAGAGCGACGGATATCTTCGGTAATGAAAATACCTGTTGGATGGTCATCACGCCAGAGGATAAACTCAATCCGTACTGTTACGCACCAGAGGATGTATCCTTGACGTGCAACGACCTTCCGCTAGCCTTCCCTGGAGACATTCAGACGGCTTATGACGAAGATTTCGCGGCCACGTCGACCATGATGAGCTCGATCTTCGGAGGAGCAACAGGAACCGATAACTGTGCTGTGGATACCATCGTAGAGCGTACGCCCAATATCCAGGTGAATGATTGTGGATGGGGAACGATTACGCGTCGTTTCGAAGCTTGGCAGTTGCGCCCTGCCGGTGATGCTAACGCCAACGGAGCTATCGATATCAACGAAGTGTTCCGTTCGACGAACAGCTGCAACCAGGTGATTACGATTACCGAAGTACACAATTTTGTGATCGACTTCCCCGAAGA
Organism: Lewinella sp. LCG006; assembly: GCF_040784935.1. Classification (GTDB taxonomy): domain Bacteria; phylum Bacteroidota; class Bacteroidia; order Chitinophagales; family Saprospiraceae; genus Lewinella. Next base: position 927,268 of record NZ_CP160680.1, on the reverse strand, counting down.
TGCGGATGCTGATTGTGGCGATCCCAATGTGCCAACGATCATTACGACCGCAGAAGGTTGTGATGTACTGACGGTTAATATCGGAGAACCTGTGGTTTATTCCGCTACGGGCGATGAATGCTACAAACTCAGCATCACCTACGATGTCATCAACTGGTGTTTGTGGGATGGTGAATACACTGGCTACGTACTCGCTCGGATGACGGAAGATGATGGGGAAGCGCTACCAGTGGATCGTGCCGTAGAAGGCAACGAACGCCCGGTAATCACTTACACCAGTGCCGCTGGCTTGTGTATCGATCGCAACCACACGGACCGCGACGGCGATTCTGATTTGGACAATTGTGCTTCGCCACAATTACCTAACTACGGTCGCTACATTTACACCCAGTTTGTGAAAGTATACGATTCTACAGTACCGGTTATAACGGTAGGGGAATACGGTGGCCCCACGGATTTTTGTCCTACACTGGAGCCCGGCCAGTTTGGTGATGTTACGGGCAACTGTGAAGCTCAAGTAAGCATTCCTTTCACGATTTCAGATGAGTGCGAACTCTTCGACGGTGCGGGCAACCTGGTCATCAGCCTCGTATCCGCAGAATTGGATGCCTTTGCGGTGGACATTAATGGTGATGGTGACATTACCTCCAATGAGTTCTTGGTCGAAGCTGGTGCTGCTGGTAATGTGATGGCCAATATCACCGACAATGGTGACGGCACCTACTCGTTTGACGGTAGCTTCCCGATCATTACCAGTGCCATGGGCGATAACATCTACCACGCGGTACGGGTACTGTTTGAAGATGGCTGTGGAAACCAGGTGAGTGAAACCCTCGTCTTCGACGTGATCGACTGCAAAGGTCCCGCGCCCATCTGTATCAACGGCCTAACTGCTACCCTGATGCCGCAGGCGGAAGGGGGCTGCGCTATGACGATCTGGGCCAGTGACTTTGAAGGGTCTCCCATCTATGATTGTACCGGCCAGGGGCCACTGACCAATGCGGATGGTTTGCCCCGTGTGACGAAGTACGCTATTTACCGTGCTGCCGAAGTGGAGGCTGACCCCAACTTTGTACCTCACCCTACAAATACCGGATTGGTATTAACGGAGGATGATGATCAGACAACCGTCGTTTATGTTTATGCTTTTGACGAAGAAGGAAACTATGACTATTGTGAAACTTACGTCTTGGTACAGCCACATAACTCCTGTAACGGACCAGATGGTGCAACCATTGCCGGCGTAATAACGACTACCGCCAGCGAAACCATCGAAGGGGTAGAAGTGAGCATCAATGGTGCTGCACAGATGAGCATGACGACTGGTACGGATGGGGCTTTCAACTTCGAGGTACTGCAACTTGGAGGAGATTACACGGTAACACCTTATCACAATGACAACCCATTAAACGGGGTGACGACCTTCGATATCGTTTTGATCAGTAAGCATATTCTGAACATTGATCCATTAGATAGTCCTTACCAACGTCTCGCTGCGGATGTCAACAATTCGGAGACGATTACTACCCTGGATTTGATCCAGGTTCGTAAGCTGATCTTGAACATTACCACCGAGTTTACCAACAACACCAGCTGGCGGTTTATCCCTGCGAGCTATGTGTTCCCGAATGAACTCAATCCATGGCAGGAGACTTTCCCGGAATTGATCAATATCAATAACCTGTCAGCCGCCCAACTGAATGCTGATTTCATTGGTGTGAAAACGGGTGATGTCAATGGCAATGCGCAGGCGAATGCACTGGCGGGTGATGATCGCACTTTAAACGGCATTTTCTACCTCGAAGCAGAGGACATTGACATGAAGGCAGGCAATACCTACACGGTAGCCGTGAGGGCGCAGAACCTGAACCAGATCGAAGGCTACCAGGGTACATTGCAATTGTGCGGTGCGGAATTGGTGGACATCGAATACGGACAGGCCACAGAGGAGAATTTTGGTCTGCGTTACGCCAACGAAGGTGCCATCACGACGAGCTGGAACCACAACGGCGGTAGAGACGGATTGACATCAGTCTCCCACGACGATGTGCTGGTCAGCCTGGTGTTGAAAGCAACCGAAGACCAGCCCCTGCGCGAAGCGCTGAGCATCACCAGCCGTTACACGGTGGCGGAGGCTTACCCCAGCCCTGAGAGGGGAGAACAACTGCTTGACTTAGGGTTGGTGTTCAGCGACAGAGACGCTTTGCCAAGTGTCTTTACGCTATACCAGAACACCCCCAACCCATTTGCGGCGGCAACCCTGATCGGGTTTAACCTGCCTGCCGCTCAGGCAGGCCTGCCTCAGTATGCAACGGTAACAGTAACGATCAATGATGCCAGGGGACGGATATTGACCGTCATCAAAGGCGATTTTGCAGAGGGCTACAACACGATCAACGTGACCAAGCAGATGATCCAGGGAGCTACAGGTGTACTAAGCTACACCGTAGAAGCCCGTCTGGCCAATGGCGAAGCCGGACAGGCCGGTGATTATCGTGCAACGAAGCAAATGATAGTGATAGATTAGCACTACCAGTAGGTTAAATTCACGAATTTAACCGGTGAACATTGCGCGACAAAGCAGATGATTATGGTGGATTGATGCTGCACCTGATGTTGACAAAAGACGGCGGTGCCCCTTGGGGTTCCGCCGTTTTGTATTGTGAGCTAATAGGTATTTGAAGACCAAGGCATTGACAGCATGAATTTGTGGATTTACCCAAGTGCCATATCAGAAAAAAACAATAATTTTATTGTGGAAGTTTAAAGAACTGACTCCTAATGGGTTGGATAACATGGTGAAGACGCTAGCTATTTTCAATGTTAAATATTTATTTAATTGCGCTATCTTACCAGCCGAATGTATGACTTTAAAGTTTTTCAGTGCAAAGAGATAACGTTGATTTGTTGTGTTTGTACAGTAAACTTCCCATGAATTAACCCCAAGTTTGAATGAAGATCGCCTCTTTTATCGACCATACCGTGCTTAAGCCGGATGCTACCCTTGCAGATATTCAGCAAGTATGCAAAGAAGCAGTAACTCATGGGTTCGCTGCGGTGTGTGTTCCTCCCTTTTATGTAGCCCAGGCTCGGCAGGCTCTCGATGGCACTCCTGTAAAACTGGCTACTGTTATTGGTTTTCCTTTAGGCTATTCGGCGACGGTCGCCAAGGTAGAAGAAATCAAGCGAGCCATTGACGAAGGTGCCGATGAGTTTGATATTGTGATAAATATTGCAGCGGTCAAAAATGCCAACTGGAGTTTTGTTCGCAATGATATTGATCGTATGTTGACGGCTTGCCATCTGCGTGCCAAACAGATCAAGGTAATCATTGAAACAGCCTTACTTACTGAAGCGGAAATTCTGGAGATTTGCAAAATTTGTAATGACCTCGAACCCGATTACGTAAAAACCTCCACTGGATTCAATGGTGCTGGTGCTACGGTCGATATTGTTCGCCTACTGCGTGCCAAACTCAAGAAAGAAATCAAGATCAAAGCCTCCGGAGGCATCCGTACTCAGGAAGATGCGAAGGCATTGGTGGAAGCTGGTGCTGATCGTTTGGGGACCTCTCGTGGGGTAGAACTAGCAGATTAAGGAATAAGTAAAGTTTCTTCCTTATCTTTGTCTGGTCGCTTAACTAATCGGACATTCCTTATGAAGAAGTTACTTTTGCTCCTGCCTTTTATGGTCTTTAGCTATTGCTTGATGGCGCAAAGTGTGCAGGTAAAAATGGATCCTATTGTCGCAGACATGTTGGATCAATATACTACTACCAACAAGACACAGAATACGGTATCCGGTTGGCGGGTACAAATCTTAGCGACAACGAGTCGAGAACGCCTGGAAAGCGTGCAGCAATCTTTTCGCTACCACTACCCAAATATTCCAGTAGATTGGGAGCATGATCGTCCTTACTACAAATTGCAAGCTGGTGCTTTCCGCACTAAGCGTGATGCACTTCGCTTAAAATACATCCTCAGTCGCGAATACGAAGGCCTCTACCTCGTACGGGATGATGCTATCGGGAAAGGAGAATTATTGAATTACTATTAGACGGCTAAGGAGCTAAGCAAAGACCATGTCCGATAATCGGCAAACGTATTTACTAAACATTGATTACATCACCTTTTGTTTCTATCTGGCACTGGTAGGAATAGGAGGGATATTTATTTTTTCAGTAGATGTCCAACAATCAGGACCACCAGAAAACCTGGCCGATTTTCTATTCCATATGCAGTCAGGAAGGCAGGTCTTGTGGATCATCATCTGCCTTTTGATCTTTTCATTCATCTTTTTCTTTCTCGATCACAAGTTTTGGCAAACATTCGCCTACCTAATCTATGGAGGAGGAATAACAGCCTTGGTGTTAGTCGTTTTGATTGGGACAACGATCAAAGGAGCCACCTCGTGGTTTGCTTTTGGTGGGTTTTCTTTTCAGCCTTCCGAGCTTGCTAAATTCGGCACCTGTCTAGGAATGGCAGCTTACTTGGGGCATTGGAGTACGGATTTGCGCAATACCCGGCAAGTTTTTCAGGTAATGAGCTTATTTCTGCTGCCTGCGGGATTGGTGCTTTTGCAACCCGATGCAGGCTCGGCGCTGGTTTTTATGTCCTTTTTTATTGTGATGTTTCGTGAAGGGCTTAACCCTTTGTTGTACATTATTGGTATCGTCGGAGCGGTCACTTTTGTACTCAGCATCCTGGTGCCACCGGTCGTAATGATTATATTACTGAGTTGGATCGTACTCCTTATTTACGTTTTTTACGAAAAAGACAAAGCACTACTCTGGTTTGGCGGGTTGATTTTGTTTGGGGTGATGCTTACACAAGGTTATTTGGCCGGTTACGGAATCTACAGTTTGGGGGCCGGAGTCATTGCTTTGTTGGCAATGACCTATCGCCAATACCTCAATTTTAGGACAAAGATTATTCCGGTCATGATGGCTGGATTTTTGCTTACCGGAGGCCTGGCTGTTGGTAGTAATTATGTCTTCAATTACGTTTTGAAGCCCCACCAGCAACAAAGAATTGATGTCTGGCTACGCCCTGCAGAAGCCAAGAAACGGAACAAGGATTCCGTGATGAACCTGGAAAATTCGATGCTAGCGATTGGTGCAGGGGGAATTACGGGCCGCGGCGTTTTCTCTGGGCGAATGACCCAAGGACGTTGGGTACCCGAACAAGATACCGACTTTATTTTTTGTACCATCGGTGAAGAACAGGGCTTCCTGGGAGCCGCTGCAGTGGTAGCGCTTTACCTGCTCCTCATTCTCCGAATTGTGATGATTGCCGAACGCCAGCGTATTGCCTTCAATCGTATTTATGCCTACGGTGTGGCGGGAATACTCTTTGTTCACTTTGTCGTCAACATAGGAATGACGATCGGCTTGGTACCTATCATTGGAATTCCACTGCCTTTCCTGAGCAGAGGCGGTTCCAGTCTGCTCGGATTTACCATCATGATTGCTGTTTTGCTAAAGCTCGATAAACACCGAGGACGGATGAAGAAAAACGCAATCGTAAATTTCTGATCATGCAACAAGCTATTGTACTCACCAACGGAATGTTGGCCACTTCCAACGCAAAAACCTGTCACGGGCTGCTTCGCGGCAGCGAACGTTTCAAAATTCTAGCGGTCATTGACGAGACCTATGCCGGGCAGGATGCAGGAGTGGTACTTGATGGTAAAGTCCGCAATATCCCCGTAGTCGCTTCTGTCGCAGCTTATTTTGCACAAAAAGAGGCCGTACAGCCCGATGCCTGTATAGTAGGTGTAGCCCTGACGGGTGGCCGACTACCCCATGATTTCCGAGCTGCGCTTTTAGAAGCAGCAAGGCACGGTTGCAATCTGGTCAACGGTTTGCATACTTTCTTGAGTGATGATCCTGAATTTCAGCAATTGGCCAATGACCAAGGTATCCAACTCGTAGATATCCGTAAACCACGCTCACGTGAGCAGTTGCAATTCTGGACAGGTGAAATTTATGAGGTGAAACAGCCTATTGTTGCTGTATTGGGTACCGATTGTGCGTTGGGCAAACGCACCACTACCCGTTGGATCATGGAAGCACTGCGAGCCAAAGGCAAAAGTGCAGAAATGATCTACACCGGCCAGACAGGATGGTTGCAAGGTTCTCCTTACGGTTTTGTGTTCGACAGTACCGTCAACGATTTTATTGGGGGAGAGCTGGAAAAAGCTGTTGTCAACTGCGCCAAAGAGGCCAAGCCTGATTATATCTTGCTGGAAGGCCAATCTTCTCTTCGTAACCCCAGCGGCCCTTGCGGAAGTGAATATTTACTGAGTGCAAATGCTAAAGCTGTTGTCTTACAGCACGCTCCTGGTCGAGAACATTTCGAAGGCAGTGACGTAGCCATCGGATCCATCCAAAAAGACATCGACCTGATCCGCATCTACGGGTCTGAGGTCATCGCCATCACCCTCAACGGGGAAGAACTCACTACCGAAGAATTGATCGCTGCGCAGGAGGCACTCCGAAAGGAGACAGGGCTACCGGTAGTGCGCCCACTTGAAGAAGGGGTAGGCGAGGTGGTGAATGCACTAGAGGTGTGGGCTGCTAAGCGATAAACAAATTGGAGCCGTAGAGGTGCTGCGCGCGCTACTGCTCTCTCCATTTTAGTGCTTGCTGTGCAACGCACTATTCCCGAGTGGAAATCTGGACTAGCTCGTTCTTACCTGTCTGCCCACGATGTGCGGCCGAGTTGGCAGGTTACTCCGTGCCTTGGGCTCCAAGCTTGCGCCTTTCCTAAACGTGTACCCAAAGCACTGATTTTTTTCTGCAATGTTGGAAAATTATTTGGCTGATAACAATTTGTTGTTTATATTTGCTTTCGAAATAAACAAATATTTGAAATAGTCGGAGGGTTTTCTCTACTCCCGTTAAACAGCAGCACATGGCTAAGGATAAAGATGATAAGCTGAAAGCACTAAAAGCGACCATGGATCGCTTGGATAAAACTTACGGTAAGGGTACCATTATGTTTATGGGGGATTCCAAAGTAGCGGATGTTGAAGCTATCCCCACAGGTTCACTTGGCCTGGACATTGCCTTAGGTATTGGCGGATTTCCGCGTGGACGTGTTGTCGAAATTTACGGCCCTGAATCATCTGGTAAAACGACTTTAGCCATTCATGCCATTGCAGAGTGTCAGAAATTGGGCGGAATTGCAGCCTTTGTGGATGCAGAGCACGCATTTGACCGCTATTATGCAAAAAGCCTTGGGGTCGATACCGAAAATCTATTGATCTCCCAGCCTGATAACGGAGAGCAAGCTTTGGAAATAACCGAAAACCTTATCCGTTCCGGCGCTATCGACATCATTGTCATTGACTCGGTAGCGGCCTTGGTACCTCGCTCAGAAATTGAAGGGGAGATGGGCGATAGTAAGATGGGCCTTCAGGCGCGTTTGATGTCCCAAGCCATGCGTAAACTGACGGGGACAATAGGGCGTACAGGCTGCTGTTGTATTTTCATCAATCAGCTACGTGAAAAAATCGGTGTGATGTTCGGTAATCCCGAAACGACCACTGGTGGTAATGCACTGAAGTTTTATGCTTCGATGCGTTTAGATATTCGCCGTTCTGGTGCAGGCATCAAAGACAAGGAGAATGTGGTGATGGGTAACCACGTGAAGGTAAAAGTAGTTAAAAACAAACTGGCTCCTCCTTTCCGTATTGCAGAATTTGATATCATGTTCGGGGAGGGTATCTCCAAAGTTGGTGAAATCGTAGATCTCGGAGTAGATCAAGATATCATCCAAAAGAGTGGTGCCTGGTATGCCTACAATGATGCCAAAATTGCTCAAGGTCGTGAAGCCGCCAAGCAGTTTCTGATGGATAACCCAGAGGTAGCCATCGAGATAGAGAAAAAGATCAAAGAGGCCATCATGGGCAGTCGCGAAGAACAAGAAACACCTGCCGAAGCAGGAGAATAACAAAGTATCGGCACTAGCCGATCATTTAAGTAAGAAAAAAGCCATTTCTCTATCCACTTGACAGTAGGGTAGTAGAAGTGGCTTTTTTTATGGCCAGGTAGCGCGGGCTTTGGCCTAGCCATCCCTTCGGGGCAGCCCGCACTTATAGTACGGAGAGAACTCGTTGCGGGCTAAAGCCACGCGCAACCTAATTTACCATCAGATTGAACAGCCTAAGGGTCGGCGAAGAATAAGTTGTCCTTTTCAGGAGAGCCATCTTGCCGCCAGACGAGGCGCGAGGAAGAGCGCGTAGCCCAGCTACGCAACCGACGAAGCAACGAAGTATTGCGGCAAGAGGGCCGCATCAAATGGGGAAGTTATTCTTCGCCGACCCCTTAGTGTAAGGGATAGTGATAAACGCAGGGCATCCAACCCTTTCTTTGCATGAGACTGTCAATTAAAGTGTGTCTACTGAACCTTCGGCATACACCAACCAACCATCAACCATCAACAAAAAAAACTATTCCCACTTAAAAGTCTCGATCAAATGCAGGACATCCTCCCTTACAAAATCGATGACGGGGGCCATAGAATCCGCTTGAACATGGGTGTTGAAGTAGAGGGCGCCGCGGACAAAATGTTGGGTGCTGTCGGTTAGAAAAAATTGGAAGGGGCTTGCGGCAGGGCCGTCAATATCAAAGGCGATACCACTGACGCCGTTGGCGTTTTTTATGATGAGCTCATCAATGAAATTGGCGCGTTTGTTGTGCCAATCAGCCATGTTAAAAGACTCTTGTCGGAGTTTTTCAAGATCATTACCTGCTTGCTGGAGGTTGACGTAAGTGAAGTGTACGCGTCCGTCAAAATTGGGATAGAAAAGATCAAACCAACAAGCATGAGGAGGAATTTCTTCGAAGAAGTTGGTGTCTTGCTGAATTTGGGTATATACCGGATATTCAAAAGTGAAATTACAAATATCCTCCGTGAAGGATTGAAACGATTTTTTAGGAAAATCGATTCTCGGATAAGACCTCGGCTTTGGCGTATATACCGGATCGTTACAACTGTACCATAGGAGAGCAAAGAAGACAAGGCTAAAAAGTAGGCTGAGTTTACGCATTACAAAGAAAAAATTTGATTCTCGGAGAATTTTGGAAATACTTAGTATTTTGACGGAAAGCTGTTACACTTGTTTTCTCCGTTTATTATCGGCAAAGATGCTATTTATTTTTGCGCAATACCAACAAAGAAAGTAAGCGGCATTTACTATGTGTCGACAAAAACTTCATCCTGGCCCTAGATATTATCCTTCGGGTGTTCTTTTTCATTAGGACTTAGCGGTAGTGAAGGATAAAGACTTATTTTTGAGCCCAGACTAAAGACCAATTAGATGACGATGACACTGCACCAATTAGCCATCCATGAATTAGTGAAAAATGCTGATAGCAACGAAGCGGAATTGCGGCTAAGCGACAACCTCTTGCTAATTGATGAAAAAGCGGAAGAGCTGGTTGGTAAGTTGAATAAGACCTTTATTCAAAAAAACGAAGTCCTCAACGGTCATCTTGCGGCACCAGAGGATGCACTCTTTCCTGGTTATTTTCATTTGCTGGAAGAAGAGAAGTTTTCAGCGGAGGCCTTTTTGCAATTTTCTCGCGATAGCATGCAAGCCCTACAATTGAGTTTGCAGGGCGTCGTTGGCGCTAAAGGAGGCTACTTGGTATATGCTTTTTACAGTACTGGTGAAGGCGCGCACGAACAGCATTTATTAGGTATCTTTTTAGTGAGAGATACCAACGGACTGGTCTTCACAACGGGGGCAAGTGGTAGTTTTCAACTTAGTCCTTCTACTTATTTGGACATAGACCGCATGGCCCTGGCTTGCCGGATAATACTCAGGAAAGGGGAGGGCCACGAACAACCCCATCTGGAAGTCATCAAACATGCACGTACCCAAAAAGAAATTTCTGATTATTTTCTCAGTTGGTTGGGTATCGAAGAGTCGGTCTCAAATAAAGAATTGACACATCATTTTTTAGAAGCGGTAGCTGCCGCCCCTTTGCCGCTTGACGAAGATACCGGAGCGCCTATGGAAACGGGAGTTTTCCGAGAGCAGTTGGCTAATTTTGCCATGAAAAGCCCAGGAAAGGTCATCAATATCCCCGCATTTGAAGAGAAATTTTACGGAGAAGAGAAACCGATTCAGGCCTACCTCTCCGCCCAAGAGGTGAATATGCAAGATGAATTTCGCTTTGATCGGCAGGCGGTAAGAGATTATAGTTTTCATAAATTCAAAGGGCAAGGCTTGTATTTTGGTTGTAAACATGCCTTCCTTTTATCTGGTGAAGTAAGAGTGGAAGGAGAACAGGTGATTATTGAAAATCCTGAGTTGGCAGAACAAATATTGGCCATCATTCAAGATCTTTAGTAAAGATATTGCCTGCTAATTAAGAATATATTAAGTTTAACTAATATTAATTTTTGTCGTTGTATTATGGTATCTTTATCCAAGTACAGAGAAGAGGAATAATGTTTATTTCGTAACTTTCTCCTTTTTCTCCCGTATAAGCAATTATCATTCCCTAGCGATTCAGTACCCTTACAACAAACACGAGAACATTGACCTGCTTGTTTCAATTATTAGGAATGCTATAAGTTACTTATGGTGACTTATGCGTCATATTAGAGGAAACACTAATTGAATAGCACAATGTTTTACGAAAGAGACACGAGGGTACACTCGATGGACATCTTTCTGACAACCGATGAAGCACTTGATTTTAGTAGAGAGGACGATCAGCTTACGCCTGAAGTACGTTCCCCTTACAGAAAGGAAGCTCCTGCATCGATTGCAGAAATTTTACCACACAGCACTGCAAAGGTAACAGAGGGATCGTTGCCAGTAGCAGCTACCGTACGCGGCAGAAATACTACTGCCCCTAATAAATCATCAGATAAGGCTGTTTCGACTCAGGAAAGTTCCAATGCCTTGGTGCTTTCCAAGCTTACTTCAAAAAATAAAATTTCCGGGCGCCCACTCAAAGTACTGGTCGCAGATGACAATCTGTTAATCCGTACTTCTTTACTTAATCTTCTGGAAAGATGGGAGCTTAATTATTGTATTTGTGACAATGGCCAAGCCGCTTGGCAACACCTCCAGCAAGAAAGTTTTGACTTGGTACTCATTGATCTGCAAATGCCTTTGATGGATGGTCACGAGGTGGTTGCTTGTGTGCGTGCTGATGATGATGGCTTGAATCAACAGGTTCCAATTGTGGCAATGGCTGGTTCAACGGACGAGAAATCTAAAAAGCAAATGATGACCGCAGGAGCGTCCTTGTTTGTCAGTAAGCCATTGGATCCTAAGGTGCTTTTTCAGATTATTACGGAGTTGAAAATTATTCCCGATCATGAACAAGCAAGCTTATACACTGATGTAATCGATCACGAGTTTTTGCGAGAAATTTATGACAACGATACGGCTCACTTGACAGTAATGCTTGATTTATTTTTAAAGAATACTCCTCCTGCCCTTTCTGCTATGGAGATTGCTGCTAACCACCAAAATTGGGACGAATTGGAAAAAGCAATTCATAAAATAAAACCCACTTTTGCCATGGTAGGCTTACAGAAAGTAGGCGAGCTGGCGGAGACCCTTGAATTTAAATTAAGCAACCAAAGTACGATCGTTTACAATAAAATCTACACAGACTTTCAGAAATTTCGTAAAGCTGTTGATCAGGCGATCAAGATCATTTCAGAACAACATAAGTCCATCCAGGATATTATTAAATAGATAAAAGGATGCGGTGTATAATTGTTGATGATGAAGGAATGTCGAGGATACACTTGGCACATCTTTGTAAGAAAATCGATAAAGTAAAGGTCGTAGATACCTTTGCGGACGCCATGTCTGCGTACCGGTTTTTAGAACAAGAGACCATTGATCTCATCTTTTTAGATATTGAAATGCCGGATTTTTCAGGGATAGAGCTGGTGCAAAGCCTGCCCAAACCACCTGCAATTATCTTCATCACTAGCAAGGAACAATACGCAATAGAAACCTTCAATTTTATTGAATCGGTTGTTGATTATTTGCTCAAGCCAGTAACTTTACCTCGTTTGTTGCAAGCCGTAGAACGCTATGAACAAAGAATAGGCACGACCATTGTTAACGTTCCTCAACCCTTGGCGCCTGTTGCGCCATCTGCGAAAACCGTACAAGAAAATGACGACTATCTTTTCGTGAAGACAGAACGAAAATTTGTACGAATCGATCTTAATGAATTGTTGTACGTGGAAACAGTAGGTGATTATTCTATCTTCAAAACAAAAGATCAACAGTTTACCGTACACGCCACCTTGAAAAGTGTTAAAGAGCGTCTGAGTAGTCCCAATTTCCTCAAAGTACATCGCTCCTTTATTGTCAACCTGGATAAAATAAAGGATATCGAAGACAGTAGCTTGCTCATTGGCGATAAGGTGATTCCTGTCAGTAGAAATCATCGTAACCGCTTGATGGAAAGAATTATGCCGCTCTAATACTCCAATAACTTTCCTTCCCTTTCGTTGTTAGATATACGAACCTTACCGATTACCAGTCCGGGGCGACCAGTGGCTCATCGGTGATGATTAACTGCTGGTCTTCGGGTATATTTGCGCCCCTTGCAGGTGACTGATCAACCTGTATTAATTGATATTTGTAGACCATGAACAGTATTCTCCTTCGTTTTTTCTTCCTACTGGCCGTTGCGGCTTTCCCCCTGTCTGGAAGTACCCAAATCCTTGCTCCCGATTTTCAATGTGTCGTCAATGATTCCCTTTTTTGGGAGCCGGCTACCAACTCTTGCGGGCCTTTCCAGGCTTACGAGGTCTTTGGAAGCACCCAGGTCGGTGGCCCTTATACTTTACTTGCAACCATCACAGATCCAGCCCAGACGGTTTATTTTCATGATGCAGCGAATAATCAGGTATGGCATTACTACCTCACCAGTCCACACAATTGCCCTGGAGAATCCTTGATGACTTCAGATACCTTAGATAATTTGATCCCACTTGCTGGACCGGTGGAATACGTGACGGTCATCAATGGAGAAGTCCAAATCAGTTGGAGCCCAAGCCCTTCCCCTGAGACCATTGCCTACGTTATTAGTAGAAATACTGCGATGGGGACTACCGTTCTGGATACAGTGTACAATGGTACAAGCTATATTGATGTAACAGCGACACCAGGTCTACAGTCGGAGGTCTACTTCGTTGTAGCTTTGGATGCTTGTGGAAATAAATCACTGGTTCCCCCGGCGCACCAGACCATCCTCATGGGTTTCACTGCGCCCGATGCTTGTAATACTGGATTGGCGATGAATTGGAGTGCCTACCAAAATTGGGGAAATGGTGTAGACCGCTACGAAATTTTTGTAGGCGTCAATGGTTCCACTCCTGTACTGGTGGGAACCGTGTCAGGTACCCAAACGAATTTTGTTTACGATGGTGCCAATGACGGTGAAGAACTCTGCTTTTTTGTAGAGGGCGTGGAGGGAACGACTGAATTTCGCTCCCGTTCCAACGAAAGCTGTGCTACTGTTAGCATTTTGCAGCCCATTCGCCAGATTGACTTGTTGGGTGCGTCCGTAAATGTGGATGGCTCGGTCAGCTTGGAGTGGTTGTGGGATCCTTCGGCCTTACTCATCGAAGCTTTCCAGGAAAGTAATCGTGTTAATGATGACAATGTTGTTGTCACCAGTTTGCCATTGAGTGCTCCTTTGATCAATGATAATGTGCAACAAGACCTGAGTGCTAATGCACAGAATGAGGCTTATGATTACCGTATTACCGCAACTGATGAATGTGGGAATAGGATCGTTTCCAACCAGAGTACGACGCCGTTCCTACGTGGAGAAGCCCTGGCCAGCGGCAACCGTTTACGCTGGGATGCTTATGTTCATAGTCTAGCAACGGATGTAACTTTCGAGTTGGTTAAGGTCGCGGGAGCTTCGGAGATAACAGTTTTTTCGGGTAGTGAAACCGATTTACAGTACCTCGATCCTATAAACCCCCAAGAAGAAAGCGAAGGAAGTTGCTATTTTCTGAGGGTAAATGTTACGTATGTTTTGTCTACGGGCGAAGAACTCAGCAGGGTTATTACTTCCAATACCGTTTGCCTGATACCTTCCCCCAAAGTATACGTGCCTAATATTTTTGCGCCGGAAGGTGTAAATGCGATCTTCCGTCCACAGTTGTCTTTTGGTACCTTATCGGAATATGAGCTGCAAATTTTTGATCGCTGGGGCGGGCAAGTCTTCCAAAGCAACAGCATTGACAAAGGCTGGGATGGCAAACGAGCAGGAGCGTTGATGCCTGAAGGCGTTTACCTCTACTTCATCCGAATGACACCCAATGGTGGCACTCCCATTGAGTTGGGAGGTGATGTGATGCTCCTCCGTTAGGAGAGGCCACTATTTTTCATAACACCGGAACTTTTTTTGCAAAAAAGCGTATTATTATTTCGAAAGCTTTATATTTGCGTTCCCTTCGAAGGACATTGCTTTTATAGCCGTGTTTTAGAAGAAAGGGTTGCGTGGCCGAGTGGCTAGGCAAAGGTCTGCAAAACCTTGTACAGCGGTTCGAATCCGCTCGCAACCTCAACCAATTAAGCACAACTTACCACCTCGGTTTGTTGTGCTTTTTTCGTTTATACTGGCCCATGATTTCATTTGGGGCCATGCCGCTACTCCTTCAATCAGGGTATGAAACCCTGCTCTACAGAGCAGCTTATTTGGTTCAACAGAAACCATCCCTTAGGTGTCCTTATGTGGTTCAAAAAAGCTCCCTTTACAGTGTACAAATTACCCCTCGGGGAGGTAGCGCTCACCATCTCCACTGATTCTTAGGTGCCTGCTTTTACCATCTTTTGTCAGAATATCCCTATCTTAGATGGTCTTCATTACCTCCCCTAAAAATGCAGTGTTTGTTTTCGGTGTACACCAGCGGGTACACTTTATTATATTTTACACCTTAGAGCATGTTTGGAGCGGATTACTTTTGAAAATCAATGATTTAGCGTTCTGGCTAAACTCAAAATCACGCGCTTGGCGGGTCAAGTAAGTGATTTTGAGTGACGCCAGGTTGCTAAATGCTTGGTTTTCGGTGTAAGCAAGCTCCAAACATGCTCTAAGTATAACTCATATTCAAATGGATTTAAAAAAAGTACACACGGTGGCTATCTATCCGGCTATCGGTATTGCGAGGGTAGGAAATGCCCCGAACGAGTATTTCATAGGCCCCACTATTCCCGGACAAACGGCTATGGATAAGGATAATTTTCGCGATCAGCAAGGCCGTATCAAACGCCAGGCTGCCCAATTTTTCATCTATGGCTTAGATCAAGAAGGTAACTTCCTCGGAGAATTGAATGAAGACCACGGCGTGAAGATCGACTGGCGGGTAGACGTGGCCAATAAGAAAGCCTCCTGGTATAATTTCGATATTGCCCTCGATACCCCTACCGCCAAAGGAGAATACGACGAAAACGGCAATGCCACCCCCGGAGGCCCCGAAGTGCTAAGCCTGCGGCGTAATCCAGACTACGAATGTGAAGACCGCAAAAAGCTGATGATTGAAGCTCGGGCCCAGCACATCACCGGTAGGAACACCAACCCCGATGGCGCACGCTATCACTTTAAAGGAACTATTGGTCATATTGAAAAAGAAGTTTATTTGGGCGAGTTGCGCACCGATAACCAGGGGCGACTTCTCTTTTTAGGTGGCTGGGGAAAATCAGATTCTTTTCGAGAAAAGCCCGCACCCTTGACGACATTCGCCAATAACCAAGGCTGGCATGACGATACTTCGGATGGGCCAGTAGATGCCAAAGTGACCTTGCCTGATGGGAGGGAGCTTAACGCCAAAGGTGCCTGGGTACTTACGGCTCCACCTAATTATGCAGTAGGCGTTCAGGCTTTTTCTACCGGTTACGAGCTGTTGCAAGATGTGGCCAGCAGCTTGCATCCTGGTGTGAAAAAAGATTGCCCTTCATTTTATGCGGATATCTATCCTACTCTAAAACAGTTAAGTAACAACCAGTGGGTGAATGCTGGCGTGAGCCGTGATTTTGGTTGGGGTAGTGCCTACGATTTTGAAAATGAGCAAGTACTCAAGCGGTTGACGGATACGAGTGATGAAAATCGACCTTTCCGGCAGGTGATTTTCGAATCCTTCCGTAATCCCGCGTATAAAAAACTGGAACCTGCCGCCTGGCCACCTCTTTATGGGGATGGAGTAACCTTCAATATCAATTCTACCAATCCTCGTGCCTGGTTTGCCATAACCCAATTAAAGTACGATTATTTGGAGCAATGGGCCCATGGGAACTTTGTCGTAGAACCTCCACCACAGCACCGCAAGTGGGAAGAAATGACGCCTGCCGAACAAGCAAATGGCCTGACAGTAGCAGCTTTGGAAGAAACCCTGGGCGGGCCCTTTCATCCAGGTTGTGAATTCACCTGGCCCATGCGGCACGCGATCATGTTTTGTGGCGATGAGCCTTTCCGTATCAAACGCCGGAAAACACCCAAGGAGGATTTCGGTTACGCCATTAGCAACAGTGTGGTGATGGAGCCCAACGGCCCACTAGACGGCAGCTCCCCCGGAGACCTGACCAAATGGATGGCGGTACCCTGGCAGTCGGATACCTCCAGTTGTCTGTCCGCTTATCGGACGTATGCGGGAGAGTATCTGCCAACTTTCTGGCCTGCACGGGTGCCCAATGATGTACTCTCCGAAGAGGATTTTGCAACCTTGAATGATCAAAAAAGTAGCATTGATGATAAATTTGCAGCCTTCGGCCCGGCGAGCCGGAAGAAGTGGTTGCGGGGCTTTATTTACAATGAAGATGGAACGATGAAATCCGGTGGCAGTTCTATCGCTGAGCGGATGAAGGGCGTCACCAAGTTTACGGAAGAATGGTACAAAATTGGCATCATCCTCAAACGCGAACTGGATGCTGATGAGCAACTGTTTCCCAAAGAAGTATGGGTGGAAACGGGTCGCTCGGTGCAGGATGAACCACAGATGATGACCAGCAGATCCCTGGATACGCCTTCTACCGCAGACCATCAACGGCCGGAATGGGTAGATATGAATCCGCGTAAATGGCGGTAGCATCATTCAAACCTCACTTAAAAATACTCATCATTGGTGCCGGACCGGCGGGAGCAGCAGCAGCCATATTCGCCGCTCGTAATGGGTGGGAGGTGAGCTTGCTCGACCGCCGGTCTGATGTGTTGACCACTGATCCAGTGGAGCCAAAAGTAGGGGAGAGCCTACCCCCATCGGTACAACCTTTGCTCATGGAGCTCGGGCTTTGGGAAGACTTTCAGCATACCAGTCACTTGCCTACTTACGGTATCCAATCCCTGTGGGGAAGTGATAGGGTAATACATCGGGATTACCTGGCACATCCCCTGGGGCAAGGCTGGCACCTGGATCGGCGGGTGTTTGAAAAGCAATTGGTGCATAAAGCGGTTGATACAGGCGCGGACCTGATCATAGGAGCGGTAATGCAGAACGCCAAATTTGTAGCCGACCAATGGGAAGTAAGCTGGCTAAACGATGGTCAACCCACACAAGAGCGTTTTGATTTCATCCTTGATGGTAGCGGACGCAATGCTTGGCTGGCTCGCCGACAAGGAGTTGCTCGTTTGTATGAACACCAACAACTGGCCTTGATCCGCTTCCTGAAAATGCCAACAGATTTTTTAGATAGCACTGGATTAATTGAAACCACACCTTCGGGTTGGTGGTATACTGCGCTGATACCTGGCAACCGCTTGGCGACCACCTTTTTCTGCCGACCAGGAAAGGAAGACCGAGAAACATGGGGGACAGGAGCCGGTTGGAAGCAGCTTTACGAAGCGGCTCCCCACACCGCTGCACGCATCACTAAGGCCACTGATGCACTCACTACGCCACGCTTCATAGCAGCAGATAGTAGTCGGTTGGAGTCCTTCTACGGGCCAGGCTGGTTGTCCATCGGAGACGCGGCGCTCACCCTCGATCCTGTCTCCTCGCACGGCATCACCATGGCCCTGGTGACTGCTCGTGATGCCGTCGGTGCCATCCAGCAAAAACAAGCTGGCCGGTCCGATGCTTTCACCGCTTATGATGCCTTACTTTCCGCCACCTTCAACCAATATGCTCACCAACGAATGCAGTTGTACCGAAGTGAGCGGAGGTTTACAGGGAGTACGTACTGGTAGGCAGCTTTATGTTTGTGTTACCTGAAATTGA
Source organism: Lewinella sp. LCG006 (assembly GCF_040784935.1). Taxonomy (GTDB): domain Bacteria; phylum Bacteroidota; class Bacteroidia; order Chitinophagales; family Saprospiraceae; genus Lewinella. The sequence goes on along the minus strand of NZ_CP160680.1, from coordinate 909,047 downwards.
ACCACCAAAGACACCTAAGTTTTTTCTCTTAGGGACGGAAAAAAATAAGTCAAGCAACTTTCGATTTTTTAAATTTTTCTAAACAACTGACTGAAAGCCTGCCTGCCTTTCGCCGAGTAGGCAGGAAAGTTGTGTGAAAAATTTCAAAAATCCTCAGAGAAAGTTGCTGGATTTATTTCCGTCAAATTACTTAGGTGCCTTTGGTGGTTCAAAAATCCTTTCCTCTGTTCGGCGTTGGCTGTGCCTACGTCGGTATGTACACAAATTTCCCCCCGTTCGGCGTAGATTATATCTACGTCGCGGTATGCACCTAAGTTTTTTATTCTTCGTGCCTCCTGTGGTTCAAAAAAAAACACCCCTTAGGTGCCTTGGGTGGTTCAAAAAAAATATACCTTAGGTGCCTTGGGTAGTCCAGTAAAAGCCCCTTTCATTAACAAATTTCAATCCTCCCATGTATACCTCTTTCCTCGTTCACATCGATCAGCACATTGCTACCGTCAGTTTCAATCGGCCAGATAAGGCCAACGCGCTCCACGAGAAGGCTTGGGAGGAGATGCCCTTGATCTTCCGCGAACTGCACGAGCATCCTGAGGTGAGGGTGATTATCCTGCAAGGCGAAGGACGCAATTTTTGCGCTGGCATTGACCTTACGGTGTTAATGAATCTGCAACGCTTCCATACCATCTCTTGTGAAGGGCGCAAGCGCGAGGCCCTGCGTGGGTTTATCTTCAAATTGCAAAACGCGATCACCGCCATCGAGGAGTGCCGCAAGCCAGTGATTGCCGCCATTCATGGTGCCTGCATCGGTGGTGGAGTAGATATTATAGCTGCTTGCGATATGCGCTATTGTACCGAGGACGCCTATTTTTCCATCAAGGAAATCGACCTGGGTTTGGTGGCCGATATCGGCACCTTGCAGCGCTTACCCAAAATTTTGCAACCTGGCATCGTCGCTGAAATGGCCTATACTGGCCGCAATGTTGCAGGTACAGAAGCCGCCGCCATTGGTCTTTGTAACCGTACCTATCCTAGCCAGGAAGACCTCCAAAAAGGTGTATTAGAACTTGCTACAACCATCGCTACGAAATCTCCTCTCTGCATTCGGGGCACCAAAGAAATCCTGCTCTACGCTCGTGACCATACGGTAGCCGAATCCCTCAATTACATGACCGCCTGGAATGCCTCCATGCTGCTCTCAAATGACCTGCTGGAAGCATTTGCCGCCAATATGGAAAAACGTAGCCCGAAGTTTGAAGGGTGAGGGAGGTGAATTTTGCCTTGCAATTTAGCCTGAAAGCAGCCTTTCTCTAAGGCAAAACTCACTGTACTTGGTACTTCGTACAGGGTATAAGGACTAGATTTTGTCAGAAATTATCAAATCCCTTCGAGGCTAATTTGCTACTTGTCGTGTTTAGCTATTCATGACCTTCAGGTCATAAAGAAAAAACTTAAATGCCCTTATAATTCCTAATATGGTTCAAAAAAAATCACATCGGGAACACCAATAAATCTGGTTGCTGATAAACGGTATTGGCTGGTGGAGGGAATAAAGTTTCTGGCCGGTAGTGGGTCAGGAGTAAGTCTTTGAAATTACTAACCAGACGCGGGAATGCTGTGAGTAGTTCCGGGAAAGTAGCCGTTGTGCTTTTGCTCATAAAATGCCAAACGACCTGTATAGATGCTTCCGTCAGTGTGCGGTGGTATTTGGTGCCATCCCCGAATGTTTGGTCGAAAGTTTGAATCTGGGAGCACATCAATTGGCGGGCCTCCTTCAGGCTGTGCTTTTGCAAAAGAATGTAGGCTAAGCGCAAGTGGGCTGTATGGCTGAACCATTGTGGAGGTAGGGTGCAGTCGGCAAATTGTTGACTGAATTGCTGGTCGGTAAGTTGGTAGTGAGGTTCCATGGTCACTGGGTAATTTAAAGAGTCGGCGGCGGCGGCAAATATTAGTTTGGGTATAAAGATACCGCTTTTTAAACGATCTCGCTCAACTCGGCCATTTCGTAACAATTGTTTATCCACAAGATAATCACCCCTAGTGTTACGGCGGAAATAATTGAGACCACTTTGACTTTATGGATTGGTAAGCTCGTGCGCGTGGAGCATATCTATGGTGACATATTGGAGCACCTGTGCGTGCGTAGCGGCCAGGATCACTGGCGGTGCTACCCCCGCTTCGTAAGCTTCTCGCCAGCGGAGGGCGCATAAACACCAGCGGTCACCAGCCTTTAGACCAGGAAACTGATAGTGAGGTTGCGGCGTCATCAAGTCGTTGCCTTTGCTGGCTGTAAAGTGTAGGAATTCCTCGGTCATCTGGGCACAAATGACGTGGCGGCCACTGTCTTGCGGTCCGGTATGGCAGCAACCATTGCGGTAATAGCCCGTCAGGGGATTGGTGGAGCAAGTTTGCAGTTCGGTGCCCAGCACATTTTTGGCGGAAGTATCCATTGGATGTATAGTTTGTGAGTACCAAACAGCAAGGGGAGGGGATTGTTTATTTAGGCCCTGCTAGCCGAATTGTTGCGTAAGCGATGTGTAAGGGTGGTGCGCAGCACCAGACCCGACCACAGGGAGGGGCCAAGTGAATAACGCGCCCTGCAACAGCGCGACCCCGTAGCTCAGCGGAGGGGATACGCCCAAATAACTAAGAAAAGGGTACTACTCCGCTATCACTTCCAAGACCTTTTCCACCACATCTTCCACATTGGGCTTGCTGATGTAGTTGCCATCGTCGCCATAGGGAGGTCGGTAGGCTGTACCTGTCAGTGTGCTTGGTGTAGCATCTAGTTGGAAATAGCCACCTTGGTCCTCCAGGATGTGTTGCATGATGTAGGCGGCGGCACCACCAGGAACATCTTCATCGACGACGAGCAGGCGATTGGTTTTGCGTAAACTGGCACTGATGCGATGCTCTAGGTCAAAAGGCCAAAGCGTTTGCACATCAATAATTTCGATCTCTATGCCCATTTTGGACAGGGTAGCAGCAGCTTCGTCGACGATGCGAATACAGGCACCATAGGTAACGACCGTAAGATCGGCACCTTCCCGAATGGTTTCGGGTACCCCGAGAGGTACGGTAAAGGTGTCGAGGTTGTCGGGTAAGCTTTCTTTGAGTCGGTAGCCATTGAGGCATTCGATCACAATACCGGGGTCGTCGCTTTGGAGCAAGGTATTGTACATGCCGATAGCCTGCACCATGTTGCGAGGCACACACAGGTGCATTCCGCGCAAGCCGCCGAGCAGCACACTCATGGGTGATCCCGAGTGCCAGATCCCTTCCAGGCGATGCCCACGGGTACGAATGATCAGGGGAGCCTGCTGTAGGCCATTGCTACGCCAGCGCAGCGTCGCCGCATCATCGGAGAGGGGAGAGAATGCGTAGATCAGGTAATCGAGGTACTGAATTTCGGCCACGGGACGCAGGCCACGCATGGCCATACCTATGGCTTGGCCTACGATCGTCCACTCACGGATGCCCGTATCAAAGACGCGATGCTCGCCGTATTTTTCTTGTAAACCTGCCATGCCCTGATTGACTCCGCCTATCTTGCCCACATCCTCGCCGAAGATGTATAGCTCAGGAATACGCGCTAATGCCCGGTCGAAAAAATGGTTGATCACTTCAAAACCGTTGATGTTTTTGGCAGTGGTCGGATAGGTGGCGGCTACCGCAGGAACCCGCAGCGCAGCTTTGGGACTTTCGCTGAGGTGATGACTACTATAAAGTTGCTGAAGATGCTGTTTTTCTTGTGCAATGAATTGCGTGAGAGCGGGTGTTTCCTGCCCGTAGAAAGCAAACTGCAAGCGGCGGGCAATGCTTAAGAGCTCTGAACGACTGGGGGTGCGCAACTGAGCTATCTCTTTGAGCGCGTGATCTTTTGCCTCGCTGCTTGGGAGGCTTTGAATGACTTGGTTGAGTTGCTCCTGGAGGAGTTTGATGGGTTGCCGGAAATTATCCCAGGCCTGGGTTCTGGCTTCGGTAATGACAGCTTTGGCTTTGGCTTCCAACTCCAGTAGTTCCTCTTCTTCTGCGATTTCGGTAGCTAGCATCCACAGGCGAAACTGTCGGTTACAGTCGTATTCCTGTTCCCAATTCAGGCGCTCTTCACTTTTGTAGCGTTCGTGCGAACCAGAGGTGGAATGCCCCTGTGGTTGGGTCAATTCTTCTATGTGGTAGAGGGCAGGTTGGTGTGCTTTACGTACTTGCTTGATCCCCTTGGTATATGCTTCACAAAGTGCAGGATAATCCCAGCCTTTAATGCGGTAAATAGCCATGCCTTCCTGGTCGCCTTCGGCGGCAAATCCGGCCAGTGCAGCACTGATGCTCCCTTTTATGGTTTGGTACTCAGTAGGTACAGAGATACCGTAGCCGTCGTCGGCCACTGTAACGGCTAGGGGAATTTGAAGTACGCCGGCGGCGTTGAGGCTTTCCCAAAAAGCACCTTCACTAGTGCTGGCATCTCCAATACAGCAAAAACATACCTCCTGACCATTGTCAGAAAAACTAGGTGCCTTGAGGTGCTTGGTTTCGCGATAAACTTTACTGGCGTAAGCCAGGCCAGTGGCGCGTGCCATTTGCCCACCAGTGGTAGAAATATCGGAGGACAGGTTGACTTGTGAAAGTTGAGGAATCCAATCTCCCTCCGCATTGGTGTTGGGAGTCATATGGTGACCTACCATCTGGCGACCACCGCTGAAGGGGTCGTTTTCCGGATCGGCGTACAACTGCGCAAGGATATCTTCGGGCTTAGCCAAATCGAGGGCCAGAAGTAGGGTGTGCCCGCGGTAATAATCAGCGCGCCAATCACCAGCTTGGTAAGCTTTGGCCATAGCTACTTGAAACAACTCTTTGCCATCGTCTGAAACACCAAATTTGGCGCGGCCCGTCAGTACATCCCGGCGAATGACCAGGCTGAGTTCACGACTGAGACAGCAGATATAGTAATCCCGCAATATCTCTTGACGTTCTGAAGGCATAACAGCAGTAGAAGTTGTTGTCTTGTTCAAAATAGCAGCAATATTAATTTAGGGACTCTATAAGTCTTTCTTACAGAGCTGACAAGTGGCTTGTCCCTACAAAGATACGGAAATGAACGATTAATTGGTCGTGATAAGTGGTTGGGGCCAAGGGAGTAAGTGATTGACTTAGGTGGAATTACGATTAGTAATTTTCTTTTTTCACCTTACCGAAGTCGGAAAACGGTCAAGAATATCCAAAAATCAAGCCTTTGTAAAACCAGTGTAAACTAAAAATAAAAATTAAGATTTTGTTCAGTTCCCAAAACAGATTTGTGAGATTATCCTTTTCGCCGCATATCTTTGGGAAACAGGACAAATTCTTTGTTAAAGCAACTATCGCCTTCAGAGATGCTTGATTTACTAAGCTTTAGGGCATGAAATGATCAGAAAAAAATGATAAAAAAGTTTTATTTTTTTTCAAATAATTACCTGAAATCGGGCATTCTAGTGCTCTTTTGCCTGCTATCTTTATCCTTGATTGGGCAATCAAAAAGCCCTCGGAAATTCTGTTTACCTGCTGAACTACGGGAGGTTTCAGGTTTGGTGGTAAACAGTGCAGATAGTCTTTGGTGGCTCAATGACGGGGGAAATGCTGCCGAATTGTTTCTTACCAATGGGAGAGGCGAAATTCAAGCTGCAATTCCGTTGCCCAGTATCATTAATCAAGATTGGGAAGACCTGACGCACGATGATCAAGGGCGCTTATACATCGGTGATTTTGGAGACAATCGGCGGGTACGCTCCGAATTGCAGGTGTACTGCTATGATCCCCACAATGGGCAGATCGACAGTTTGCAGTTTGCTTATCCTGATCACCGTTTTTACGATGTGGAGGCCTTTTTCTGGCACCAGGATTCTCTTCACCTTTTTACCAAAAGTCGCATTCAACGGGCGAACCTGACCACCTATCATTATGTAGTTCCTGCTAGAGCGGGACAGTACACGGCCGAATTACGTGATAGTTTGCAACTGAGAAAAAGAGCCGTTACGGCTGCCGCAATCCATCCAGAGACGGGGCAAGTGGCTTTGCTGGCTTACTATTTCAAGTTTCGATTGGGTTTCATACCTTACTCTGCCGCCAATGTTTATTATTTCACTGATTATCCGGAAGGGCATTTTTTGCGAGGGAAGTTGCGTTCTCGTCGGATATCGCTCTTTCTGGCTACCCAGTACGAATCACTGGATTTTCTCACGCCGGAACGATTGTTGGTTGCCTCCGAGCAAACCGTGTTCATCAAGCCTAAAGCCAAGAGGATTCGTTGGAAGGAATAATTCAGGTGTAAAAGTGATAAAAGTGTAAGGGTGTAAAAGTTAGAAAAAAATGGGTCAAGAGGCGCACCTGCAATTAAGAAGATAATTGAAGTCGGAGGTGGGAAATGGGAGGTCGGAAATACTTCCCACTTCCGATTTCTGATTTCCGACTTTTAAACCCTTATACTCACCCAACTTTCAGATACTTAAAGCCTGCTTGATCGCCTGCGCCATCTCCTGGGCCCGGGAAGATCCGATAAAAATCTGCTCCCCCTTTTTGGTAGCGATTGCCAGGCCGTTTCGGCCGTTGATGGACCACATTTCTTCTTTGGGCATTTCGATATTTGAACCATGCCACTGGGCTACTACAGGGGTTTTTACCACCGCGCAGCTTTCGATGTCTTCCAAAGGAATCTTCTTTTTATCCTGGTACCAAGAGTCTACTTTGCAGATGATTTTTTTGTCTGTAACAATGTTTTTCTGCTGACGCTGGAACAAGGACTTGATCCACCAGCCCAGGCCAATGATTACCCCCAGACACAGGATGTTGTTCAGCCAACTTTGTTGGTGAGAAATGAATACACTATCGATCAGCTGGTAAGTAAGGAGCAGCATGATGACAATTATCGCAACAATAAGATCCTTGCCTTGGTATTGTTGCTTCTCTTTAAATAACTTCTTTTTCATAAGGCGTTAATCTTTAATTAATGTAAAGTTAACATTAAATTTACATTGATAATAACATTGGGAAGGAATTAATAGTTCTTTAACTTTGCATAATGAAGTACCATCCTATATCTGCCGAGTTATTCTCATTCAACCGCCGCCGCTATGCTCAGCTACTAAAAGCTGATAGTTTGGCGATTTTTTATGCCAATGATTTACTGCCTCGATCGGGTGATACTTTTTTCCCTTTTCGACAGAATAGTGAGTTGTTTTTCCTGACGGGCATAGAGCAACCGGAGACGGTGCTTGTGTTATTTCCCTCTTGTGTCAAGGATGGTTTTGAGGAGCTTGTGTTCGTTCGTAGAAACGAAGAGCGGTTATCTCGTTACGAAGGCGATCAATTGAGTAAAGCTGATGTTCGCCGGATATCTGGGGTGGATCGGGTGCACTGGCTGGATGAGATGGATACGATTCTACACGAGTTGATGCTGTTGGCCAAGCGGGTGTATGTCAATCTTGATGAGCACGACCGGTTCCAAAGCCCGGTACTCACCAGAAACCAAAGGTTGGCCAAGGAGTTGCAAATGCACTATCCAGCGCATAAGTACCACCGTTCCGGCCCGTTGCTCAAGCGGCTGCGCATGATCAAGTCACCCTTGGAGATGGAACTCATCCAGCAAGCGGTCAATATTACCGGAGCAGCTTTTGAGCAAGTCTTGAAAATGGTGGAACCGGGAGTACATGAATATGAAGTAGAAGCGGAGATCACCGCCAGCTTTCTTCGGCAGCGAGCTACGGGGCATGCGTATGAACCCATTGTAGCCAGCGGGGCGAATACCTGTGTGTTGCATTACATCCAAAATAACCGTCCGTGTCGCGACGGAGATTTACTGCTCCTTGATTTTGGGGCAGAGTACGGCAATTATGCTGCTGATCTTACTCGAACGATTCCCGTCAATGGCCGTTTCAGTAGCCGACAGCGAGCGGTATATGATGCTGTGTTGAGGGTGCAACAGGCGGCCATAAAGTTATTGCTGCCAGGCGTAAGCCTTGAGGATTACCACAAGGAAGTAGGTCAACTGATGGAGGAGGAACTCCTACAGCTTGGTTTACTAGATAAAACACAAGTAAAAAACCAAGATCCGGCTCACCCTGCTTACAAACGCTATTTTATGCATGGTACCAGCCATCACTTAGGTTTAGATGTTCACGACCTCAGTGAGCGCTATCTGCCCGTACAGGCAGGCATGGTGTTTACGTGTGAACCAGGCATTTATATTCCAGAAGAAAAAATAGGTATCCGGCTAGAAAACAACATTCTGGTTACCGACCACGGCCCTAAGGATTTGACTCAACGCATCCCTATCGAAGCCGAAGCTATCGAAGAATGGATGAATAGTAAGCTCGTTACGAACGAATTTTAACCATTTTAAAGTCGGAAGTAAGTACATGTATGCCGAAGGCATGACGATGTCAAGCGTGTTGATGGTTGAAAGTTGATTGTTGAAGGTCAACTAACCATTTAAAGTCGGAAATCGAAAGTCGGAAGTATTTACATGCTGAAAGGTCAACCAACAACCAACAACAATCAACTTTCAACCAACTAACCATCCAACCATTTTTATGAAAATCACCAAAGTAGAGATCATTCGGGAAAACCTGGAGCTTACTCGTCCATATACTATTGCGTTTAAAACCATCTCGGATGTGGAAAACGTCTTTCTCGTACTAGAGCTCGCTGATGGTACCCGTGGTATTGGTTGTTCTGCTCCCTCGCCGGGGGTCACGGGCGAAAGTGTTGAGGATAGCTTACGCGTACTTAAAGAAATAGCAGAGCCAGCTTTACATGGCGCTACGATACAGACCTTTCCCGCAATTTTGGCCAGCTTACGGCCATTAATGCTGAAGCAACCTGCGGCCTTGGCGGCGGTAGATGTGGCACTGCACGATGCCTTTACCCGTCATCTGGGGGTGAGATTGGTGGATTGGTGGGGGCTGCAATACAAGAAGTTACCTACCTCTATTACCATCGGAATCCTGTCGGTAGAAGAAACGCTGGAGCAAGCACGAGAGCACATGGCAACGGGCTTCCGGGTCATAAAACTAAAAACAGGAAGGAGTGTAGCTGAAGACGTTGAAGTGTTCACTAAACTTAGAGCGACCGTTGGCCCTGATATTGCTATCCGTATTGACGCCAACCAGGGATATACACCTCAAGACCTAATCGATTTTTCAAAAGCCACACAGCACTTGGCCGTAGAATTCTACGAGCAGCCGTTTCCCGCAGGCCACGACCGCGGCAAAGTACAGGCGGGTGATACCCTCTGTGGCCCAGCTGCCCAGCTGACGTTACCTCCGGATTTGCGCAAGCTTTGTGCTGCTGATGAGGATTTGCATAATGCCAATGATGCCCTAATGCTGGCAACAGAAGGGCAGCCTTACGGCATCTTTAATATAAAATTGATGAAATGTGGTGGCGTCGCGGAGGCTCGACGTATTGCCTTTGTTGCGGAACGTGTGGGGATTGAACTGATGTGGGGCTGCAATGATGAATCCATTGTTTCTATCACAGCTGCACTCCATGCGGCACTGGCGAGTAATGCTACCCGTTATCTGGATTTGGATGGCAGCCTGGACCTAGCCCGCGATTTGGTGACGGGTGGTTTTGTTTTAAAGGATGGGTATTTGCACGCCGGTTCAGGTTTGGGATTAGGGTGTGACTTGATCTAGAAGAAAAATCCTCCGCCTACGAGAAAGCGTACTTCTTCACCATTACCGGAATAAGCTCCGATGTGGATGGTCATCAATTCAAAAGGGGTAAAAAACAAACCACCACCATAACTGTAGTGGATCTTTTCACTTTCAATGTCTTCCAGGCTTACCTTGCCATAATCAAAAGAGGCCGATAGACCAATAGACATAGGTACTGCATTGTTGTTCCAGTAGAGTGCTTTCCAGCGCAGGTCGGTATTGTGATAAAATGCCGTACGCCCAGTGAAGCGATCTCTCCGGAAACCACGAAGATTACCTTCAGGCCCGAGACCGCCGAGTTGAGCACCAAGGAAGAAGGGATAATTTTCGGTAAAACGATGGGACACCCCCAATTGGCTAGCCAACACCAACTTACCACGACTATCTAGCTGCTGGTACATGGCCAGTTCACTTTCCAGGAAGGGAAAGTTGTATTCTTCTTCGTCTAATTGATCGGCCCAACCAGTATTCAGCTCGAATCTGAGACCACGTGTTGGGAAGGTAGGCTGATCGACATTGTTGAAATGTAGATTAGCTTCGAGGTTCATCATCTCAATGCCATCAAAAATTTCCGGATGAAACTGGTCGCCGATAGCGTCGATGAAACGGCCCTCGGTGCGTTCAATTCGAGTGGAATTAAAGCGTGGTCCTAATAGCAACTCAAACTGATCATTAGGGCGCCAAGCCAACTTCAAGCCTACATTGACGCGGCGTTCCCGCAACCGGTTATAGTCGCGGCCCAGGATCTCTTCTGGGTTGATGGTCTCATTCCCCAGGCCGTAGTAGTTGCTGGCGTACAAGGGCGTTTGCAATTCGGTAGCAAATTGTAGGCCCCAGCGCCCAATGATACTCGAAAAATTCCCTGTATAGTTGGCGCGAATCCCGCCAGTACTCAGAGAGCCAATCAGGCCATAATGATGCTGGCTGGCGTGAGGGTCTTTACGAAAGGCATAACGCGTATACACGCCCTTGAAACCAAGGAAAATTCGGTCGTCAGGGTTGAAGCCAACAAAAGGTAGTGCCTGATTGAAATTGTGTAAATAAGCCTTGCTTCGCCGATTGTACAGATTTTCCTGAGGGCGCTTACTACGTCGATCTTTACTATCATTGGTATGGGTCAGCCTATTTTTTTCGCTGATGAAATCATAGATAGCGATCGATTTACCAGCTTTGTTCGTAAAGGATTGGTCATCAAATTCGTCATTCCCTTCTCCGCCAATCAAATGGAGCCTAATACCAAAGTTGACCTCGCCACGAATTTCATAAATATCATCATCACCTAAACCGTAGCAATAAATATCTTTGGTTTCACTGCTGAGAAATACGCGATCATAAAAAATGCCTTCTCTTTTACCTTTTTTATTGGTGTCAAAAACCCTGACACGGGTATGTTCATTATCCAGCCTTTCAATCAGGAACAAGTCTTTTTTATCGGTGCCTAAAACGTCGACTTGCTTGGCTAGAAAGGAGTAGTAATCTTTGGCGATATCCAGCAGTTTATCTCGCCGCCCTTTAACCGCTTTGATGATGGCCGGGGCATCCCTGCTGAGAAAAGGCTCAGGCCAGGACTGAGCGAAAGCACGCTCGATAACGGTATCTGTTAAGGTTGATTGCAAATGCTGGATGGCTTCTTGCCAATCTTGCCAACTGAGGTTGGTCAAAAAGCTTTGGTCAAATAAGAACGCATTATAGGTAGCCCAATGAGTTCGCCCCAGTTTATCGGTAAAGGGCCTCCATTGTTTACTTTTTGGTGAAACCCTCCTGGCGATATTAAAAATAAAGCCGTCGTAATTTGCAAAAGCCTGGTCCCGGTCACGAGGAATGGGTCGGTAATATTCATTTTCACCTTTGTCTATCTTGGCCCAACGCCATTGGTCATCATGGCGATCCCAGTCTCCAATGATCAAGTCAAATAGTCGGGATCTGATGGTCCAACGTTGGTCAATACGCTCATCATGACTTTCACGAACTTCCTCAATCATGTTGAACGTGCTGATGATGTCTTCCGGGTTGCCAAATTCAGCAGCATCTTGCCAAGCTTCATCATCTGGGCGTTCCTCGAAAAGATAGATGGCTCCTGCGTAATCTTTATTGTAGTCACCAAGCGCCTCTTGAGACGGTAGATAGACGACTTCCGGGTTGGCATGATAAACTCCCGCAGCTTCTGCCAGAGGGGCCACAGCTAGTGCTGCAATGGGATGAGAGGCAGAGAAATTGTCTTGTACAACATCGAGCACTAAGTTGGTATTGAGTGGGTAGGGGACTGTTCGGCTAGGGTCTTTATCAATGGATCGAAGGGTGTATTGGCGTTTGGTTATAGGGTCTTCCAATCGAAGAGAGTTGGTTTGAAAACCACCACCTCTCTTTACTGGGATCAGGCCGAGCGCAGCTAAATCCAACTCTTTCATCGTCATCTCCGTGGCATAAGCCTCGCGATAGTGCTTACCCCAGATGGTCTCTCCTGCCTTGGTACGGGTGAAATCTACAGTACTGAGAGGAAGCGTTTGCTGGCCATCTTCACTAAACTTATTCTCGATAACCTCTAACTTGATCTCTCCTCGTTCTGCATAACTGGGTTTTACTTTTTGTTGGTATGCCAGGGCTTGCTCGCCTAGAGGGTTGACCGCAAAGTATTGTACCCAGACTTGGCCATCTGGATAGTAGTTGAGTTGGGCATATCCGTACCCCCCGTAAGTGAATAGCGCACCGTTGCCAGTTTTTGCAGCACTTTTTCGGGAGCCTGCACCACTGACAATGAAATGTTGTTGGTCGCGATCCCAATATTGTAAATTATGGTCATGGCCAGCGGCAAAAATAACATCACCAATGGTGTTGGCCTGACTGAGCAATAGGTTACGAAGATCTTTGTAGGTGGAGTTGGCCAAATCCTGGCGTGTGCCAATGGAGCTTTGTAAAAAGCGTACGAAACTTCCAAGTACAGGAAGCGGAACATACAGGTTGTCATTGAGTTGGCGCAGGGGGAAAACATGCTCACTAAAGGTGAATTTCCCACCGTGCGGACCATTGCTGAAAATAGGATGATGCATGGCAACAATCAACTCTTTACGGCGATTACTCTTCATGGCCTCCTGAAGCAGAAACGCAAAATCAGCCCGGCTTTTAGCTTCGCAACCTTCGTTGATTTCTATTTCTCCCTCCCAATTGGTAAGCCACCATTGGCTATCAAGCAGCAGCAAGGTGATGTCGTCCGTAAGTTCTACCTCTACCGGATCCCCGCATCCTGGCCGGGGCAACAATTGAGCTTGACCATCCGTAGTTTTGTCCAGGTAATTGGCTTGCCTACTGACTCCTTTTACACCAAATTCATTCCAATCGTGATTGCCCGCAACGAAAAAGACACAGCCGGGGTAATCAGCAAAGGCTTCTATTTGTTGGTTAAGTGCAATTTCAGCTTGCTCTCTTTGGTTAGGGTAAGATTTCGGTGCCATGCCATCAGGATAGATGTTGTCACCAAGAAATACGAGCGCACTGTTGTCTGAAGCACTATCAAGGGTGCCTTTGAGTGCAGTTAGGGTAGGAGGAGTCCAGTTATTCAACCCACCTCCTGCATCCCCGACCAGATAAACGGTATAGCGAGGTAGGGTGTCGGGCGGAAGATTTTCTTCCCAATCTTGGGCTTCTACAGCGTAGTTGAGCTTGTAATTAGCACAGCTATTGAGTAATAATAGCAGAATAGGGATAAGGAGCTTAGGTTTCCACATAGCGTATGAGTCTTCAGACAGGATTGTTCCTAAAAGTAATAAAAGCTAAAAAAATACCTTTAAGAGTGACAAATAATTTAACGCAGGAAAGCCATCTAGGGTTGAGGGCGGAAAAAAAAGAAGCCCTGCGGATAAACACCACAGGACTTCAACTTTACACTCACTAGTTATGAAACTTAAGCCAACATTAATTCTAACTCTAATTTCCGCAAAATGTTACACGGAATTGTTTTTTTAAGGCATTTTCCTTGCCTAGGTTGTCTGTAAGACATTTTTTGGGGTTAGCAATCGCTTTAAAGTATCGGTTAAGCTGTCTTGCCCCATAAAGAGTTAGGAAGGCAGCGGATGGTTGTATACATGAGATGAATAAAATCCCGACAACTTTTAGCGAGCAATTAACCCCTTGTTCCACCATACTTTTAGCCAGAAAAACGGACGTACAAGCTGCTTTCGTAAATCAAAATCACTATACATTCGAGAAAGAAGATCAACGATCTTTGGATTATTGGCAATGAAACTGGCAATGAGGTTGGTGAGCCATTCAATTCGCATGATGCGCTGAAGCTGATAACTAAGACGCATTTCTGCCCGCAGTACGCGGTCTACCCTGGCATCGTAGGCCTGTAAGTATGCTTTATCGAAGCGGTTTTCTGCCAGGCATTTTTGTATTTGTTCTGCAGCAATGAAGCCACTGTAAAAAGCATTGCCAATTCCTTCGCCGGTCAGCGGGTCAATGAGGTGACCAGCATCCCCGAGCAGCATATAGTTGTCGCCCGATAAGGAACGCCGTTTAGAGCCTAGTGGTAAGCCATACCCGACGACCTTTCCGTCCAACGTCGCATGCTCAAAACGGGCCGCTATTTCAGGATGATTTTGAATAGCCTGTGTTAGGAGTTCATTCAGGTTCAAGCGCCGTTTTTGAATAAAATCGCTGCGCATCCCAAGTCCTACATTGGCACCACCATTAGGTAGCGGGAAAATCCAGAAGTAACCAGGATTGAGTTCGGGCAGGAAGTGCAACTCAATAAAATTGTCGTCGTGAAAGCCTGTAACTCCCTTATAATAAGCCCTTAATGCTGCCGCATAATGAGCATTATCTTTGGTGTGGCCTGCGATATGCCGACTGAAATAGGAATAGGCTCCATCGGCCACCAAAAGGATTTTGCAAGAAACAACCAATTCGCCGCTTTTATCCTTCAATAACCAGCCATCCACCGTACGGGTATAGCTGGTAATTTCAGTATGCTCCCTGAAGTCAATATTTGGTCGGCGACGAACTTCTTCCACCAGGAAATTATCAAAATCGTTACGTTTCATGACGTAACCGGGGGAGTCTTCTTGCGTTTTGTCGTAATTGGGTTTAAAAGGTAAGGCTAAAATCTTCCCACTGGAAGGAATGAAGCGAATGCCCCAAACATCAATGTTGGTAGCTAAGCTGCGAAAACGCTCCAGTATCTTGGGGTCTAGCCGTTGTAAGAGAGTGGTTACTTTGCCACTGATGGCGTCTCCGCATATTTTGTCACGCGGAAAGGAGGCTTTGTCGACCAGCAGAGAGGGAATGCCTAAATAACTCAACTTTAAGGCTGCTCCGGCTCCTCCCGGGCCAGCACCTACAATACACACATCCGTTGTTATCATCTTTCGAGCAAACTATTTGCGCTCAAGTTAAGGCTTTTTGAAGTCGGATTCCGAGGTGTCGGGAGGAAATCGGGAAGTCGGAAATAATCGTAAAACTAGTCAACACTATTCAGTTAGGTTCAATGCTTCCGACTTCCGACCTCCCGTTTTCGAGATGACACTATCTACTGCCAAATCGGTAGCCGATAGACAATCTACCGTAGGGTAAAACGCCACCGTCGAAACTACGACCGACGCCCACACCAATGTCGAAAAGAATACGATTGGAAGAAGAGACGATTTTTTGGCCAATCATAAAGCCTAATCCGGGGGCAAGCTCAGAGATAGCTCCAGCAAAAATACCAACGTGGAACCGATCTAGTCCCTGGCGTGGATTTAAGTAGTATTTGCCAGCAACCCACACCCCTCCGCCACCTTCGACGATCAGGGCATTGAGATCAATACCGAATTCATTGTTGATACCGTATTCTACTCCAACACCGATACCGGTAAAAAGGAGCGCGACTGGGTTGATTTTGATTTCAGTCTGTGCACGGAGGCTAAAAATGGCACAAACGAAAAAGAGGGAAAGCAGAATGAATTTCTTCATGAGTAGTGGGTTTGTAGTTTAGACTTGTACTGCTGGGATCATTTCGGGGGCAAATCGCGCCTTATCTTCCCACACTGTGCCTTTTTTAAGTCACTTAGCTACGGCTAGGCTCCTCAAAAAAGGCTTCGCGTGGTCGATAATGCATCAATTTTCCCACCAAACTGACCCAGCAGAACAAGTCTTTTGAGTAACTGAGATTTATTTTTTTGACGAACCAAAGCTGCCAAAAAAAACGGTCGACTACAAGATGGAGCCGACCGTTTAATGGATTTTTAACGCAATCCTTAATTTATCCTAAATGGAGGTTTTCTTACCGCAATATAGTAATGTTTCCTTTCTGGATAAGCTCATCACCGTTGGGGCATAGCACCCGCAGGTAGAAGCCATAGACGTCAGGTGCCAGTTGCTCACCCCGGTGGGTACCATCCCATCCTTGGTAGGGGTCTTGGGTACGGAACATCTCTTCTCCCCAGCGGTTGTAAATGAGAAACTCAACTTCCGTAATTTGGTCTAGGAAGCTGCTGCGAATATGTAAGACATCGTTGTCTCCATCATTGTTAGGGGTGAAGGCATTGGGTAGGAAGACGCGATCCGTGGTACATTCGCCATTGATAACGAAAACACTGGTTTCCAAGTCGTACTCACAACCTAATTGGTTGACGAATACCGTATAAACATTGTTTCCAGTCTCTGTAGGAGTAACCACAATGATTGGGCTGTCAATATCATCTGGATCCCAGTCGTAAGTACACCCAACACAACCTTCTACCGTAATGGTCGAAGACTCACCTAGTAAGATGGTATCAGGAGGAGAAATGGTCAGGTCTGCCTCCAGGTTAATAACGGTTACGCTGGTGTTTAGCACAGTCGTACAACCAAATTGATTGGTGACAGTTGCACTAAAGTTGTTAGTGATATTGGGGTCTACCGTTACGGTCAGTTGATCTAGTGCCGTGAGCACTCCTTCTGGCTCCCACGCGACGGTCAGCACTTGCGTTAAGTCGTTGTTGAAGATGGAGAGGTCAACGGTTGCGGTAGGTACACAGATGACCAGTGCATCCGTAATGGCCACATCTAGTGGGAAGTTACTGATGTTGATGGTATCACGTTCGGTACAACCCGCATCACTCATCGCCACCGCATAAACCTGACTGGCACCAGCTGGTGGCGTAAAAGTAATCTCCGTACCTGTACCCAATGGCTCATTGTTAGGCAATAAGAACCAACTGACACTTTCTGCCGGGAAGTCGGTGTTTGCGGTCAGTGTTACGTCACCAGGTTCACACAGTACAATACTTTCAGGGCTGATCGAAAGGTTCAACTCTGGAGCGATGTCAATATTGATCGTATCGGTCACCGAACAACCAAAAGTAGTGTCTACTACGGTGACAAAGTAAGTCAAAGGCATTCCCGTTGTAACAACAGGATTCCACGGATTCGTCAAGTCAATGAATTCATCCTCAGGGGTCCAGGTATAAATGAGGGTAGGATCACCGCCGGGGTTGATAGGCGTCGGCTCGTTGGCACAAACGATGACATTCTCCAGTGGAAGCTCGTCGGTGAAAATTTGCAGACAAATCTCCTGGCTACTGCTCTGCTCACAACCAGTCAGCGGATCGGTAGCGATGGCCGTATAGGTGAAACAACCATCAATATTCGGAGGGGTAACGGTGATGGAGTTGCCCATGCCGATGATCTCGTCATTGAGGTACCAAACAATATCTGCGGGTACTGCTGTAGTTGCCGTCAAAGTCGTTGGGGCTGTTTCACAGAGCTGATCGCCGCCCGTGGTTTGCAGATCAAGATCAGGCTGTACAATGACGACGATGGAATCCGTATCAGTACAAGTTGTTACGGGGTCGGTTATCGTCACCTGGTAGGTCTGGTTTTCCGTAAGGGTAGCAATGGGGTTAGCCGGATTGCTCAAGTCAAGCCCTGTTATTGGTGACCAGTTATATTCGTAATTCGGGTTGCCACCAGGGTTGATTGGTGTAGCTTCATTGTAACAAACCAGCAAAGTGTCGGCCACTTCTCCCTGGAAATCTTGTACCGTGACCGTAAACATGACCGTATCCTGGCATTCAAATTGATTGGCCACAATAGCAGTGAAAATAACGGTGCCTGGTTCATTGACAATGATGTCTACACTACTTCCATCCGATGGGCCGATGATGTTTTCTTCAGGACTCCAGCTGTAAGTGAGGATGTCTTGATCATCAAGATTCGTTACGAAAAGCGTGCTTTCAACACCTTGACAGGCTGTTATTTCTCCACCATCGCCCAATGTTATATCTACACCATTATCGACCACAATGATAGTGTCCATGGCCATACAACCAAACTCATCGGTAGCTTTGGCAATAATGGTATCTGTCCGGAAAGGATTGATGCTGATGCTGCTACCTGTGCCAATAACGCCATCAATGGTACTACACCACTGAACATCAATATCGACATTAGCAGTTGCGTTGATCACGACCGTTTCACCACAAGTAATGACCACCGGTTCCTGATCTAACTCTAATAGGATTGTTTCAGGAACAAATACCACTACCGAATCGGTGACAAAACAGGTGTCGGCACCAACCGTAGAATAAGCCGTTGCCACGTAAGTGGTAGTAGTTAATGGCGTTGCAATAGGGCTGATAGCCGTAGGGTCATCCAGGCCAGTTACCGGCGTCCAACTGTAAGTCAGACTCGGATCGCCATCGGGATTGAGCTGGATAGCATCACCCAGACATACCACCAGGGTGTCGGAAAGGGAAATGTCCAAATCAACGAGATCAATCTCCAATACCTCAGAAATAGTATTTTCGCAATCGTTAGTCGTACCAATAGTAAGGGTTACCGTTAAAGGGCCTTCCGTATTGACGGTGACTTGCGGATTTTGTAGCGTACTGGTCGCTGGGGTGGCATTCTCGAACGTCCAGTTCCAGCTATTAGTATTGTTAAGGGTGTTGGTGGAAGTATCAAAGAATTGAATCACGGCTGCATCAGCGGAACATTCCGTAATGTCATACGTGAAGCCGGCAAAAATCTGTGGCTCTTGTACTTCTACTTGCATGCTGAATGCTTCCGCACAACTGACGTCATAGACGATATCTAAGGTAACGGTATACGTGCCAGAGTTGGCGTAAGTATGTACTGGGTTTTCCTCAAAGTTGGGCCCTGTTCCATCGCCGAAATCCCATACATAGCCAAAGGCGGCTGTGCTGGTATTGGTAAAGGAAACGATTCCACCATTACAGTCGATCATACTGGTAAAACTCAAATCAATGGCCGGGTCCACAACTGCTATCTGAACCGTTTCAGTGGTCGTACAGCCAAATTGATTGGTCACAACTACCGACACCTCTTGCTGCCCGATGACCTCTATGTAGTCAGGCGTAGCAGATGTTTCGGTGCCGGGAACAAACACTTCTGCTGGTGACCAGAGGTACGTAAGGGTATCGTTGGGGTCGAGGTTGGTGACACTTAATAGAATGTCTTCGCCCAAACAAACGGCCACGGTATCGGGCACCTGTATATTTACGAGGCCACCACTGACCGTCACTTCTTCCGTTTCACTACAACCGTTGGTATCCGTCGCAATGATGGTATAGGTCGTTGTGCCAGATAAGACTGGTGTGAATAGTTCACCCGTAAATACGACCGTGTCGTTTACAAACCAGTTGATCGTAGCGGGGACATCAGCAGTAGCGGTGAGGGTGGTGGTCGCGGTACAGAAATTACCTCCTCCGTTGACATCCAGGCCAACTGCTGGGGGCACCACTACGTCTACCGTTTCAATGATCACACAATCATCCGTACCCTCCGCCGTGATCGTAACGGTATAAGTGGTACTTACTGCTGGGTTGAAAAATGGTTGTGGCGAGCTGGTGTCGTTGATGCCGATAGAAGGGCTCCAGCTATAGGTGAAAGCGGGATCACCGCCAGGCGTGATCTGAACGGAATCACCTGCACAAACCAGCAACAAATCAGGGAACTGATCGGTTGGCGGACCCAAGTTGATGGTGACCTCCTGGGGGGCACTGGTCGCCGTACAGCCATCAGCCGTGGTAATCATCAGGGAAACCGTGAATGTTTGGTTACCGTTAATGGTAAGGGTTGGGTTCTCCAAGGTACTGGAACCATTGCCATTGCCAAAAGTCCAGGCGTAGCTATCGGTATTGTTGGCGCCATTAATGGAGGTGTTCGTAAACTGTACTTCCACCATGTCGGGGCTACAGCTGTTGTAGCTTACCGTAAAGTCCGCGATTAAAGGCACCTCAACGACGACGACCTCCCGTATAAACATTGCGACGCAACCGTCGATACTCGTAACCGTAAGTGTTGCCATATAAGCGCCCGGTCCAGGATAAGTATAGCTGGGGTTCTCCAAAGTACTGATATCGGTGATGGTTGTTGGATCACCAAAATCCCAGGCGTAAGTAGCCCCGTTAGTGCTGGTATTGTTGAAGTTGATGGTTAAACCTTGATCACATCCCGTCGTTGTCGTGAAACTAGGTTCTGGCTCGATCAAGCCAGTGATGTCCACCGTTTGGGTATAGGAACAATCGGTTGCTAGATCGGTAATGGTGACCGTATAAGTAATATTACCCGAAAATGTGAAAGATGGAGAAGGACTTGTGGGGTCATTCAGGCCAGTGGTCGGACTCCAGCTGTATGAATAACCATTTAAATTCCCGGTGGCAATGATCTCAATCGTTGATCCCAAGCAACCACTTAGCGTGGTAGGGTAGATCAGGCTGCCATCATTAGGGTTAAGTACGGTTAACTCCCTGCAAAGGTTGGTGGAGCAACCAAGATCGTCCATAATGGCGACACAATATTCTCCTGGAATGCCGATGGTAATATCAGCAGTAGTTGCAGTGAAACCGTTGGGGCCAGTCCAAAGAAAGGTTACGTTACCTGTAGCACCAAGGTCGCTGGCAACCCAAGTGGTTAGGTCGTCCTGACAAATCGTATCAATTCCGGCAATCATTCCTTGAACAATAGGCACGTTGATTCTTCTTGCCGTAGTCGTATTGGCAAACCACCAGGTGTTGATGGTATTTTTATCCCCGTATCCTGTAGTTGTTTCATCATTGAAATTGTTACAGTCCATGGAGTTGATGTTGAAGTTGTCCCAGTTTCGACAGTTGGTTTCACAAGCACATCCGTTACGACCATCTTTTACTGCTCCGGTACCGGGGTCATCGATGATATTACGATCATCCCAATAGAGAAAGTTAGAAGAAATATTAGGTTCACAAGTCGGTCGGATGGTTTCAATACAGTAACCGTTACGCATGTATTCTACGTCATAGGCTGACCAGTGCTGGATACCTTGCGAGTAGAAGAAAATCAGGTCAATGGTATCGCCAACAGAAATAGGAGTACCATCTCCACGCAAGCCATCCCAGGGGATACAATCACTGAGATTGTTGTCAGTGAATTCGTAGACGAGGGTCACATCTTCCGAGTCGGGATCAAGAATACCATTCTGGTTAAAATCCAAGACGACCTCTACTTGTCCCGGTTTTGTGACGGAAACCTCCAGACAGAAACTATCCTGGTTGATACAGTTGAAGGAAGTGGGCGTAGTCAATTGGCCACACACACCACTGGGGAACAGCACAATATCTGGTTCCGAAAGAAAAATTTGGTGTTCGGCAGAATTAAGCGTCGCATTTACATTAGGAATAGATTTTCTATCCTCTGTCAAATTTCCCGACATGCCAGGCCCAGAACTGTTAAAGGTGATATTGAAAGAAAGTCCTTGCATACCGGCATCGGAGAAGTCGATACGAGATACAAAACCATCAGTGGTGTAAGAATAAAGCGTTCCATTGAACTGCCGGTTCCAATCACAGTCAGGCAATGAAGTGGGATTGCGCTGAGGCGTACGAAAGGCCCAGTTGCGCGACCACACGCGCCCATCGATGGGTACGCCATTGTTAGCTACGGTGATGTCCCAAAAAGGAATATTTACCTGCCCCTCGTTGGAGTCGGGAAAAGAAGCATCACTGAACTCAATAATATAGTTGCCCAATTGCGTGGGCTGAAACTGGTACATCAACTGTCCACCTTGTAACGTAGTGACACTGTAGTTGCCAAAAGCCGTTTGGCTCCAGCTGTTGGCGTTGGCGTTCGCGGTAGTAATGGTGAAAGGACCGTGTACAACTGCTCCGTCAATCGCACGTCGAATCCGGAACCGGTATTGTGGGGCAAATTGACCCGGATAAACAATACCATCATCGTCGTATTCAGGAGACAGTGCCAGAAAGATTTTTTCGTTCAAATCACCGATGGTTACGTAAAGACGGCTGTTTTCGGGGCCGTTAAAGGCAGCGAAATTTCCGAAGTCAGGTCTTCCTGTTTCCAGCATTACGGGTGAGTCGTCTTCTGTAGGAGCAACTTTTTGCAAACCTTCCGCAAAAAGAGGAGAAAAGGAGAGGAGTAAGGCCATACTGAACAGTAACCAGTGGCGACTGTAAAGATCTGGTGATATGTTTTTGACCAACTTCATGGTGTTTGCGTTTTTCAGTTTAAGTCTTTGATTATTCCTGTTTCTCATCCTAGTTTTCTTTGTTGGATGCCGACGAGCGTACTTCTACGCGGCGTTCCAGTGAGGCAAAAAGGTTGAAAATGGAATTCTTGGGATCATCTAGTTTATCCGTTACCCGAGGGTCAGCCTGGGTTTCTCCAAGCGGTTGCTTATTATAGCTAAGGGCACCGCTGGTGATGAAAGGCTTCAGCGCGCCTCCTTTGTATTGGCTGAAGAAGTTTTCTACCGCTACAATCCTTCGAGAGCTCAGAATTTCATTGTACACACTACTGGCACGTGGACTGGCGAATCCTTTTAGGTCAATAGCAAAGGTATTGCCCGCTTCCAGCCATGTCAGTAAGCGCTTAGAGAATTCCTCCAAGTCATAACGACCACCACGTACTTCCAGGTTGAAGAAGTCATTGAAGCGGCGACGAGTACGGAAGGCTTCTTCCAATTCCATATCATCCGTGAAGTTCTGGATGAAGTCTTGCTTCTTTTTGTAGTATTCCACATTGGTACTTACGTATTCCACATCAGTAGTAGGGCTGGTCGAGCGTGGGTTTGGATAATCATTGTCATAATACAAGTACAACGGCAACATGGAGTTGGGGTCGTCGTAAGGTTCGAGGAAGACATCAAAGCTGATCTTCCCACCACCGGCATCTAAATCTGCAGGAGAGAAGGAGATGATCTCCGTAACCGGTTTGTATCCCTTGCGGGAAACTTCTAGCCGGTAAGGGTTGTCCAGGTTAATAGAGAAACGGAAATCATTACCCTCAGGATTGATTTTTTCCTCTACGATTTCACCCGTTTTGGGGTCAATTAAGCGTACCTCAGCACCAGGTAATGGTAGTTCGGTGACCGCATCGTAGGTGAATATTTCCAGCAATTGTCCCAGGTAAAGGTTTTTACGATAAGTACCTGTTTCAGGAACTTCGGGCCCCGATAAATCAAGGGAGGTAAGGGCTGGGCCGTAGCCTTCGCGTTCGCCGCGAATAACATAGCGCTTGCCTTTTTTGACAATGAAACCAAATTGATGACCCCTGAAGTTAGAGATACTGTCTACCAGCACTTCCCCTTCTTCATCGGTGTATTCGTAAAGATAGACGGTACTGCCAGTGAGCGGTAACTTGTCGAGTAGGCGGTAAGTGTATACTTCCAGAATCAGGCCTGGTTCCAGATACAGGTTGCGACTTATGGTTGATACATCCGCCAATTCTGGGTCATTGGTATCAATAAAGGTTTGATCCGGCAGATAACCCTCTTTTCGAGTGAATACCTGGTATTGATTGCCCCGCTTGAGCTTGAAATGGTAGTCATTGGCACTGGAGTTAACAATACTGTCTACTAAAACCAACTCTCCATCAGGAAGGTATTCGTAAAGGAAGACGGTAGTGCCGATCAATGCAGTTGAGTCCAACTTGTTAAAGGTGAAAACATCCAGTTTTAAGTCTGGCGACAGGTACAGGCGGCGTTCAATTTCCTTCTTACTGGCCAATTCTGGGTCAGTAAGGTCGAGCGTATCCCGGTCGATAGTAAATCCTGGTTTGGTCGCCACCAGTTCGTACTGTTTACCCGGCAAAACGAGGAAATTGAAATCGTTGTCGGTGGGATTCTGAATGCTGTCGATCAGGCGTCGGCCACCGGGGTTAAGCTCGTAAAGGGCTACACTCGCACCTGGTAATTCCGTAAGTTCAAGGGCGTGAAAAGTAAGGGCCAGCAGTTTAATCTCATCGGTGATCCCTACGCTATAGATGTCGTTACAACAGGCATCGCTGCCATTGTCCCAGTAGATAGCCAAGGAGTCAGGCCGGTTAGATGCAAAATAGGCTTGCTCCTGTTGAGGGAAGCGAGCGTAGTACAAGTCGTTGTAGCTACTATTGACCGGAATACTCATGTGAGTAGGCCGATCCCATCCGCGACCATTCCAGGAGGTGCGATAGACGTCATATCCACCTAGGGTCAAGCGGCCGTCGGTACTGAAGTAGAGGGTTTGGGTAGGCGCGTAGTAAAATGGGGTAATGTCATTACCTTCTGAATTGGCAACATCTACCGCTTCTACCGGGCCACAAAGACCTCCGGGCAGGATTTCTGAGCGGTAAATATCCAATCCTCCTTGGCCGCCTTCCCGGTCAGAAACAAAATACAGAAAAGGCGTATCCGTAGCAGGGTCTACCCCTACAACGGGCTGGGTATTAGTCGCCTTGGCATCGTTGAGCGGTAAACGCTTCGGTGTGCCCCATTTGCCGTCAGACTCAACAGTAGCACAGTAAATTTCGCAACGGAAATCAGTACTTCCGCCCTCGTAATCACAGAGGGTGAAGTATACATTCTCCCCCGTTTTATCAAAGGCGCTGTGAGCCGCCATCCGGCCTGCTTGATTGATTGATTTTGGAAGTTGCTCTACTTTATCGTCTCCGGGTTGCTGGTGAAAAATGCGCGCCAGGCTACGGCGGGGTACAATAGAGTCTTGTTTGTCGGTGTACCTTAAACTGGAAAAGTACAGGGTTTCATTATGATAAAAGGGAGCAAAGTCATTATTGGCAGAGTTGACGTCTCCTACTAAGTGATGAATGTTGGTTTCTGCGGGGCGCTTAGCTACATCAATCGCCCATTCCGCATTGATCCGTTGTTTCTCTGCTTCGTCGAAGTACTTGGGATCTACGTTTTCATGATCGCTATTGACAAACTGTTCGTAGAGGTTAGAAGCTTCTTGGTAAAGGCCTTTCTTTTGTTGTACTTGTGCCATCCGGTAAGTCAGCAACGGAAAAGAATCCCGGTACTCACTGGCAAAAATCCTTTTGTAAGCCTTTTGTGCCGTTGTGTAAGCTGTAAATTCCTGTGCGCTTTCACCTAGGCGATACCACAGGTCCATGCGGGTAGAGTCGTATTTCAATGCAACATCGTAGTAACGATAGGCACTGTAGTAATCTTCTTTAGCGTAGGCAGCATCTGCTGCGCTGATCCATTCACTCAGTGGCTGTGCCAAAGCGTTGGTGCCAAAAAAGAGTAAGAGGGAAAAGAGGGGAAGTAATCGTTTCATAATTCGCTTGCTCATGTGGTGGGATTAGATAAGTGGACAGAACTTGAAGTTGGGTAATGGGCATACCTTCTTTATGAGGTAGCGAACGTTGAGTTCCAGTCCTCCACGGCGATTGGTGGCAATATTAAAATCGGAAATGTTGATGTCATAGCTAAGGCTGGCACTAAGGATCTCATGGTAGTTGATCTCCAATGCAGGGTACCAGGCATCGCCAAATTCATCGAAGCGGTAGCCTACACCTAACAATACAGACCATTGCTGGCCTGGGTCGCGATTGAGGTGCAGTTTTAATCCCGCAGTGCCGAGGTACTGCCGGTAGGTGTTTTGGAACTGAGCCATCATTGCTAGCTGAACATCCAGCGGATCGCCCACCTGTATGGTACCTGTAGCGTAAGGGCTCCAACGGATGGGAAGGTTTACTTTCTCATCCTCAATGAAGCTCATGTCAGGACGATTGAGGTGATGAATACCAATTCCTACATCAAGCTTTGAGCGGTCCTCCAGTAAATCGATCAGGGAACCACTCTGCAATTCTTGCCAGCGAAAATTGATGCCTAAGCCTGCATCCATAAAGATGTGGCTTTGGTTGGCAAAAGTTTCGTTGCTACTCAAGTTAGCATCATATCTTCCAACGAGTACATCAAACTGCCGGTCAAACCGTAGGTCATCGGTATCAAAAGCACGCTGACCTAAGCCGAAGGTAAGGCCACCGGTAAGGAAAGCCTGGTCATTCAGGGGGTAGGTGTAAGATCCGTAAAGGTTGACCTGGGCCATCGAGAGCCTGGAAGCTCCAGCCTGGTCATAATTAAGGGCAATACCTGATGCGAAAAACCCCGGGCCTGGTCGTCCACAAGTATATTTGTGATCGGCCGTGGCGGTAAATGTTTTATAGGCTACGGGGACTTGATTCCACTGACTGCGGTAGCTGGCAGCAACCCTGGTTTCCCCTGCAAAGACACCAGTTAAACCAGGGTTGAGTTGGAGGGGAGCGTTGGAGAATTGGGAATAGTGAAAGTCTTGTGTATGGCCAATTGCTGAGAACAGCAATACCACACAGAGTGATAGGAGTATTCTTCTTACCATCATAAAAATTGTTTCATGTTCATTCCAGCCATTGGCCAGAGGGATTATTATAGGTAAAGTGTTTGAATATCGTTGATACGGTTCATAACAATGACTGTTTTTTAAGACTTTGTAAAAAGCTATAAGTCACCGTTCATTGTTAGTAATTACTTACACTATATACGTGTTTACGGGAATCCTTGGATTTTGTTGTGCTTCTAGGCAAATTGCTCTGTTTAGAGGCTCTCCAACAGTATACCTTTAATGGGAGGATTCCTGTAAATCCATAAATTAAGTACAAGTAAATTTGTTTCGCGAAATCCGTCAAGCCTTTGAAGTTTTCGTTTACGTGCAGGCAAAATATTGCTCGATAAAGAGACGTTTAAGCCCAGATGAAACGAAGCAGGCGTTTTTTTAGAAGAGAAGTTATGATTTGAGCAAAATGTCATTAGAATTATTCAAGGACTAAATTGCTTTGCGAAAAATAATGCTTTCCTACCGTAAAATAAATTTTTAGCTCGTTTTTCGGTTTTTATTTGGCGAAACGAAATAATTTCCGCTTCTTTACGGAAGAATTTAGCTTTTAAACGAAACTAATCTGATTTAGGGCCGTTTATCAGCACAATCGCAGCTAATACTTGCTTTTTATCCCACTGGTAAGTATTTAGCAACACAATACAATCCAACACGCCAATTAAATAGGGAGAAAATTTTTTCTTCCGAAGATAGTTTTGTAGCTTTATCCCAAGCTGTTCAACTATCTATGAACTGGCTAATTGACTGTCATCCCAGTTGATTAATTAGTGTTATCCCAACCAAGTTTGACTTTTGTTTGACGCCATCCATTTTGGAAGGTGTTAAATCGTTTTCAAGTAATTCGGTCATCCCATCGAATACTATGAATCGACTTCACTACTTCCCAAAGGACTTTTGGAGAATAAGCCGTGCTGTGCCTTCTCCGGACTTTATCAAACAACTCAAAAGGAATTAGGCGTGAAACAAATTTTACTAACAACAATGATCGTTTTTCTGGGAGGGCTCGCGATGAGTATCCAGGCAAACAATCACTACTTCGTGCACTCAGACGGGCAAGGTGAAGGAACCTCCTGGAAAGATGCCGCAAGTAATTTACAAGAAGTACTGGCAAAGGCGAAAGCTGGAGACATCATCTGGGTGGCCAACGGTACTTACTTTCCAACCAATGAGGCAGATCGTACAGCTAGTTTCATCATCCCTGATGGTGTGCAGGTTTACGGCGGCTTTATCGGCGAGGAAAAGAAACTAACAGACCGCGTTTTGGGTGAAGCCAAAACCATTCTGAGTGGAGAGATTGGTACAGAAGCTCCTGAAGACAACAGCTATACGGTTGTTTACTTTCAGAACGCAAGTGCTGCTACGATGCTTGATGGTTTTATCATCACTGGTGGTTATGCAGATGGCTTGGTAGAAGGTGCTGACCTTACTACGTGTGGAGCTGGTATTTACAACAACGGTGAATTCGGTGTTTCTTCTCCAATGATCCAAAATTGCATTTTAATCAACAACTTCTCTCGGGAAGGTGCTGCAATCTATAATTACGCGAATGAGGGGGAAACCTCTCCAACAATTAGCGATTGTCAATTCGTTTACAATCGCTCCGACTTCAACGGGGGTGCCATTTTTAATGATGGAAATTTTGGCACTTGTAATCCAACAATCACAAACTGCAGTTTTAAGGGCAACGAGTCGATGTACGGTGCCGGTATTTTGAATCGCGGCCTTTACGGTGAATGCCAGCCGATGATCAAGAACAGTACATTCATTGACAATTTCTCAGTTGTTCGGGGTGGTGCTATCTACAACCAACGCGAAGGCCGCGGTATCTGTGAAGCACTATTGGAAGGCAATGTTTTTGAAGACAATGGCTCAACCATTGGCGAAGGAGATGTTGACCAAACCAACAAAGCCCTTAACGTAACGCAAGATCAGCCATCAAAGGCTGGTGTACGCATGAGAAGTGCTGAAGCTATTTCTTACTAATCTGAGAGACTTGTTTCATTTTGCCTGATAAAGCGGGCTGGTAAGTATCAACACTTATCAGCCCGCTTGTTTTTTGAGTTTCTCTGAAATCTCCCACAATCACTATCTTTCCCTGTGCGTTTCTATCTCTGTTATTCATCTTAGACCACCTCTATTCCTGCGTAAAAAACAACTTGCGCTTTTGCTATGAGTCGTTACTCCTTTTTAGTCTTTTCTTTCTTTTTGCTGACAGTGGGGTGTGGAACCCCAACAATCGACCCGTGGCCGCCCGCCTTGGGGGATTTAGTGCAGGGAATCACCTCTCACTTCGTACCAGATCGACGAGTAAACCGAATGGAGGTGGAAGGAATGATCAAAGAAGACGGTAAACTTTATTTAACGGGAGAGACTACCTTACAAAAGGCAAAAGATAGCCTTCTCAATGCCCTGGCTGCCGTGAATTATCAGATTGTCGATAGCATTAAGGTGCTGCCAGCAGCAGATTTAGGTGATGCTACTTATGCCTTGAGCCGCCATTCAGTGGCCAATTTGCGTTCGGAAAAAGGGCATTCACAAGAATTAGCTACCCAAGTCTTGTTGGGTACACCATTGAGGGTATTGAAACAAGATGAAGAGTGGTTTTTTGTTCAGTGTCCGGATGGCTATCTCGCTTGGCTACATGGAGGTGAGTTGGTACGTATGACGGCTGCAGAGATGAATGAATGGAAAACTGCCAACCGCGTGATTTTTACTGCGGAAAATGGTTATAGCTACCAGGTTGCAGCTACCGAAGGTCGGCGAGTTGGTGATTTAGTGAAAGGTGATATCTTGGTAAGCATAGATACGGAAGGTAAGTTCACCAAAGTGCTTTATCCAGATGGTCGTGAAGCTTACGTCTTGAGTGAAGCGTTAGCGTCTTTTGCCAGTTGGTTAGATAAAGTATCTCCCTCTTTTTCGCTCACGTCTGAGATTGCCAAAGCCCAATTGGGTAAACCTTACTTGTGGGGAGGCACCAGCCCCAAAGCAATGGATTGTAGCGGTTTTACTAAAACGGTTTACTGGCAACAAGGGCTGATCATCCCTAGAGACGCCTCTCAACAAGTAGAGGCCGGCCAACCAGTAGAGTATAACGAAAACTTGAAAGGCCTCCAAGCGGGTGATTTTCTGTTTTTCGGTCGTTTGCGGGAAGATGGTTCGCAAAAAATCACCCACGTAGGGATTTACTTGGGGGATGGCGCTTTTATTCACAGTGGTTCCGATAATGGTGCTAATGCTATTCAGCAGTTATTGCCCGATCAACCTGGCTATGCTCCACACCGACGTGAAAGCCTGCTCCGTGCCAAACGCTTAAAGCCGGAAACCACTGGAGTGCAGCGCGTAGCTAATCATCCATGGTATTGGTGAGTTGGTCGCAATTGGATGCTGATTGGTAGCTTTTGAGCTTACAGATGACAACTTTTCTCCTTTTCAAGGTATTTAATTGAATAGCTTACTCGTTAATCTACGGAAAGCTTGCGCTTAAATTCATGAGAATAAAAATCGGACTTATGCAACAATGGTTGAAAACAATCCTGGCTGGTGCCGTAGGTGGTGCCATTGCCCTGGCGGGCGTTTTTTTCTTTTACCAGTATTCGCCCAACAATGCAGTAGCTACGGAGCTGCCCGTTCGACAAGTGAATTTTGCTCCTGGAGCAGCGGCCTCCCCGCAAATGTCGGTCAACCCTACTTTTGATTTCAAAGCAGCCGCCAAAAAAGCCACCCCATCGGTCGTTCATATCTCTGCTGCCGGAAGTACGTCCAAATCTTCCGATAGCCCTTTACGTTTTTTCTTCGATGAAGGTAGTCCTTTCGGCGGGCCATCAGCGGCAACAGGCTCAGGGGTTATCTATTCTTCGGATGGGTATATCATTACCAATAACCATGTGGTTGAAAAAGCAGAGACCTTGACGGTTACCTTGAATGACAATCGAAAGTTTACTGCTACCGTTATTGGCCGGGATGATAAAGTAGACCTGGCGGTCATTAAAATCGATGCGATTAATCTACCTACGCTAGAATTAGCCGATTCAGACCAGGCCGAAATAGGGGAGTGGGTATTGGCTGTCGGAAATCCCCTGGATTTGACGAGCACCGTCACCGCAGGTATCATCAGTGCGAAAGGTCGTAGTCTGGAACTTATCCCGGGGAGAGACGCGATCGAGTCGTTTCTGCAAACGGATGCTGCCGTTAATCCAGGTAATAGTGGAGGCGCACTGGTTGATGCAAACGGAAATTTACTAGGTATCAATACCGCTATCGCTACGCGTACCGGAATGTTTCAAGGCTATTCTTTTGCTATTCCGGTCAATTTAGTGACCCGTATTGCGGATGATATTATAGAGTTTGGAAGCTTTCAACGTGCCTTTTTGGGAGTAAGTATTTATCCTTTAGATGCCGATGCTGCTTTAGAACTAGGTGTTGACATTAATCAGGGAGTGGTGATTGATGAGTTGGTAGATGGTGGCTCGGCGCAATATGCAGGTCTATTACCACGTGATATTATCATCAAAGTAAACAACCGTACCATTAATGGTGTACCGGAACTTACGGAAATGGTAGGGCGTTCTAAAGTAGGTGATGTATTACAACTGACCATCATGCGCAAGGGAGAAGAGGTGGAATTGCCCGTTCGTATGCGTGCCCAGTAGTAATGGTGAAATTATGACACCGTTAAGACTTTCTTAACACTTTGTGATACAACAATATAAGACCTGGTGAGGTTAAATTCTATAAAGAAAAAGGTTCCTGAAATCTTTTCAGGAACCTCTAAGAATATACTTGTTTAAAGTTGGTTTTTCGTTTTGTTTTGATGTGTCTGCCCTGTCTTTAGGGCAGGCATTTTTTTATATAATAATCACTCCTCCGCCTCCAAAAGCATGAACAAGCGCCCCATGTCATTTTGGTTGTTCAAGTCCAGGTCATTGGCGTTTACCAATCGTTTCATGGCAGCGGCCTTTCGAGGAAAGACTTTGGATATTTGGCGCAAGTTACTCTTGATTTCGTAAATGCTGGCACCATCAAAGACCCAGTATTGGTTGCGTTCCATGTATTTGTCTGGCCGTCTGATCATCCCCAGGTTTTCTACGTAGTCTTCCTTGCGTAGATATTTAATCGGTTGGTGGAGTACAAGGTAGCGATCACCACGATGGAGCACCCTGTAAAAACGACGTCCGTAATCCCCTTCGCCAAACAGCTCTCGCATATTCAATGCTTCAAAGGTGAGCGTGTCCTGTGGCCCGTAGATCATTACAGCATCCAGCCGATCAAGGGGGAATTCACCGATAAAGCCGGTTGAAAGCTTTACGAAAAGTTGATTTTTTTCGAGGTCAAGCAATACATCCAGTGCTTCACTGAAATTCGGTTGTCCCTCGAAGCGGATACGCCCTGGGGTATAGGCATCGTAGAGGTAAGGGGTACCTTCTGTCCTGTTTATTTTACCATAATTAGAAAGGTCATTCAGGGTTGGCCCTTCCGGTCGGACAAAGCTAAGCTTGGTAATATCTTTGGAAGCGTTGGGTAAGGTTTCCTGAGCTAACAAAAAGGAAGCACAAGCACTGAATAATAGTACGAGTAAAAACGTCTGTTTAAATCTCATCTTGTCAATTGTTTTAGTTAAGAAAGAGAGCAAAAGGCAGAAATGCTGACTTGATCAACGGCCTGCACAACGAATTTACCAAATAATAGGTAGGTAATTAATGTAGTTGAGGCTAATTACCGATAGTTTAACGTTTTCCTGCTGCTGTAAATAGGGAATACTTGAGCCTTTTCTTAATTTTGTTTATACTGAGACTGAAAGGTTATTCGTATATTTTTGTTTCCCCAAAAAATAGAAAAGCGATCATCATGATAAGAGCAATTACCACCCTTCTCGTTTTTTTACTTCTGCTATGTTCTTCCGCAGTTACAGCTCAGTCTGTAGCGCGAGAGTGGAACGAAGCTTTGTTGAGTGCAATTCGTAGAGATTTTGCCCGGCCCACGGTGCACGCTCGAAATTTGTTTCATACATCTATTGCCATGTATGATGCTTGGGCAGTATACGATGAGGAGGCTGAAACGTATTTTCTGGGGAAGACGGTAGATGGTTTTGAATGCCCCTTCACACCGCCCGCCATGCCTAGTGATATTGAGGCTGCTCGGGAAGAAGCGATTAGTTATGCCGCTTTCCGCCTTTTGCGCCATCGGTTTCAAAATTCTCCGGGAGCATTTTTGACGCTCAATAACCTTAATACGCTTTTCGCTGATTTAGGCTATAATGCAGGCTTTACTTCCGTTGATTACAGTACAGGTTCTCCGGCAGCTTTGGGTAATTACATTGCCCAGCAATTGATTGCTTTCGGGATGCAGGATGGATCGAATGAGGAGTTTGACTACGCTAATCAATTTTATGAACCTGTCAACGATCCGCTGATCGTTGAATTTCCAGGTAATCCTGATATTACGGATTATAATCGTTGGCAACCACTCACTTTAAGTGTTTTTGTAGATCAGTCGGGAAATGTTTTTCCAGGAAATACCCCCTCGTTTTTAGGACCAGAGTGGGGCGCTGTTGCACCCTTCGCTCTTGATGCGGAGGATTTAACGATCTACGAAAGAGATGGCCACTCTTACTATGTGTACCACGATCCCGGACCTCCACCGAGTTTGGAGACGGCAACAGGAGGAGGCTTGTCAGCCGAATATCAGTATACCTTTGGTTTAGTAGCAGCCTGGTCTTCTCATCTTAGTCCTGATGATGGGGTAATCTGGGATATTTCCCCTGCTAGCATTGGAAACATTGCCGTCGAGGATTATCCAACAAGCATTGAGGGCCTGCATGATTTCTATGATCTCGTCAACGGTGGGGATATAGGAAATGGGCATGCACTCAACCCTGCAACGGGAGCACCTTATGAACCTCAATTGGTACCAAGAGGTGATTACGCCCGGGTATTGGCCGAATTCTGGGCAGATGGCCCCCAATCTGAAACCCCTCCTGGGCACTGGTTTACGATTCTTAATACGGTCAGTGACGATCCCAACTTGGTACGTAAATTTGGCGGTAAGGGCGAAGTGTTAGAGCCCTTAGAGTGGGAAGTGAAAACCTATCTAGCCCTCGGAGGAGCGATGCACGACGCGGCGGTAACTGTTTGGGGCATCAAAGGTTGGTACGATTATTTGCGGCCCGTTTCTGCTATTCGCGCAATGGCCGATTTGGGGCAAAGTACCGATCCTAATTTGCCTTCCTATCACCCTGGAGGAATACAATTACTCGATGGCTTGATTGCTTTGGTGAATGAAGGAGACCCGCTCGCTGGTAGCTCCGGACAGCATGTGGGTAAAATAAAACTTAAAGCTTGGCGAGGCCCTGATTTTGTGACCATCCCAGAAATACAGGATGCCGGCGTTGGTTGGATTTTGGCAGAGAACTGGTGGCCCTACCAAAGACCAACCTTTGTGTCTCCCAACTTTGCAGGGTATATTTCCGGGCATTCGACTTTTTCTCGAGCAGCTGCAGAGATTATGACTGCTGTCACTGGCGATCCGTTTTTCCCAGGTGGGGTAGGGCGTTTTGAGGCTCCTCAAAACGAGTTTTTGGTTTTTGAAGACGGCCCAAGTATGGATGTCACCCTCGAATGGGCAACCTACCGTGATGCCTCTGATCAGTGTAGCCTTTCCCGTATTTGGGGAGGAATTCACCCACCGGTAGATGATATGCCCGGTCGCTTAATTGGTATTGACATCGGAACGACAGCTTTTGCGCTCGCAGAATCGCTGTTTTACAAAGACGAAGATGCTGATGGATTCTACAGTTACGAAGACTGTGATGATAACAATAACACCGTATATCCTGGTGCCCCTGAAATTTGTGATGGTTTGGATAATAATTGTAATGATGATATTGACGAAGGGGTTTTGGTAACCTTCTATCTGGATACCGATGAGGACACTTATGGGGACGCCAGCCAAAGTATTGCGGCTTGCACTGCTCCGGTAGGGTACGTCATGGATAACACCGACTGTGATGACGCCGATGCCAATGAATTTCCTGGCCAAACCTGGTACCTCGATCGCGACGGTGATAGCTATGGTGATGGCAGTACAATGGTAAGCTGTGAGCGCCCCGCATTCGGATACCTTCCTGCTGAGCTATTGGCATTGGATACCGATTGTGATGACAACGATAGCCAGGAGTTTCCCGGTCAGGTGTGGTACCTGGATCAGGATGAAGACAATTACGGTGATGGTACAACAGTCGTCAGTTGTGAACGGCCTAACTTTGGCAACTTGGCCACAGAACTAATAGCCGTAGATACAGATTGTGATGACAATGATGCCCAGGCTTTCCCCACCCAGGATTGGTACATTGATGCTGATGCCGATGGTTATGGTAGTGGAGAAGTAATTATGGACAGTTGTGAAAGACCATCCGCAGCAGCTTACCTGGCCAGTGAATTGACCGCCACTTCTGGTGATTGTGATGATACACGCAACCAGGTGTACCCCGGTGCCCCGGAAATTTGTGATGATTTAGACAATGATTGTAACAACGAAATTGACGAAGGTTTACCCCTTTTCGTTTATTACCGAGATGCCGATAGTGATGGGTTTGGTGATGGTGAAGATGCGATTGAAATTTGTGGCGAATTACCTGCAGGTTATGCTGCAAACGGCGATGATTGCGATGATACCAACAACAACATTTATCCTAATGCCCCTGATATCGCAGACAATGGCATAGATGAAGATTGCTCTGGTGTTGACTTTTTTGCGGAAGCAAAAATCTTTCCTAATCCGTTTGAGGAGGAATTGACGGTTCACATCAATCAAACAGGGGCTGTTAATATCCGAATTTTTGACCTTAGTGGCCGTTTGGTTTACCGCGGCACAGAAACGGTGCTTGACAATAGGTTTTATCTCTCTTTAAGTAACCTTCGGCAGGGGGTATTCATGATTCGCCTGGAGACGGCTGACGGAAAGGAATTATTGTTGCGGCGGTTGATCAAAATGTAAGCTGAACTTTCGGTTGTTGCCGAAGGTGCACTTATGTGAGCCGAAAAAAATAGCGTTGTTCTGCGATGAAGCTTAGCGAAAGCACTAAAACAGCTCTCAGCAGAACAACGCTAATAAGATGATTCAATAAAAAAGGTCCCGACTTCCCCCCAGATGCCGAGACCTAATGCTACATTATAGCTGGTATTAAACCACTGTTATGTACGTAATTTCAGGATGATTGGTTTCATTATTAGTGCGATAATTAGAAAAACACATTTTTTTGCAAAAAGACATCCCTAATAAGATCACGGCAAAACAACTCATTCAGGAAGAAGCTTACCGCTTGGGATTCAGTTTTATGGGGGTAGCTAAGGCAGATTTCCTGGAACCAGAAGCTAAGCGGCTGGAAGATTGGCTGAATCAAGGGAAGCACGGAAAAATGGGGTATCTGGAAAACCACTTCGATAAAAGGGTTGACCCACGGAAATTGGTTCCAGGCGCAAAATCAGTCATTAGCCTTCTCTACAATTATCATAATCCTGCCACTCAAAATGATCCTTCTGCTCCGAAGATCAGCCAATATGCTTATGGGGAAGATTATCATTTTGTGATCAAAGACAAGTTGAAATCCCTGTTTCAGTACATCCAGGAAAATATTGGAGAGATTGATGGGCGGGTATTTGTAGATTCAGCGCCAGTAATGGAACGGGACTGGGCATTAAAAGCGGGTAATGGTTGGATAGGAAAACATACCTTGTTGATCCACCCTAAAGCAGGTTCTTATTTCTTTTTAGCAGAATTGATCAGCGATTTGGATGTACCTGCCGATGCTCCGATGAAGGATTATTGTGGAACTTGCCGCCGCTGTATTGATGCCTGCCCAACGGATGCGATTGCCCCCGAAGGCTATCTGATAGACGGGAGCAAATGCATTTCTTATGTGACCATTGAATTAAAAGAGGCTATTCCTGAAGATTTTAGCGGTAAAATGGACAATTGGATGTTTGGTTGTGACATTTGCCAACAAGTATGCCCCTGGAATCGCTTCGCCACTAAACACAAAGAGCCTGCCTTCGATCCTCATCCAGAACTTTTGGAAATGACGCAACGCGATTGGCAGGAGCTCACGGAAGAAACCTTCCGTAAAGTGTTCAAACGATCGGCGGTGAAGCGTACCAAATACGCTGGCCTGAAACGCAATATCTCCTTTCTGGGGGATGCTAGATAACCCTCGTATTTGTACTTACCCAAAAGTCAAAGATACTCTTCACTACTTTGACCAGCTCTTCTATTTCCAGAGGTTTGGGGACATAAGCATTTGCCCCTGATTCATAGCAACGCAAGCGTTCTTCATTGCTATTGGTATTCGTGAAAACGATGATAGGGACATGGCGAAAATCTTCATTTGCCCGCAGTTGAGTGATGAGTTCGAAGCCATTCACAAAGGGCATATTCAAGTCAACCAATACGCAAGCCACTGTTGCAGCATACAAATCAGGTAGTGCCGCCAATAATTCCTGACCATCGGGATAATGAAGAAGATTGACTTGACTGTCAAGTTGGGAAAGTGCGTATTTTAATAAA
Source organism: Lewinella sp. LCG006 (assembly GCF_040784935.1). Taxonomy (GTDB): domain Bacteria; phylum Bacteroidota; class Bacteroidia; order Chitinophagales; family Saprospiraceae; genus Lewinella. Next base: position 872,182 of record NZ_CP160680.1, on the reverse strand, counting down.
CGTACGTCTTGAGGGTTATCCTCGGCAAAGAGGATAGAAGTGGGATTGTCCATTGCACAGATTGTTACCACTCGACCGGCGCTGGCAGGTCAAGCATTGTTCATAGTATGTGTGTGTCGTGTCGTGTGTAGTTCTTAAAAGTTAGTCTTGTGTTCGACTATTGGGTTGAGTGTGTTGGAGATTCAAATCTTACCCCAACAAATTATTATATGTATTTATCAGATAAATTGTTTCACAAAATGCTCAATTTTTGCGAAAGTAAAAAATCAGTAGGAGAGTAGTACAAAAATAAATAGCGCATTTGTTTTTCATGTGACAGCAAAGTTGTCGAGTGGCCAGGGGATCACCCATGGCGTTTTTTGGAGAATACTTGGTATTTTGCATTCTTTTAATTGAACCAAGCTGAAGTAATGCGACCCAAAGTGCTGTTTTTTTTCTTGCTTATACTCCTTCAGATGTCCTGTGGAGAACAGCGTAGTGAAGCAAAAAATGGTAGAGAAGTAATTTCGGACAGACCATGGAAATTAATCTGCCTGGGTGGGGATTGGACGGTTGGTGTTGGGTTGCCTCCTGAGGAAGCCTACCCGGCACTCCTGGCAGAACAATTGTCGACTTTGCTACCGGTGAAAGTTGTCAATGCAGGGATAAAAGGAGAATCTGTTAGCGGTGCTGCTGACCGGGTAGATTGGCTTTTGCAACAAAGATTGGACGCGCTTTTGATCCAGTATGCCAGCAAGCAGTCGGGGCCGTTATTGATCAAAGAGCTACAAGATTGGGAAAAGTTATTGAAAAAGGTGCGCCTGGCTTATCCCGAGCTGCCGGTTATCGTAGCTACAGCAGGTACCGCCAGTCATGATAATGCTTATCTCAAAAGCTTTGAACAACTCCTGAAACGAGTTGATGCCCAGTGGGAAATCATCAATGTACCTCATCAGGAGAAGGAACCAAAGTACTGGCAGGGCAATGGCGAGTACCTAAGCCAAGAAGGACAACGAATATTAGCCGAGCAGTTGTTTCCGAAGGTCGCCTCATTAGTGACGGATTAAAAATAACTGCCCCCGTTTTTGATTCGCTAAAATTTTCTAAGCAAGCGACTAAAAGGAGCTTGCGTGAAAATATTCGCGAATCGGTAGAAAAAACGGGGGCAGTTATTTCCGTCTTTTTTACTTAGTGAAAGCATTACCCCAGTAATTATTATGAAGCATCAAAACCATCCCCCGGTTATCAAAGAAACCAAACATTGGCTAGCGGTAAACAAGCCAGCTGGATTAAATGTAGAGCAACTTTGGGATTACCCAAGTGTAGAAACCCAAATAAAAAATTACTTGCAAGAGCAGTATTCAAGGGAACCTTACCTGGGGGTAGTTCACAGAATAGACCGTCCGGTAAGTGGTGTGCTTATACTGGCTAAAAAGAAAAGTGCATTACGGCACCTCAACCAACAGTTTGCCGATAGAAAAGTACAGAAGGTCTATTGGGCCATGTGCCTGGGTGAACCTCCTGAGAAGGAAGGTGCATTGATTCATTACTTGCAAAAAGACCAGAAGAATAAATGTGCGGTTGCCTTTACCGAACCTCGTTCGGGGGCTGTTATGGCGGAATTACAATACCGAGTTGTTCAAACAAATGCCAATATTAGTTGCATGGAGATTCGTCCTCTGAGTGGGAAGTTTCACCAAATAAGGGTTCAATTGGCGAGTATGGGTTGTCCGCTGTTAGGTGATGAGAAATACGGAGGCCCGACGGGGCAGCAGCCTAATGAAATTGCCTTACATGCTCGTCAATTGACCTTCATAGATCCATTGACAGAACAAGAAGAAATCGTGGTGGCTGAACTGCCGGTTGGTAATCCGCTTTGGCAATCATGGGGAAGGGAAGATCCAGTTTAATTTATTTTTCTATCTTTACTTTGTGACGGAATCAGTTATTTCCGTCAAATTACTTTGTATACAATACTTATTGTTTTTAGTCTGTATTTAAATTTAGATTATATCTAAAGGCTGTTGTTACCGTTGCTACGAAATAGTTTTAGCCCAACTCTTTAACACAGAAGTAGAATTTTTCACAATCGGTTCCCCGAACCGAGACATGCTCTAGGTTTGAATACTATGAACAACGAAACACAACCCTCCTCTGCTTATATTTTTATTCGGAAACAAAATATCCTACATCGAATCCATTATGATGAAATTAGGTATATCCAGGCAGAAGGAAATTATTGTTACTTCATCACGAGTAAAGGAGGAAAGTACACTAGTAAAATTTCGCTCAAGCAACTAGTGTTAAGCTTACCCGACGATCAGTTTGTGCGGATTCATAAAAGCTATGTCCTTAATTTTTATCATTTGTTAAAAATTGATACCAAAGAAAGGCTTGCTTACGTAGGAGAGGCGGCACTCCCTGTGGGGCGTACATTTTTGAATCAATTAACTGATCGGGTGCTGATTATTTAGAAATTGCCATCGATCATCCATCTTAAACTTTTATGCAGGTACTCCGGGAATTGGTCCAGATTATTACTAGAATTAAGCTGCGTTCTATTCGGAAACTCGGCTTCCCTTTTAGTATTAATACCCAATTGGGAGAAATGTATGAAATGTTGGCGGATGATGTTGGAGATGATGAACTCGCTCGTAAACTTACCCATCAGTCGAGCAAGTCAGGGGCTTTTAGGCGATTAAAATCTGACCTGATCGACCGCTTGATAGCTTCTCTATTTCTGGTCGATTTATCACTCCCTTCTTATAATAGTCGGCAACAGGCGTATTATGTAATTCATAAGAACTGGGCAGCTAGTAAGATACTGTTTGGTAAAAATGCGCGGATGGCGGCAGTAGAATTGGCTGAGCAAACCCTTCGTCAAGCTTTGCGTTATGAGTTCAATGATTTGGCGTTTGATCTAAGTAGAAATCTGAAGATGCATTTCGGTACAGTAGCCGGGGATCATGCCAAATACCAAGAGTATGCAGTGGAATGCACACGTTTGCAAGAGATATTGCGAGCAGAGATCATGGCGGAAGATAACTACACTCGTTTTATCAGTGAGTTTGTTCGTAAGAAAGCAGCTACAGAGGTTATCTTAGAAGAAGCACAAAAAGCTCACCTTTCCTTGTGCCCGTATACGGATAAGTTGGATGCTTACACGCTGCATCTTTATGCGGGGCTGCTAGAGATGGGGATTTATACAGCTTCTTCAGACTATAACGCTGCCGATAAGGTTTGCGATAAGATGATTACTTTTTTTGAAAAAAAGGAATATGAAGCCAGTGTTCCCCTGCAAATTGCGTATTACCAAAAACTTCTTTGTCATTTTCAGTTGGGAAAATTTGCACAAACTACCGATTTCGTAAACAGAGGTTTGTCACTTTTACAGGAAGGGTCTTACAACTGGTTTAAATTTCAAGAAACCTACCTGGTATTGGCACTTCACACGGGGGAGTTGAGTACTGCTTACGAAGTTTTTTGTCAAGCCACTGGGCACGCTCGATTCAAAGCACAACAAGAGGAAATTCAAGAATATTGGCGAATACTGGAAGCCTATCTCTACTTCTTATTCATATTGGGGAAATTACCCGAAGCTGAAGCCGACAAGCGGTTTACCAAGTTTCGTATTGGGCGGTTTCTCAACCAGATTCCTATCTTTTCCCGTGATAAACGAGGGGTGAATGTGAGCATATTGATCATCCAAATTCTGTTGTTGGTTTCTCAACAACGTTACCAAGATACTTTTGCCAAGATTGATGCCGTGGAGCAGTATTGTCGCCGGCATTTGTTTACTAAAGATACCTTACGGTCGTTTTATTTTTTGAAAGCTTTATTGGAATTACCAAAAAACTCATTCCATAAAGCCGCGGTTCAGAGAAAAGCCGCGAAGCATCTCGATAAAATGAACCTTCACCCACTGGAAGAAGCTGGGCAAGCCAGCTTTCTCACCGAAATTATTCCTTTTGAGCTACTTTGGGATTACATTATTGGCCTGTTAGACAATAATTTTCATTAATAATGGGATTTCTTTTTATGTATTAATAAAATTTCCATATATTTGTCTTACCCAAACAAGAGCACACAAAAGCTATTCTACCTACCTTAATTCATTGCGCCCTGCCAGTTCCCGGTAGGCTCAACTGAATTTTTTTTATTCTACCCACAGCGGATATTGCTGCCAATTTTTCTATGCTGTTTTCAGCATAAGAAGTTAGCTGATATATCTAGCTATTGGTCCCGAAAACAAACGTTTTAAACACTATCCTGGTCAGCTCATTTTTATACTGATCTTAAAGTGGATTGGGCAAGACCCAACCTGCTTACTTGTCGGTATTGCTGAATCAAACAACAACACAATAGGTTTCCGTCTTGGTAAGCCCTGTACTTTGCGTGTATTGCGTTTATACAGGCCTAAGCAAGGCCAACAACAAGGTTATTAAAGCGACAACCTAAGGCAATGGTTGGCCTTTTTCCTTGTTTGCCACACATATAAGTATTGACTTCGTGTAGCACTATTGCTGCATTTTTTATAAACGGGATAAATCACATGACATGAAAAAATTACAACTAAACACAGTTAACTTTTTGAAAAACAGTAAGCATTATCGAATCATTATTGTCGAAACAACAGGACCTAAAAAGTGATATTTATTTTTCTCAAATAATTCATTTTAAATAGGTTAGGTTTTTTAATGGCTTTTTTTGATTGATTTAAGGTGGTTTGTTTTTCCAGGTCTTGTAGGTAGTTTTTAAATTGTTTTTGCCTACGTTTGTACTACCAACATTTCGTTGTTATCACATGAAAAATTGGGAACCGCAACTATACAATTGAAAAGAGCTATGAGATAGTCAATTCCCCCCTAATGACTAGTTAATAAAAAGTCCCTACTTTAGCATTGATTGAGGTAGGGGCTTTTTTTAGCTCCTTTGGCTTAATTTATTAGAGATAGTAGATTTTTGCTATTCCAACATATGAACAACATAGACGAAATTTAGAAAGTTATCACCGATGGTTTTGATCGGTGCGGCTTGCAGACTGCTTTATACAAATCATTAATTGCATGAAAAATTTACTCACCTCCGCTATTCCTAGCGTTGTGCTTCCTATTGGGAAGTGTGCTTCCGTAATAATTATTTATTCAGCTTTAGCATTACCTCATTACTGAATGGGAGAGATGGGCTTACGCTAGCCTAATCCCTTTCCTATCGTGTGTCTAAAGAGAATATCTAATAATTAAAGCTTAAAATTGATGGAAACGCTCAAGGAACTTGCTCTCCTTATTACTCGAAATAAGGCAAAATCAATTGAGATTTTGGACCTAAAGAAACGTAAGGACTCTAATATCAATGAATTTTATTTCGGCTTAGCAGAAGGTAAATTCGAGACCGACGAAGATGCTGCTAGTTATTTTTACCCCGGTTCAAATCAAGGCAGCAACTACCGCAAGCTCAAAGCGGGACTGAAAAGTAGGATGTTGAATACCTTGTTTTTTTTGGACGTAAAAAAAAGCAACTATACAGATCGGCAGAGTGCTTATTATGAGTGTTACAAGGATTGGGCGACGATCAATATCCTGCTTGCCAAGAATGCCTATCAATCCTGCAAGGAATTAGCTAAAAAGGTACTTCGCTACGCCGACAAATACGAATTTACAGAACTTACCAGAGATGTTTCTCGAATTCTTAGGCTTCATTATGGTGCCCAACTTGGGGATGTGAAACAATATCACCACTACCGAGAAATGTATGAGACCTTTGATCAGATTTGCCGTTGGGAGGATATCGCAGAAAGGCATTATACGGACATCATGATCGAGTATGTCAATAGCAAAAGTAGCAAGGATCATTTGGTGGTGGTAGTGGAGCAAGCGCTGATTGAGCTGGAGGAGTATCGTCAGCAATCAAATTCTTATCGACTCAATCTCTACTACTTTTTGATAAAATTGATCAAGCAAAATATGGTCAATGATTTTCAAGCAGTTTACCATGCTGGAGAGGAAATGTCGTTGTTTTTTGAACAAAAAGATTATACCGCCGCTACTCCTTTACAGATTGCTTATTATTACCAATTATTGTCCTGTACTCAGTTGGGGCAATATAAAGAAGGGAAAAAGATTGCCTTAAAATGCCTTAGCCTACAGACGGAAGGCAGCTTCAACTGGTTCAAGTACCAAGAGCTTTATTTCCTCTTGGCCATGCATAGTGGAGAGTACCAGGAGGCATATCATATCTATGAAGAAGTTGATAACAACCCAAGGATGAAGTTTTTGCCTGAAAATGTCAAAGAAATTTGGACCATTTTCTGGGCGTATCTTTACTATCTAGGTAATATTGGGAAGTTGGAAGTTGAAGAAGAAAATACCACTTTCTCTAAATTCCGCTTAGGCCGATTTATCAACGAAACCCCCATTTATTCGAAAGACAAGCGGGGAATGAACATCGCGATTTTAATTATCCAGACGCTCTTTTTGATAGAACAGAATAAATACAGTACAGCTATTGATAAATTAGAAAGCCTGGAGAAATACTGCGCGCGCTATCTTCATCAGGAAGAAACCCTGCGCTCCTACTATTTTTTAAAGATGTTACTGTCGTTTCCTAAAGGTGCTTTTCATCGTGTGGCTGTAGAAAGGAAAGCCCAAAATTTCATTTCCAAGCTAAAGGATATCCCGCTGGAGAATGCTAATCAAACCTATAAAATCGAAATTCTTCCCTACGAGAAATTATGGACGTATTCGATTGAACGGCTTGATTTAAAAAGCTACTCTCCTCGCCGTACAGCAGAAGAATCATAAAGAATACTTTCTCCTCATCCCTGAATTCATACGGAAATTCCGTAAGTGAGTGTGTAAATCAAATTGGATCATCTTATTTTAGTTCGAATACTAAGTGTAGGCGTGACTGTTAATGTTTCAAGGGATTGGCTTTTTATAAAAAATTGATTAATAATACTTTATGTAAATAAGCGTTCGTTTCTGTTGAAATTATCTCACGAACAAACAGACCTTTTTTGTCCTGCCCTTACCTGAATCACTTCTTACCTTTGGAGTATCAAAAGTTAGTCCCTGGTTTTCAATACTTTTGAATACTCGTAAATATGAAACTTATCCCCCCTGTCTGTACATCGGGAAGTGCTATACCATGCAATTTGGATATGCTGGATGAATCAGGTACCAATCAACTTAGCACGAGTATCGCGTTGCAAGTCGTTTTTGGTTCTCCTTCTCGCGGATGTGCAGGGAGTGGCGTTTGTAAAATGCTTCCTCATACTGTAATTCTTCCTAAAGATTGGCTTTGTCCGGTATGGGCAGCGCATTTGTATTGGTATGCTTTCAGCAATACATTTCAGTTGAGTTTTCCTCTTGCGCAGTTTACCCAGTCTGATAGGAATAAATGGTTTGCGGAAGATAAATTCTTGTTAGAAGAAGCATTTACGCTTCCTCTTTGGCTAGCTAAATTACTTGGGGAGAACAACTACTCAATACCCGCTGGCAGTTACCCTTGTGAAACGCACTCTAAATTGACAATTAATTTTAAAATAGCAAAGCAGAAAAATAGCCTGACGCGAACCCGTCAGCGACTATTACGAGGAGCCTGATCGCTTACCCTGCCACATGGCTTTGATGCTTCAGCTCAGAAGAAAATGTTTGTTATAAGATATGTAATAATGATTTGTTTTTTTAGCAAGACTATACTTAGGTGTAGTCTTGTTTTTTTTGTAAAAAACTGATTGTTAGCGTTTTGTGTATTTTAATTGGTAGTATTAGTCTATTCTGAGGTACTCGCCTCAAGAGCTACTGTCCACGCTGTTCACTCCCTGTTCATGTAGATTTGTATCAACAAATTGGCACACTGGGTTTAGTGTTGCCAAGCATGATGAAAAAAATTACAACTGCTTCTATTCTTCAAGGTATGCTTTCTAGCATATCCTCTACAGGGTGCTTTTTTAGTGTATCAAGAGAATAGTTAGCAACAATATCACATGAAATGAAAAAAATGACCACCATTCCACAAGACTTATGTTACCGCATTATCACTGTTGATACCGTTAGTCCTTGATTTGTAGTTTTTGTGGCTGGTATAAATAATTGATAGTCAGTAGTTTTTGTTGGTTTTTTGTGTTTTTTGCGTAAAAAAAGGGGAGGACAAAACCTAGTTGCTTTTCTATTGAGTAGCAGTGGCTTCTCCTACTTTTGACCTATCGTTTTTTACAATCTAGTTTTAAGAAGTCCAGTCACTTCAAAAGTCCATCCTAAAGATTAAAGTTTATTTCGATTACAGTGAGGCGATGTAGCCCCGCTCTTTTTGACGACGAGCATTATTGAGAAAAACAAATCTAATAATCACATGAATTTTTTCTACCCTCTGGGCGTCAGCAGTGGTCTATCCACCCAAGCTGACCAACAAAAAAGACCTGTTTCTTATAACAATACTTGGCGAATACCAGTATTGTTATTGCTGTTTATGGCGGGAAGTTTGCTGCCTAATTTGGTTCAAGCACAAACCTGTTCATGTACAGATTACCTCTATGTCAATGACCCAACTTTGGATATTACCCACAAGTTTCAGCTTGATCCAGTTGGCGGCGGAGTGGTAGGAGAAATTGATGCACCCAACTGGCTACCGCCTGGTGCAATTACCAATGCACATGGTGTAACTGCAGATATCAATGGTAATTTATACATCGCTCAATTAGCTGAAGGTGCGACTCCCAACCGACTTAATAAGGTCAATTGTGATGGTACGGTGCTGGATAACAACTTTATCGCTCCCTGGGGTAGAACCTATAATTTAGTTTCGATAGGGAACACACTTTATACCATTGGGCAACCTTCCGGAGGGGGCTTAGACTTTTTTGTAACCGCTTATGATGTATGTACCAAAGCAATTGTTTACCAACGACAGCTTAACCCAGGAACAGCTGTGAACTGGGGGATGTCTAAAGGAGCAGATGGGAATATTTATGTAACATCTTCTTGGGGAGGAGCAATCGCCGGTTATACATATAACCACAGGGTATATCGCCTTCCCCCTGATTTGTCATCCGTGACGACAGTGGTGACAATTCCGAATACGAATGCGAATAATTTTACCTTGGGCGTTGATTCTGACGAATACGGTAACGTTTTCTTTGTTACCAATGACGGTTCGAATAATAACCGCACCACCCTTTATAAAGTAAGTTCTACAGGAACTGTTCTTGCCACCTTAGTGGATCCAGGTCTGAACATGTCAGGCTTTGGTGGTGCTTGGGGGCTTACTTATTACCAGTCGGCCAATAAAATATACATTGGTACCCTTGGTGATGATTGTGTTGCTGTAATTGATGCTGGTGGTGCTACCGGACCAATGACGTATCAAGCACCTTTAAGCGTACCTCACGTACCGGGAACTTATTCGAAAGCAATCAATATCGTTCGGGAATGCTGTCCTTCCCCGCTAGTCCAAACGATTGATCTTTCGCTTTGTAATACGGAATATTCACTAGGCGAAAAAGTATTCCTCCAAAACCTCACAGGTTGTGATGGTACCATTTGTGGAGGATTGTGGTCAGCAAATGCTGGCAACGTAGGATTAACCTTCGATGCCTGTGCAAGTACTTTTACCATCAGCGCACCTAGTGCTTGTGGTACTTTTGTGCTTAATGGAAACAATGACCAGTGTGGTGCTTTCACCCTTACGGTTAATGTAGAATACAATAGCATAACGGCTCCTACAGTATCAGCTAGTCAATCAATTTGTACAGGAGATACCCCTGCCACTTTAGTTGCATCAGGTGCAAATAGTGCTAATGGCAGTACAGTGATGTATCAATGGCAAGTAAGTTCTACAAATTGTAGTACTGGCTTTACAGATATTCCTGGTGCCATAAACGCTACTTACTCACCCGGAGCACTTACGCAGAATAGGTATTACCGCGTAAGAGTAGTTGCTGATGCAGGCTGCGGAGATGGAAATTGTGAGGCTGAGAGTAACTGTGTACAAATCACCGTCAACCCGCTACCCAATGTCACATTTTCAGCACCGCCTGATTTGTGTGTCGATGCCGGTGTCCAAGCAGGTCTCGGTGGAGGCTCTCCCGCAGGAGCCGGCGGTGTATATAGTGGTGCTGGTGTTACCGATAACGGCAACGGCCTGACCTATAGTTTTAACCCGGCTGTAGCTGGAGTAGGTACACATACCATTACCTACACTTATACAAATGGCAATGGCTGTACCAGTAGTGCCAGCGATAACATTGAAGTTTTCCCGCTACCGGTAGTAGCCTTTACGGCACCACCTGATTTATGTATTGATGCGGGTGTACAAGCCGGCCTTGGCGGCGGAACCCCAGCGGGCGCTGGTGGGGTTTATAGTGGACCAGGTGTCACAGATAACGGTAACGGACTGACGTACAGCTTTAATCCTGCTGTAGCGGGCGTTGGCACACATACCATTACTTATACCTATACCGATGGTAATGGTTGTATCGATAGTGCTTCCGACAATCTAGTCGTCTTTGCGCTTCCAGTGGTGACTTTTACAGCTCCACCTGATTGCTGTCTGAATGACGGTGTGTCGGTAGGTCTTGGTGGTGGCTCTCCTTCTGGTGGTGTCTATAGTGGTCCCGGCGTCACGGATGATGGCAATGGTATGACCTATAGCTTTAACCCTGCTGCTGCGGGTGTTGGAGTACACACACTAACCTATACCTTTACGGATGGGAATGGCTGTACCAATAGTGCGAGTGATAATAAAGAAGTTTTTGCTATCCCAACCATTACCTTCACCGCACCTACCGACCTTTGTGTAGATGCGGGTGTACAAGCCGGCCTTGGTGGCGGCTCTCCTACGGGAGGAGTCTATAGTGGTGCTGGCGTTACGGATAATGGCAACGGTCTGACCTACAGTTTCAATCCAGCAGCTGCTGGTGTGGGAACACACACCATTACCTATACCTATACGGATGCAAATGGCTGTACGAATACGCCAGCCACGGATAATGTAGAGGTCTTCCCGCTACCAGTAGCAGGCTTCACCGCACCTGCCGATCTGTGTATTGATGCGGGTGTCCAAGCTGGCCTTGGTAGTGGTACTCCAGCGGGAGCTGGTGGTGTCTATAGTGGTCCCGGCGTCACGGATGATGGCAATGGTATGACCTATAGTTTTGATCCTGCTGTAGCGGGCGTTGGCACACATACCATTACTTACACCTATACCGATGGTAATGGTTGTATAGACAGTGCCACGGACGATGTAGAAGTCTTTGCGCTTCCGGTAGTGACCTTTACCGCTCCCCCCGATTGCTGTCTGAATGACGGTATCTCGGCTGGCCTAAGTGGTGGCTCTCCTCTAGGGGGTGTCTACAGTGGTCCAGGTGTTACCGATGACGGCAATGGCATGACGTATAGTTTCGATCCTGCTGCTGCGGGCGTCGGCGTGCATACGATCACCTATACCTTTACGGATGGGAATGGCTGTACCAATAGTGCGAGTGACAATAAAGAAGTGTTTGCTATCCCAACGATCACCTTCACAGCACCTACGGACCTTTGTGTGGATGCGGGTGTCCAAGCCGGCCTTGGTGGCGGCCTCCCCACTGGAGGGGTCTACAGCGGTGCAGGTGTTACGGATGATGGCAACGGCCTGACCTACAGTTTCGATCCTGCTGCTGCGGGCGTTGGTACGCATACCATTACTTATTCCTATACCGACGCCAACGGTTGTAGCAATACCCCTGCGATGGATGCTGTGGAAGTCTTTCCTCTACCAGTGGTTAACTTTACTGCTCCTGCCGATATTTGTGTAGATGCTGGCGTTCAAGCTGGTCTCAGTGGAGGTACTCCATCCGGAGCTGGCGGTGTCTACAGTGGTGCTGGTGTTACAGATGACGGCAATGGTATGACTTATAGCTTCGATCCTGCTGCTGCGGGCGTTGGTACACATACCATTACTTATACCTATACCGATGGTAATGGCTGTGTTGATAGTGCAAGTGATGATGTCGTAGTATTTGGTTTGGATTATGGAGATCTTCCAGATCCTCCTTATTCTACGACCAACGCTAATGGTGCTGCTACACACTGTGTACCTACGATCGTGCAGTTGAAAATTGGTGCTGCAGTAGATACTGAAGGCGACGGTCAGCCAACAGCAATGGCCGATGGTGATGGTGCCGATGAAGATGGCTTCAACCCAGGAGCTGTAATGTTTATCCGCTATCTGGCTCAAGACCTCACCATTCCTGTAATGAACATGACTGGCAATACCGCCAAATTGACCATGTTTATCGATTGGGACAACAATGGCGATTTCACAGGAACCAATGAAATGTACAGTGATGACATTTTGCCTGGTGATGTGAACGGAGTGTTGCTAGGTGTTACACCTCCTGCAGGAGCGGTTATCAATACCAATCTAGCCGTGCGTTTCCGTTTGAGTACGGACATGGCCGCTGTTATGAGTCCTGGTGGTGGTGCCCCTGATGGGGAAGTAGAAGATTACCTCATTCAGGTAATGGCCTTTGATTATGGTGATTTAGCGGACGTTGGTGACGGTGTTGGTGAAAACAATTACGAGACCAACGAAGCCAATGGCGGTCCTAGCCATAAAATTGTTACCGATGGAATGGGCAACCTTATCTTGAAGTTAGGTGCAACGGTTGATGATGAACTAGATGGCCAACCCAGCGCAGACGCCGACGGCGACGGCGCCGACGAAGACAGCTTCGATCCCAACGCACAGATGTTTGTCACGGGTCAACCGATCGACTTGACGTTCCCGGTAATGAACATGACGGGTATGGACGCGAAGCTGACGGTCTACATCGATTGGAACAACAACGGTGATTTCAACGATCCGGGTGAGATGTACTTCGTAGTAGTGGCCAACGGCGACACCGAAGCGACGATCATGGGCATCGTCCCCCCACTGGATGCGACCCTGAACGACGACATCGGCTTCCGTATTCGTTTGACGACGGATGTGGTGATGAGCCCTGAAGGTCCTGCGCCCGATGGTGAGGTAGAAGATTACGAGATCATGGTGATGGGCTTCGATTATGGCGACTTGGCGGATACTGGTGACGGTACCGGCGAGAACAACTACGAGACGAACGGAGCCAACGGCGGCCCGAGCCACAAAATCATCACGGATGAGAACGATATGGTGCTGTTGAAACTGGGTGCTGCTGCGGACGATGATGCCGACGGCCAACCTAGTGATGATGCCGACGGTGACGGTGCCGACGAAGACAGCTTCGACCCCAATGCACAGATGTTTGTTGCTGGCGAGTCAGTAGACCTGACGTTCCCGGTAATGAACATGACGGGCATGGACGCGAAGTTGACGGTATACATCGACTGGAACAACAACGGCGATTTCAACGATCCGGGCGAGATGTACTTCGTAGTAGTGGCCAATGGCGACACGGAAGCGACGATCATGGGCATCGTCCCCCCACTGGATGCAACCTTGAACGACGACATCGGCTTCCGTATTCGTTTGACGACGGATATGGTGATGAGTCCTGAAGGTCCTGCGCCCGATGGTGAGGTAGAAGATTACGAGATCATGGTGATGGGCTTCGATTATGGTGACTTGGCGGATACTGGCGACGGTACCGGTGAGAACAACTACGAGACGAACGAAGCCAACGGTGGTCCAAGCCACAAGATCATCACGGATGAGAACGATATGGTGCTGTTGAAATTGGGCGGCGCCGCCGATGCGGATGCTGATGGCCAACCGAGTGATGACGCTGATGGCGACGGCGCCGACGACGATAGCTTCGACCCCAACGCACAGATGTTTGTAACGGGTCAACCGATCGACCTGACGTTCCCCGTAATGAACATGACGGGAGTAGACGCGAAGTTGACGGTATACATCGACTGGAACAACAACGGCGATTTCAACGATCCGGGTGAGATGTACTTCGTGGTAGTGGCCAACGGCGACACCGAAGCGACGATCATGGGCATCGTCCCCCCACTGGATGCAACCTTGAACGACGACATCGGCTTCCGTATTCGTTTGACGACGGATGTGGTGATGAGTCCCGAAGGTCCTGCGCCCGATGGTGAGGTAGAAGATTACGAGATCATGGTGATGGGCTTCGATTATGGTGACTTGGCGGATACTGGTGACGGTACCGGCGAGAACAACTACGAGACGAACGGAGCCAACGGCGGCCCGAGCCACAAGATCATCACGGATGAGAACGATATGGTGCTGTTGAAACTGGGTGCTGCTGCGGACGATGATGCCGACGGCCAACCTAGTGATGATGCCGACGGTGACGGTGCCGACGAAGACAGCTTCGACCCCAATGCACAGATGTTTGTTGCTGGCGAGTCAGTAGACCTGACGTTCCCGGTAATGAACATGACGGGCATGGACGCGAAGTTGACGGTATACATCGACTGGAACAACAACGGCGATTTCAACGATCCCGGTGAGATGTACTTCGTAGTAGTGGCCAATGGCGACACGGAAGCGACGATCATGGGCATCGTCCCCCCACTGGATGCGACTTTGAACGACGACATCGGCTTCCGTATTCGTTTGACAACGGATATGGTGATGAGTCCTGAAGGCCCTGCGCCCGATGGTGAGGTAGAAGATTACGAGATCATGGTGATGGGCTTCGATTATGGTGACTTGGCGGATACTGGCGACGGTACTGGCGAGAACAACTACGAGACGAACGAAGCCAATGGTGGTCCAAGCCACAAGATCATCACGGATGAGAACGATATGGTGCTGTTAAAATTGGGCGGCGCCGCCGATGCGGATGCTGATGGCCAACCGAGTGATGACGCTGATGGCGACGGCGCCGACGACGATAGCTTCGACCCCAACGCACAGATGTTTGTAACGGGTCAACCGATCGACCTGACGTTCCCGGTAATGAACATGACGGGTATGGACGCGAAGTTGACGGTATACATCGACTGGAACAACAACGGTGATTTCAACGATCCCGGTGAGATGTACTTCGTAGTAGTGGCCAATGGCGACACCGAAGCGACGATCATGGGCATCGTCCCCCCACTGGATGCGACCCTGAACGATGACATCGGCTTCCGTATTCGTTTGACAACGGATATGGTGATGAGCCCTGAAGGTCCTGCGCCCGATGGTGAGGTAGAAGATTACGAGATCATGGTGATGGGCTTCGATTATGGTGACTTGGCGGATACTGGCGACGGTACTGGCGAGAACAACTACGAGACGAACGGAGCCAACGGCGGCCCAAGCCACAAAATCATCACGGATGAGAACGATATGGTGCTGTTGAAACTGGGTGCTGCTGCGGACGATGATGCCGATGGCCAGCCCAGTGATGATGCCGACGGTGACGGTGCCGACGAAGACAGCTTCGACCCCAATGCACAGATGTTTGTTGCTGGCGAGTCAGTAGACCTGACGTTCCCGGTAATGAACATGACGGGCATGGACGCGAAGTTGACGGTATACATCGACTGGAACAACAACGGCGATTTCAACGATCCCGGTGAGATGTACTTCGTAGTAGTGGCCAATGGCGACACGGAAGCGACGATCATGGGCATCGTCCCCCCACTGGATGCGACTTTGAACGACGACATCGGCTTCCGTATTCGTTTGACAACGGATATGGTGATGAGTCCTGAAGGTCCTGCGCCCGATGGTGAGGTAGAAGATTACGAGATCATGGTGATGGGCTTCGACTATGGTGACTTGGCGGATACTGGCGACGGTACTGGCGAGAACAACTACGAGACGAACGAAGCCAACGGTGGTCCAAGCCACAAGATCATCACGGATGAGAACGATATGGTGCTGTTGAAATTGGGCGGCGCCGCCGATGCGGATGCTGATGGCCAACCGAGTGATGACGCCGACGGCGACGGTGCCGACGACGATAGCTTCGACCCCAACGCACAGATGTTTGTCACGGGTCAACCGATCGACCTGACGTTCCCCGTAATGAACATGACGGGAGTAGACGCGAAGTTGACGGTATACATCGATTGGAACAACAACGGTGATTTCAACGATCCGGGTGAGATGTACTTCGTAGTAGTGGCCAACGGCGACACCGAAGCGACGATCATGGGCATCGTCCCCCCACTGGATGCGACCCTGAACGACGACATCGGTTTCCGTATTCGTTTGACGACGGATGTGGTGATGAGCCCTGAAGGTCCTGCGCCCGATGGAGAAGTAGAAGATTACGAGATCATGGTGATGGGCTTCGATTATGGTGACTTGGCGGATACTGGCGACGGTACTGGCGAGAACAACTACGAGACGAACGGAGCCAACGGCGGTCCGAGCCACAAGATCATCACGGATGAGAACGATATGGTGCTGCTGAAACTGGGTGCTGCTGCGGACGATGATGCCGATGGCCAGCCCAGTGATGATGCCGACGGTGACGGTGCCGACGAAGACAGCTTCGACCCCAATGCACAGATGTTTGTTGCTGGCGAGTCAGTAGACCTGACGTTCCCGGTAATGAACATGACAGGTATGGACGCGAAGTTGACAGTATACATCGACTGGAACAACAACGGCGATTTCAATGATCCGGGCGAGATGTACTTCGTAGTGGTTGCCAATGGCGACACGGAAGCAACGATCATGGGCATCGTCCCCCCACTGGATGCGACCTTGAACGACGACATCGGTTTCCGTATTCGTTTGACGACGGATATGGTGATGAGCCCTGAAGGTCCTGCGCCCGATGGTGAGGTAGAAGATTACGAGATCATGGTGATGGGCTTCGACTATGGTGACTTGGCAGATACTGGCGACGGTACTGGTGAGAACAACTACGAGACGAACGAAGCCAATGGTGGTCCAAGCCACAAGATCATCACGGATGAGAACGATATGGTGCTGTTGAAATTGGGCGGCGCCGCCGATGCGGATGCTGATGGTCAACCGAGTGATGACGCTGATGGCGACGGCGCCGACGACGATAGCTTCGACCCCAACGCACAGATGTTTGTCACGGGTCAACCGATCGACTTAACCTTCCCGGTGATGAACATGACGGGAGTAGACGCGAAG
Source organism: Lewinella sp. LCG006 (assembly GCF_040784935.1). GTDB lineage: Bacteria > Bacteroidota > Bacteroidia > Chitinophagales > Saprospiraceae > Lewinella. Next base: position 855,157 of record NZ_CP160680.1, on the reverse strand, counting down.
TTGACAGTATACATCGACTGGAACAACAACGGTGATTTCAACGATCCGGGCGAGATGTACTTCGTAGTAGTGGCCAATGGCGACACCGAAGCGACGATCATGGGCATCGTCCCCCCACTGGATGCAACCTTGAACGACGACATCGGCTTCCGTATTCGTTTGACAACGGATATGGTGATGAGCCCCGAAGGTCCTGCGCCCGATGGTGAGGTAGAAGATTACGAGATCATGGTGATGGGCTTCGACTATGGTGACTTGGCGGATACTGGTGACGGTACCGGCGAGAACAACTACGAGACGAACGGAGCCAACGGCGGCCCAAGCCACAAGATCATCACGGATGAGAACGATATGGTGCTGTTGAAACTGGGTGCTGCTGCGGACGATGATGCCGACGGCCAGCCCAGTGATGATGCCGATGGCGATGGCGCCGACGAAGACAGCTTCGACCCCAATGCACAGATGTTTGTTGCTGGCGAGTCAGTAGACCTGACGTTCCCGGTAATGAACATGACGGGCATGGACGCGAAGTTGACGGTATACATCGACTGGAACAACAACGGCGATTTCAATGATCCGGGCGAGATGTACTTCGTAGTGGTTGCCAATGGCGACACGGAAGCAACGATCATGGGCATCGTCCCCCCACTGGATGCGACCTTGAACGACGACATCGGCTTCCGTATTCGTTTGACGACGGATATGGTGATGAGCCCTGAAGGTCCTGCGCCCGATGGTGAGGTAGAAGATTACGAGATCATGGTGATGGGCTTCGATTATGGTGACTTGGCGGATACTGGCGACGGTACTGGTGAGAACAACTACGAGACGAACGAAGCCAATGGTGGTCCAAGCCACAAGATCATCACGGATGAGAACGATATGGTGCTGTTGAAATTGGGCGGCGGCGCCGATGCGGATGCTGATGGCCAACCGAGTGATGACGCCGACGGCGACGGCGCCGACGACGATAGCTTCGACCCCAACGCACAGATGTTTGTCACGGGTCAACCGATCGACCTGACGTTCCCCGTAATGAACATGACGGGAGTAGACGCGAAGTTGACGGTATACATCGATTGGAACAACAACGGTGATTTCAACGATCCGGGTGAGATGTACTTCGTGGTAGTGGCCAATGGCGACACCGAAGCGACGATCATGGGCATCGTCCCCCCACTGGATGCGACCCTGAACGACGACATCGGTTTCCGTATTCGTTTGACGACGGATATGGTGATGAGCCCCGAAGGTCCTGCGCCCGATGGTGAAGTAGAAGATTACGAGATCATGGTGATGGGCTTCGACTATGGTGACTTGGCGGATGCTGGCGACGGTGAAGGCGAGCAAGACTACGAGACGGCGTCTGCGAACGGAGGTCCAAGCCACAAGATCATCACGAATGAAGAGGATATGGTGTTGTTGAAACTGGGTGCTTCTGCCGATGATGAAGCTGACGGTCAGCCAAGTGCTGATGCCGATGGCGACGGGGCAGATGAAGATGGTTTCACACCTGGTGATTACATGTTCGTAACGGGTCAACCGATCGACTTGACGTTTGACGTGATGAACATGATGGGCATGGACGCTAAGTTGACGGTGTTCATCGACTGGAACAACGACGGTGTGTTTGGTGCAGACGAGATGTACGCTACGACGGTAGCCGACGGTGATACGGAGGCTACAATCAACGGCATCGTTCCACCGCTTACTGCGACCTTGAACGACGACTTGGGTCTACGTATCCGTCTGAGTACGGACATGGCCGCAAGCATGAACCCAGAAGGAGTTGCGCCTGACGGTGAGGTAGAAGATTACGAGATCGTAGTGATGGGCTTCGACTATGGTGACTTGGCGGATGCTGGCGACGGCGAAGGCGAGCAAGACTACGAGACGGCGTCTGCGAACGGCGGTCCAAGCCACAAGATCATCACGAATGAAGAGGATATGGTGTTGTTGAAACTGGGTGCTTCTGCCGATGATGAAGCTGACGGTCAGCCAAGTGCTGATGCTGATGGTGACGGGGCAGATGAAGATGGTTTCACACCTGGTGATTACATGTTCGTAACGGGTCAACCGATCGACTTGACGTTTGACGTGATGAACATGATGGGCATGGACGCGAAGTTGACGGTGTTCATCGACTGGAACAACGACGGTGTGTTTGGTGCTGACGAGATGTACGCTACGACGGTAGCCGACGGTGATACGGAAGCTGCAATCAACGGCATCGTTCCACCGCTTACCGCAACCTTGAACGACGACTTGGGTCTACGTATCCGTCTGAGTACGGACATGGCCGCAAGCATGAACCCAGAAGGTGTTGCGCCTGACGGCGAGGTAGAAGATTACGAGATCGTAGTGATGGGCTTCGACTATGGTGACTTGGCGGATGCTGGCGACGGCGAAGGCGAGCAAGACTACGAGACGGCGTCTGCGAACGGCGGTCCAAGCCACAAGATCATCACGAATGAAGAGGATATGGTGTTGTTGAAACTGGGTGCTTCTGCGGATGATGAAGCTGACGGTCAGCCAAGTGTTGATGCCGATGGCGACGGGGCAGATGAAGATGGTTTCACACCTGGTGATTACATGTTCGTAACAGGTCAACCGATCGACTTGACGTTTGACGTGATGAACATGATGGGCATGGACGCGAAGTTGACGGTGTTCATCGACTGGAACAACGACGGTGTGTTTGGTGCAGACGAGATGTACGCTACGACGGTAGCCGACGGTGATACGGAGGCTACAATCAACGGCATCGTTCCACCGCTTACTGCGACGTTGAACGACGACTTGGGTCTGCGTATCCGTCTGAGTACGGACATGGCCGCAAGCATGAACCCGGAAGGTGTTGCGCCTGACGGTGAGGTAGAAGATTACGAGGTCGTAGTGATGGGCTTCGACTATGGTGACTTGGCGGATGCTGGCGACGGTGAAGGCGAACAAGACTACGAGACGGCGTCTGCGAACGGAGGTCCAAGCCACAAGATCATTACGAATGAAGAGGATATGGTGTTGTTGAAACTGGGTGCTTCTGCGGATGATGAAGCTGACGGTCAGTCAAGTGCTGATGCAGATGGTGACGGGGCGGATGAAGATGGTTTCACACCTGGTGATTACATGTTCGTAACAGGTCAACCGATCGACTTGACGTTTGACGTGATGAACATGATGGGCATGGACGCGAAGTTGACGGTGTTCATCGACTGGAACAACGACGGTGTGTTTGGTGCAGACGAGATGTACGCTACGACGGTAGCCGACGGTGATACGGAGGCTACAATCAACGGCATCGTTCCACCGCTTACCGCGACCTTGAACGACGACTTGGGTCTACGTATCCGTCTGAGTACGGACATGGCCGCAAGCATGAACCCAGAAGGTGTTGCGCCTGACGGTGAGGTAGAAGATTACGAGATCGTAGTGATGGGCTTCGACTATGGTGACTTGGCGGATGCTGGCGACGGCGAAGGCGAGCAAGACTACGAGACGGCGTCTGCGAACGGCGGTCCAAGCCACAAGATCATTACGAATGAAGAGGATATGGTGTTGTTGAAACTGGGTGCTTCTGCCGATGATGAAGCTGACGGTCAGCCAAGTGCTGATGCTGATGGTGACGGGGCGGATGAAGATGGTTTCACACCTGGTGATTACATGTTCGTAACAGGTCAACCGATCGACTTGACGTTTGACGTGATGAACATGATGGGCATGGACGCTAAGTTGACGGTGTTCATCGACTGGAACAACGACGGTGTGTTTGGTGCAGACGAGATGTACGCTACGACGGTAGCCGACGGTGATACGGAGGCTGCAATCAACGGTATCGTTCCACCGCTTACTGCGACCTTGAACGACGACTTGGGTCTACGTATCCGTCTGAGTACGGACATGGCCGCAAGCATGAACCCAGAAGGAGTTGCGCCTGACGGTGAGATAGAAGACTACGAGATCGTAGTGATGGGCTTCGACTATGGTGACTTGAATGACGTCGTTACGGGCACCAATGGGGATACCGATGCACCGCTCACGCCTGCTGATTACCAAACAGCTGCTGCTGATGGCGGCCCTGCGCACAAAATCCTCACGAATGAAGAGGATATGGTGACTTTGAAAATCGGTGCTGCAGTAGAAGATGAAGCCGACGGTCAACCAAGTGCTGATGCTGGTATCACCGGAGGTGATGATAATAATGAAGTGGACGATGAAGATGGTTTGGATTTAGACAATATTCCATTGTTCATCCTTACGTTGACTACCGATTTGGAGATTCCAGTCATGAACATGACAGGAGAAGATGCTACGATAGCTGTTTATGTAGATTTCAACAAGGATGGTTTCCTTGATCCAAACACGGAGAAATTTACGGCTACGGTAGCTGATGGTGATACGGAAGTGACCGTAAATGTTGGCCCAATTCCTGCAGATGCGGTAGTTGGCCAGGATGTAGGTCTGCGTATTCGCTTGGCCAATGATATGGACGAAGTAATGTCTTCCACCGGTGTTGCCAACAGTGGTGAGGTAGAAGATTACATGATTCAAATTATCGGTTTCGACTACGGTGATTTACCTGACACTTATGGGACAACGGGCGACGAAGCGCCGCGCCATATTATCTCCGAAAGCCTAAAACTAGGTTCTTGTGTAGATACAGAACTAGACGGTTTCCCTGAACCCATGGCGGGTATGATGGAAGGTGGTGATGATGCCGATCCTGGCTTGTTTACCTTCGGGGATTGTGTAGGAGAAGGTGATGAAGATGGTATCGTCTTCAGCCACCCGATGATTCCAGGCAACGAGTCCTGCATCACGGTTACCGCGATGAACATGACGGATGAAGATGCGGTACTGCAAGTATGGATAGATTGGAACGGCGACGGCATGTTTGGTGCTGGTGAAGAACTGGTCTTCAATGATGCCACTGTCCCTGTAGGCGGAGTTGATGCGGTAGAATACTGCTTCCCAGTACCAGCCGTTGTTGCCTACAGCGAAGGAGCACTGTTTATCCGTGCTCGTTTGAGTCCTGATGGTGGCCTTGCACCAGATAACCAAATGGGAGCTGTACCTTTCGGTGAGATCGAAGACTACAAAATCAAGCTCAGCAAGGTAGGTAACCTGGTCTGGGAAGACTACAACGGTAATGGTGTACAAGACGAAGCTGCAGAGCTGGGTATCAACGACGTAACAGTAGAGTTGATCTGGTACGGTGTTGATGGCATTGCTGGTACCGCTGATGACCAAAGCTATACAACTACGACGCAAAATGTAAATGGCGTTGACGGTGTATATAGCTTCTGTGGTTTGATCGACGGAACGTATACACTCGGTATTCCAGAACTTCCTGGCGATTTTGTGCCTACTTGGTCGGATATCCCTGGCGATGATGAAATCGACAGTGATGACCATGCCGGTGTAGAATTCACTATCGAAGATGTGATGGGCTTACCTGAAGGGGAGAACGGCACGGGCGATAACCCTGGTGGCAATAATGGTTTCCCTGATATGCAGGATGACCTGAGCTTCGACTTCGGCGCTTACATCCCCGCAGAACTGGGTGACTACGTTTGGTTGGATGAAAGCTACCAGAACAATGACGATACCCAGGTGAGCACTGGTGCTGTTCCTGATGTTCCGATCGAAGGCGTTACGGTTACCCTGATGGGTACCAATAACATTGGTCAGCCCGTAATGCTGGTATTAACCACTGATGAGAATGGTTACTACAAGTTCGAAAATCTGGCTCCTGGTACTTACAAAGTGATCTTTGATGCCAGTACGGCCCTCGAAGAGTGTGGACCGATCTTACTGGCTGTAAGACCTAATATTGGCGACGATGCCCTGGATTCTGATCAGGATCAGAATACGTTTACCACGGATTTCTACGACCTGTTCTCAGGTGATGATATTCCAACGGTTGATGGTGGTTTTGTAGAACCTCCGATCGAGCTGGGTTGTATCGCGAACTTGAACGTGACGCTGGGTGCTAACTGTAGCGCTACCATCACGGAAGACATGATTCTAACGGGCCTCTACGGCTGTGTTGATGACTTCATCATTACGGTCGACGGAACGGATAGCAATGTGATCTCCGGTTGTGGTGAACACACCTACATGATCCAGATTGTGGAAGACGGTGAAATCGTCTACACCTGCTGGGGCAGCATCTTCGCCGAAGACAAGACCGATCCTGTCGTTGAATGTCCTGAGGATATTGACGCGGTAACGGTTGACTTTACCATTCAGGAGATCAATGGATCGCTTGATGGTGGTGAAGCGACACTCGATTTGGGTGATTACAGCTGTTTCCAGGATGTGTTTGGTCCTACCGGCAACGGTCAGCAATACGAGCTGCACACCTTTACGACCTCTCCGGATCTACCTGCTGGACAGGATGTCTACACCTTCCTGGTGGCTGCTGAATTTGATGCACACATCGCCCTGTACCAGGGAGGATTTAATGCAGATAATCCATGTCAGAACATCATTGGAGGAACGGAAGATACCTACGCTTTTGCGAATGGCTTCTTCGGGATCGGCTTGTTTGCCTTCCCTGATCCAAGCTATCGCATTACGCTGCCACTACGTCCGAATGAGACGTATACGATCTTGATTGCCAACAACCAGGCAGGCGATCTGGGTGATTACCTGATTGCTGCCCTGAGCGACCACGGTGGTCAGCTGAATGGCACATTCGGTGCTCCCGGCCCGCTGGCGGTGGAGATTGACCTGATCTGTGATGATATCAACTTGGTGCAAATCCAGGGTCAGGGCACCTATACGGTTGATGCCAATGGCAACATCCTGCCGGGTACCCTGTCGGCAAGCTTGCGCGACATCCTCGACCTGACGGGTTATCCCGAAATCAGTGACAACTGTGGTCCGGTGAGCGTAATTGTTAGCGATGTGGTCAGTGCTGCTGGCGATTGTGGTGATGTGACCATCACCCGTACATTCCGCGTAGCTGATCGCGCCGACGGCGTGTGTATCGGTACGCCTCGTACGGATGAGTGCACCCAGACGATCACGATCCGCAAGCCAACGATCACGGACCTTACGGTACCACCATTCACGGCGGTGATCGAGTGTGATGAAGACTTCCCCACCGATGGATCGGTAGGTGGTCCTGATGACAACCCAGCAGCTACCATCACGGGTTACTCCTATTTGGTGACAGCTTCCGGTTTCTTCGACCTGGCACAAACCTACTGCAACGTAGGCGCCAGCTACTCGGATGAGCCCCGCATCAACGTATGTACCGGCACGTACCAGGTACGTCGTGAGTGGAACATCATCGATTGGTGTGATCCAGGCAATGCCTTCATCTACAACCAGCTGATCAAAGTCGGTGACTTCACCGGCCCCATCCTGACGGGTGTAGCCCCAACGCTGACGATCTCTACCTCTCCCTTGAGCTGTGTAGCGAATGTGTTGATCCCAACACCAACGATTACCGATGGCAATGGCTGTTCTGATGTACATACGACAACCTACACCATCCTGGCCAACGGTGAGAGCTTCTTCGCTGGCGGTAACATCGCCGATAACGATGTGGTAGGTGTACCCGTAGGTACCCACACGCTGATCCTTTGTGCGGAAGATGCTTGTGGCAACGAGACCTGCGAGGAATACACGCTGATCATCCGCGACGAGATCGAACCTACAGCCAGCTGTGACGACGACCTCAACGTCTCCATCGGTGGTGGTGATGTGCTCAACGGTATCGAAGGTATCGCGCGCATCTTTGCGACCGCAGTCGACGAAGGTTCTTCGGACAACTGTGGGGAAGTAACGCTCGAAGTCCGCCGTAACTACTGGCGCAACGAAACCTGTGATCCTAGCGAAAACCGCTGGAGCCCATGGGGAGAGTACATCGACTTCTACTGCTGCGATATCAACAACGAAATTACGATTGAACTACGGGTAACGGACGAGTCAGGCAACCAGAACATTTGCTGGATGACCATCGTACCTGAAGATAAACTGAACCCTTACTGCTACGCTCCGGCGAACGTGAATCTGAGCTGCAACGACCTTCCGCTGGCCTTCCCTGGAGACATCCAGACGGCTTACGACGAAGACTTCGCTGCGACCTCGATCATGATGAGCTCGATCTTCGGCGGTGCTACGGGTACGGACAACTGTGCGGTGGACACCATCGTAGAACGCACGCCTAACATCCAGGTGAACGACTGTGGCTGGGGAACCATCACGCGTCGTTTCGAAGCCTGGCAGCTGCGCCCCGAGGGCGATGCCAATGGCAACGGTGCGATCGACATCAACGAAGTGTTCCGCTCGACGAACAGCTGTAGCCAGCTGATCACGATCACGGAAGTCCACGACTTTACCATCGACTTCCCCGAAGATGTGGCCGCTGACTGTGGCGATCCGGAAGTACCGACGATCATCACCACCACCGCTGGTTGTGATGTGCTGAGTGTGAACATCGGCGATCCGGTCTTCTTTACTGCCAACGGCGATGCATGCTACAAGTACTCGATCACCTACGATGTCATCAACTGGTGCGTGTGGGATGGCGAATACACTGGCTACGTACTTCCTCGTATGACGGAAGATGACGGTGAGGCGCTGCCGATTGACCGCGCCGTGGAAGGCAACGAACGCCCAGTAGTACGGGTAGTGAGTGGCTTTGGCCCTGTAGACAACAACTGTGATAACATCGCCGATGCTCAGCCGGGCATTCAGTACAGCGTAGTGATCGACCGTGACCACACCGACCGCGATGGAGACTCTGATATTCCGAACACCGTTTACGACAACATCCCCGGCAACAACATCGGTTGTATTCCAGCCGATCAGTTTGGACGTCGCAACTTCGGTCGCTACATCTACACGCAATACGTGAAGGTGTACGACACCACGGCCCCAGTGGTAACTGTTGGTGAATACGGCGGCCCAACGGCCAACTGTCCTAACCTGTTGCCTGGTCAGTTTGGTGATGACGACGGTGATTGTCAGGAAGCAGTCAGCATTCCATTCAGCGTAGCTGACGAGTGTGAACTGTTTGACCTGGACGGTGTGCTGGTGGTCAACATCGTATCTGCCCAGCTGGATGCCTTCGCAGTAGACGCTAACGGCGACGGTGACATCAAGTCGAACGAGTTTGTAGCTGATGCCAACGTACTGAGCAATATCACCAGCAATGGTGACGGCACTTACCTGTTCACAGGAACGTTCCCGATCATTACCTCGGCGATGGGTGATAACATCTACCACGCGGTACGCATCCTGTTTGAGGATGGCTGTGGCAACCAGACCAGCGAGACCATCGTCTTCGATGTGATCGACTGCAAAGGCCCTGCTCCGGTCTGTATCAACGGCCTGACGGTAACGCTGATGCCAACACCTGAGGGTGAAGGTTGTGCGATGGCAATCTGGGCGGCTGACTTTGAAGGTTCCCCAATCAGTGACTGTACGGGTCAGGGACCAGAACTGTTCGGCGGTCTGCCACGGGTGACGAAGTACGCGATCTACCGCGCAGCGGATGTAGAAGCTGATCCAGACTTTGTACCAAGTCCCGATGATATCGGATTGGTATTGACGGATGCGGATGAGCAGACCACGGTGGTTTACGTGTACGCCTTCGACGAAGAAGGTAACTACGACTACTGTGAGACTTATGTCCTGGTACAACTGCACGCTACGTGTAGCGGTGATGAAACCGGCACGATTGCAGGTATCATCATGACGGAAGGTAACGAAGCGGTAGAAGGCGTGGAAGTGAGCATCAATGGCGGCATGACCGCTACGATGACCACGAATACAAACGGCACCTACAGCTTCAGCAACCTGACACTGGGAGGTGACTACTCAGTAACACCGTACCTGAATGCCAACCCGCTGAACGGAGTGACCACCTTCGATATCGTGAAGATCTCCAAGCACATCCTCAACGTGGAGCCACTCGTTGGGCCTTACAAGCGCATTGCCGCGGATGCCAACCGTAGTGGAACGATTACGACGCTGGATTTGATCCAGATCCGTAAGCTGATCCTTAACGTGATCACGGCGTTCCCCAACAATACGAGCTGGCGCTTTGTGGATGCAAACTACGAGTTCCCGGAAAGTACGAACCCCTGGTACGAGACCTTCCCTGAGTTGATCAATGAGAACAACCTCCCGGGAGATGTGCTGGATGCGGACTTCGTGGGTGTGAAGATCGGTGATGTGAACGGTAGCGCCCAAGCCAATGCTTTGGCCGGCGATGATCGTACCTTGAAGGGCATCTTCCTCCTCCAAGCGGAAGACATTGACCTGAAGGCGGGCAATACCTACACCGTAGCCGTGACGGCGGAGAACCTGAACCAGATCGAAGGCTACCAAGGCACGCTGCAATTGAGCGGTGTGGAATTGGTGGACATCGAATACGGACAGGCACAAGCTGAAAACTTCGGCCTGCGCTTCGTAGACGAAGGCACCATCACCATGAGCTGGAATCACAACGGTGGCGATAGAGACGGATTGCAATCCGTCTCCTACGACGATGTCCTGTTCAGTCTGGTACTGCGAGCAAGTGAAGACCAGCCCCTGCGCGAAGCGCTGAGCATCAGTAGCCGTTACACGGCTGCGGAGGCTTACCGCTCGGGCGAGCTGACCGATCTGGGGATTGAATTTACCAGTGGTTGGAATGCTGTTGCGGAGTTTGAATTGTACCAGAACACGCCGAACCCTTTTGCAGCGGCAACCCTGATTGGCTTTAACCTACCTGAGGATGCAACTGCTACGGTAACGATCAACGACGCCAGCGGACGGGTACTGACGATCATCAAAGGCGATTACGCTGCTGGTTACAATACGATCAACTTGACCAAGGAGATGATCCAAGGTGCTACGGGTGTATTGACTTACACAGTAACGGCCCGTCTGGCCAATGGCGAAGCCGGACAGGCTGGTGAGTTCACTGCAACCAAGAAGATGATTGCTGTAAAATAATGATGGCTTGTCGGTGAATTTATGAATTCGCCGGACGAACGATCAGTCTGACTAACGAACGGCGGTATCCTTAACGGGGTGCCGCCGTTTGTGTTTTGGGGTTTCGCTTCCGCTCCATCCCTTCTGAGTTTGACTTGTCTTGGAACAACTCCGAGGACCGAAGGGACGATCAGCGGAACTAAAATCTCCTCGGCTTAATTGTCTCGTTTATTATATTGCCGTTCCTTACCCTTTTTTACCGGTCAGTTCGCACCCCCGTTTTTTTTATCATTCACCGACGCTTTCTCACCTCTTTACCTTTTTGCTGTTGGCTATTATTGGCTTTATCCGCGCACGGGTAAGCCTGGATATGTATTTCAACAACCAACCATAATTTCTCAGGAAAGCATTTTTTCAATTCTTTAGCACTGCCTGCCTGGTGTTGGCCTTTTCCTTGTCTTTGGCGGCGCAGGCCACAACGCCGCGCCTCAGCATCCAGGGCGCGCTCAAGGATGCCAGTGGTATTTAGGTAGCCGATGGCACCACACTCACCTTCAAGCTGTACAATGCCTACGAGGGCGGCAGCGTAGTGTGGCAGGAGGATGCTCCCGTGGAAGTGCTGGGCGGTATCGACAGCCGCCTGCCTTGATAATTTTGTCTGAGTTTTTGTCCGAGTGGCAAGTGGCCGATTCTTGGCGGTTTGTTACTTCCTTTGCCCGGCAAGCGTTGTTACCGGACGGGAACTAAATAGATTCAGAATCTATTCTCGTCAAATTTCTATACTGTCTTCCAGGTCCAAACGATGGACACAAAAGAGTATTACATGGACACGAAAAATTACAACCTGGCCTTTCCAGTCTATCAAATGATTTTAATTATTAATAATTTTAATACTCATGAAACACTACTTTACGACGACCTCTTTTTTTGCTTCAGTGTTTAAATTAAGTCGAAGTACACTATTATGGGCAACATTTTCGCTTTATAGTGTTGTCTCATTTGCCCAACTTACGGTCACGTACACTACCTCTCCCTTTTTAGAGTTGGATAGTAACATGCCTGGGACTGAAGGGCCTACAGCTAATCACGTTGGCTTTGTAATTACCAACACCTCCGCCAATGACTATACCAACCTGACCGCAACCATTAGCATATCAGGTGCCGCCGGGTATGCTTTGGTGGGCGGCTCATCTGCTACAGTCGAAATCGGTAATGGAGGCAATTTAAACGCCGGCCAGTCCGATGTAGTGTATTGGTTTATACAATATCCGACAGTGTTTGATGCAAATGCCACGCTTACAGTTACCCTCAACGGAGCAGGAGGGCCAATACCTGCACCATTTAACCAGAATGTCTCTACGCGCTCTACCATCAGCGCAAACGCAGGGGGATTGGTAGAAAGTGTTATAATTGGCCCGGGTGTTTTTGTTGGTCAGTTATTGTATTACGATGTAGAATATTCCTTTGGTAATATCAAGACAGGTGATGAGGTACACATGCAACCCGCCGGGAACCCTGGTTTCAACGTAGATTGTTTCCAACTGGTAGATGCCGAAGTGTTGGCATCCAGTATTCCTGGCATCAACGTGGGTACCGAAAATCAACTCTATTACATCGCTACTGGCAATGCCAATGGGAGCGGTATACCTGTTACCATCAGATACTTTTTTTATGTATCATGTGCCAGTACCGGCACCACCAATGCTTTACCTTATGCGTCTACATTGAGCGGTACTCAGTTTAAATACACCGGCAACTATGGAGATAATACCATTGTCATTCCGGACCCCCAACCTTCCATTTCTATTTCAAAATCGGTAACTCCAACCAATATCCCAGACCCGGCTACTGAATTGCCAGCTACGGTTACTTATACCGTAACGGTAACCAACATATCGTCTCAGCCCCTGGTTTTCCAAAAAATCACGGACATATTACCCAATTCACCAACGTTTGAATATGTCGATATTATGGCCGGTAGTGGGATTACAGCTTCCAACTCACTCTCTGTCCCGACACTTGGACAAACTGGTGCCATCATGTTTGATGCAGGTGATTTTCCTTCCAACCAGAATATTTCTGGTAACAATTACTACCTGCCGGTTGGAGGAAGTATCAGTGTGGTATACGAGGTCGAAATTACAGCTGCGACACCTTATCCTGCGGCTTATACCAACTCGGCTAATGCGACTGTGGGATCTTATATCACTCCCAATGCAAGTGCTACTGTGACACTGGGTAACCTTCAGGTTTCTGACCTTTCTATAGCAAAAGCTGTAAGTTATAGCAAACCTAATTTCGACGAAGTAATAACCTATACACTTACTATAACCAATTCAGGTGCAGACCCTGCAACGGGTGTTACCGTTTGTGATCTTATTCCAAACGGTATTATGTTCATTGCGCCGTCTGGCTCAACACCTGCTGTTAGTTCCACCAATTCAGCTTCTGGTGGTTTTACCGAATATTGCTGGTCGGGATTAAGCGTTCCTGTCAATGGTTCCATTACCCTGACTTATACTGCCAAGGCATTGGATAATGGCGGCGGGTGGGAAAACTACGCCCAGATTTCGGATGCAGATCAAATAGATCCGGATTCAGATCAGAACTCAGGGTTTCAAACTGATGATCTTGGTGATAATATTGCGGACGATGATGAAACCAGTGTGATCATAGAGCCTTGTGTGCCGGTTGTTTATACGGGTAACCAAATTATGGTACTGGATGCTTGTCCTAATTCACCCGCGACCGTGATCATCTCCGGTTTGCCTTTTACAGGTACTGCCCAAGTTGCGTTTGAAATCATTCCTACATCTGGGCCTAATATTACGGGTATTTCCAGTATTATTGAGGTTGTGTCTGGTACAGTAACTTTCTTTATTCCTGGGTTGCCTGTAGGTACATATGTCATGAATACCTTGACTATTTATGAAGGCAGCGAGGGCGGTTGTAGAAGTGGCATCTCAGGATTGAATATTACCTTTATTATAGGTGATACTACACCTCCCATGATTACTTGCCCGGCCAATGAAATAGTAAGCTGTGCCAGTTTGGTGCCTCCTGTTAATTTTGACGATGTAGTTGCTACTGACAACTGTGGTACGGCAACTACTATGCAGGTTGGCGGCGATGTAATTACACCGGGTAGCTGCGCCAACCGATTCACCGTCACACGTACCTTCAAAGCTACAGATGGTGTTGGTTTGATGGCGACCTGCATGCAGACCATCACCGTCATCGACAATATCGATCCAGACCTTACCGGATGTGCTAACCGCGACGCAAGTGCAGAATGTGGACAGGACGACATCGCCGCGTGGCATGCTGCCAACCTGGCTGCACTAGCAGCCTGTGCAACCGACGCCTGTGGTAATGATCTGAGCGTGACCAGCGATTTTGCTAACGCGCCTTTTGTCGTCGATTGTGGGACTACCGGTACAACAACCGTTACCTACACCGTCACGGATGATTGTGATAACAGCACCGACTTTGTGGCTACCTACACCGTAGAGGACACCACTGACCCAGACCTTACCGGATGTGCTAACCGCGACGCAAACGCAGAATGTGGACAGGACGACATCGCCGCGTGGCATGCTGCCAACCTTGCTGCACTGGCAGCTTGTGCAACCGACGCCTGTGATAATGATCTGAGCGTGACCAGCGATTTTGCTAACGCGCCTTTTGTCGTCGATTGTGGGACGACCGGTACAACAACCGTCACCTACACCGTCACGGATGATTGTGATAACAGCACCGACTTTGTCGCTACCTACACCGTAGAGGATAGCACTGATCCAGACCTTACCGGATGTGCTAACCGCGACGCAAGCGCAGAATGTGGACAGGACGACATCGCCGCGTGGCATACTGCCAACCTTGCTGCACTGGCAGCCTGTGCAACCGACGCCTGTGATAATGATCTGAGCGTGACCAGTGATTTTGCTAACGCGCCTTTTGTCGTCGATTGTGGGACTACCGGTACAACAACCGTTACCTACACCGTCACGGATGACTGTGATAACAGCACCGACTTTGTGGCTACCTACACCGTAGAGGACACCACTGATCCAGACCTTACCGGATGTGCTAACCGCGACGCAAGTGCAGAATGTGGACAGGACGACATCGCCGCGTGGCATGCTGCCAACCTTGCTGCACTGGCAGCCTGTGCAACCGACGCCTGTGGTAATGATCTGAGCGTGACCAGCGATTTTGCTAATGCGCCTTTTGTCGTCGATTGTGGGACTACCGGTACAACAACCGTTACCTACACCGTCACGGATGATTGTGATAACAGCACCGACTTTGTGGCTACCTACACCGTAGAGGACACCACTGATCCAGACCTTACCGGATGTGCTAACCGCGACGCAAGCGCAGAATGTGGACAGGACGACATCGCCGCGTGGCATGCTGCCAACCTTGCTGCACTGGCAGCCTGTGCAACCGACGCCTGTGATAATGATCTGAGCGTGACCAGTGATTTTGCTAACGCGCCTTTTGTCGTCGATTGTGGGACTACCGGTACAACAACTGTTACCTACACCGTCACGGATGACTGTGATAACAGCACCGACTTTGTGGCTACCTACACCGTAGAGGATACCACTGATCCAGACCTTACCGGATGTGCTAACCGCGACGCAAGTGCAGAATGTGGACAGGACGACATCGCCGCGTGGCATGCTGCCAACCTGGCTGCACTGGCAGCTTGTGCAACCGACGCCTGTGGTAATGATCTGAGCGTAACCAGCGATTTTGCTAACGCGCCTTTTGTCGTCGATTGTGGGACTACCGGTACAACAACCGTCACCTACACCGTCACGGACGATTGTGATAACAGCACCGACTTTGTGGCTACCTACACCGTAGAGGACACCACTGATCCAGACCTTACCGGATGTGCTAATCGCGACGCAAGCGCAGAATGTGGACAGGAGGACATCGCCGCGTGGCATGCTGCCAACCTTGCTGCACTGGCAGCCTGTGCAACCGACGCCTGTGATGATGATCTGAGCGTGACCAGCGATTTTGCTAACGCGCCTTTTGTCGTCGATTGTGGGACTACTGGTACAACAACCGTCACCTACACCGTCACGGACGACTGTGATAACAGCACCGACTTTGTGGCTACCTACACCGTAGAAGACACCACAGATCCAGATCTCACCGGATGCGCCAACCGCGACGCAAGCGCAGAATGTGGACAGGACGACATCGCCGCGTGGCATGCTGCCAACCTTGTTGCATTGGCAGCTTGTGCAACCGACGCCTGTAGTGATGATCTGAGCGTGACCAGCGATTTTGCTAATGCGCCTTTTGTCGTCGATTGTGGGACTACCGGTACAACAACCGTCACCTACACCGTCACGGATGATTGTGATAACAGCACCGACTTTGTCGCTACCTACACCGTAGAGGACACCACTGACCCAGAATTTGATCAAGCCTTACCTGGTGACGAAACAGTAGAATGTGATGCCGTCCCTGCCCCCGCAGTACTGACGGTGACCGATAATTGTGATACGGATGTAACGGTAGGCTTCACCGAAATGCGCACCAATACAGGCTGTCTACAGGAATACACATTGACGCGTACCTGGGATGCCGCTGATGATTGTGGTAACCCGATTTCGCATACGCAAGTCGTGACGGTGGTCGACACCCAAGCACCGACTCCCGTGTGCAACACCATCCGTATCTTCTTATCTGCCAGCGGTCAGTACACGCTGACGCAAGCCGATATTGACGCGATCGCTGCTGGTTCTTCAGACAACTGTGATGTCGACTTCACCTACATGGTGGACCAGACCTTCTTCGATTGTTCAGACATCGATCTGACCATCGGAGCGATTGGCGGCACAGAGGTAGAACTGACGGTCACCGACTGTGCTGGTAACAGCGATGTTTGTACCGCTATTGTAGAAATCGACGATGCTGCTGTTCCTTTCGAATTTGGCTGTATTGCTGATTTGAACGTTACGCTGGGTGCTAACTGTGCCGCAACCATCACCCCTGACATGGTAGTGACGGGCTTCGACGATTGTATCGACAGCTACAACCTGATGGTCGATGGTTTGGATTCTGATCAGGCGGTTGGCTGTGGTGAGCACACCTACATGATCGAGCTGATCGAAGACGGTGAAATCGTCTACACCTGTTGGGGCAGCATCTTCGCCGAAGACAAGACCGATCCTGTTGTTACCTGCCCCGCCAACACGAGCAGTGTGACGATGGATTACGAAGCTCACCAGGCAAGCGGTAACCTGAATGCAGCTGATGCTACCTTGAACTTCAACGACAACAGCTGTTTGAACCAGGGCTTCCTGGCCGACGGCGTACACAACTACGATGTGATTACGTTCACGACGCCAGACTTTGCACTACCGGTTGATGTGTATACCTTCCTGGTGGATACGGATTGGGGCGATGGAAGCTTGTTCCTGTTCCAGGGTGGTTTCGATCCTGCGTCACCTTGTGAGAATATCCTCGGTTCCTCCGATGATGGTTTCGTCCCTGGTGGCAACCCCTTTGATCCTACCCTTCGTTTGAGCTTGCCTTTACAGCCGAACACAAGCTATACGCTGGTGCTGACGAACTGGTTGACAACTCAATTCGGCGACTGGACGGTGACGATCTATTCGGACAACAACACCGGTGTAACGGGTGCAGACTTCACGCCAGTAGCATTAACGCAAACTCGTGACCTGGTCTGTAACGACATCGACTTCATCCACTTTGAGACGCCTCAAAGCTGGATTGCCAGTGCAGATGGTACACTTGACTTCACGGCTACGCGCAACACCTTCTTCGGTGGAAGCACGGCTGCTTTGAACGCCTTCATCGCCAAGGTGAACCTGACTGGTTTCCCGGTAGTTGGCGACAACTGTGGCCCCGTACTGGTGACCTTGTCGGATGTTACCGACAGTGATGGTGACTGTGGCGACGAGCGCATTACGCGTACGTTCACGGTAGCCGATCGCTACGACGGCGTATGTATCGGCGCACCACGCACCGTAAGCTGCAACCAGGTGATTACCTTCCGCAAGCCTACAGTTGGAGACATTGTATTCCCTCCATTTGTGGTGCCGATTGAATGTGATGAAGACTATGCCACGGATGCCAATGGCAACCCACACCCATCTACGGCTGGTTACCCCTGGATACGTACAGCCTTTGGCTTCTACGATCTAGATCAGATCTACTGCAACATCGGCGCGTCTTACTCCGATGAGCCCCGGATCACGGTGTGTGAAGGCACTTACAAGCTGCGTCGCGAGTGGAACATCATCGACTGGTGTAACCCCGGAGGCTCTGGTACGCTGAACCAGCTGATCAAAGTCGGTGACTTCACCGGCCCCGTATTGACGGGTGTAGCGCCAACGCTGACAATCTCTACCTCTCCCTTGAGCTGTGTAGCGAATGTCCTGATCCCGACGCCAACGATCACCGATGGCAACGGCTGTTCAGATGTACATACGACAACCTACACCATCCTGGCCAACGGTGAGAGCTTCTTCGCTGGCGGTAACATCGCCGATAACGATGTGGTAGGTGTACCCGTAGGTACCCACACGCTGATCCTTTGTGCGGAAGATGCTTGTGGCAACGAGACCTGCGAGGAATACACGCTGATCATCCGCGACGAAATCGAACCTACAGCCAGCTGTGACGACGACCTCAACGTATCGATCGGTGGTGGTGATGTGCTCAACGGCATCGAAGGGATCGCGCGCATCTTTGCCACCGCGGTCGACGAAGGTTCTTCGGACAACTGTGGGGAAGTAAGCCTGGAAGTTCGCCGTAACTACTGGCGCAACGAAACCTGTGATCCTAGCGAAAACCGCTGGAGCCCATGGGGAGAGTATATCGACTTCTACTGCTGCGATATCAACAACGAAATTACGATTGAACTACGGGTAACGGACGAGTCAGGCAACCAGAACATTTGCTGGATGACCATCGTACCTGAAGATAAACTGAACCCTTACTGCTACGCACCAGCACCAGTGAATCTGAGCTGCAACGACCTTCCGCTGGCCTTCCCTGGAGACATCCAGACGGCTTACGACGAAGACTTCGCTGCGACCTCGATCATGATGAGCTCGATCTTCGGCGGTGCTACGGGTACGGACAACTGTGCGGTGGACACCATCGTAGAGCGCACGCCAAACATCCAGGTGAACGACTGTGGCTGGGGAACCATCACGCGTCGTTTCGAAGCCTGGCAGCTGCGCCCCGAGGGCGATGCCAATGGCAACGGTGCGATCGACATCAACGAAGTGTTCCGCTCGACGAACAGCTGTAGCCAGCTGATCACGATCACGGAAGTACACGACTTTACCATCGACTTCCCCGAAGATGTGGCCGCTGACTGTGGCGATCCGGAAGTACCGACGATCATCACCACCACCGCTGGTTGTGATGTGCTGAGTGTGAACATCGGCGATCCGGTCTTCTTTACCGCCAACGGCGATGCTTGCTACAAGTACTCGATCACCTACGATGTCATCAACTGGTGCGTGTGGGATGGTGAATACGAAGGACTGGTACTGCCCCGCATGACGGAAGACGACGGCGAATCACTACCGATTGACCGCGCCGTGGAAGGCAACGAACGCCCTGTAGTACGGGTAGTGAGTGGCTTTGGCCCTGTAGACAACAACTGTGATAACATCGCCGATGCTCAGCCGGGCATTCAGTACAGCGTAGTGATCGACCGTGACCACACCGACCGCGATGGAGACTCTGATATTCCGAACACCGTTTACGACAACATCCCCGGCAACAACATCGGTTGTATTCCAGCCGATCAGTTTGGACGTCGCAACTTCGGTCGCTACATCTACACGCAATACGTGAAAGTATACGACTCAACAGCCCCAGTGGTAACTGTTGGTGAATACGGCGGCCCAACGGCCAACTGTCCTAACCTGTTGCCTGGTCAGTTTGGTGATGACGACGGTGATTGTCAGGAAGCAGTCAGCATTCCATTCAGCGTAGCTGACGAGTGTGAACTGTTTGACCTGGACGGTGTGCTGGTGGTCAACATTGTATCTGCCCAGCTGGATGCCTTCGCAGTAGACGCTAACGGCGACGGTGACATCAAGTCGAACGAGTTTGTAGCTGATGCCAACGTACTGAGCAACATCACCAGCAATGGTGACGGCACTTACCTGTTCACAGGAACGTTCCCGATCATTACCTCAGCGATGGGTGATAACATCTACCACGCGGTACGCATCCTGTTTGAGGATGGCTGTGGCAACCAGACCAGCGAGACCATCGTCTTCGATGTGATCGACTGCAAAGGCCCTGCTCCGGTATGTATCAACGGCCTGACGGTAACGCTGATGCCAACACCTGAGGGTGAAGGTTGTGCGATGGCGATCTGGGCGGCAGACTTTGAAGGTTCCCCAATTTCTGACTGTACGGGTCAGGGACCAGAACTCTTCGGCGGTCTACCTCGCGTGACGAAGTATGCGATCTACCGCGCAGCGGATGTAGAAGCTGATCCAAACTTTGTACCAAGCCCCGATGATATTGGATTGGTACTGACGGATGCGGATGAGCAGACCACGGTGGTTTACGTGTACGCCTTTGACGAAGAAGGTAACTACGACTACTGTGAGACTTATGTCCTGGTACAACTGCACGCTACGTGTAGCGGTGATGAAACCGGCACGATTGCAGGTATCATCATGACGGAAGGCAACGAAGCGGTCGAAGGCGTGGAAGTGAGCATCAACGGTGGCATGACCGCTACGATGACTACGAATACGACTGGAACGTACAGCTTCAGCAACCTGGCACTGGGAGGTGACTACTCGGTGACACCGTACCTGAATGCCAACCCGCTGAACGGAGTGACGACCTTCGATATCGTGAAGATCTCCAAGCACATCCTCAACGTGGAGCCACTCGTTGGGCCTTACAAGCGCATTGCCGCGGATGCCAACCGCAGTGGAACGATTACGACGCTGGATTTGATCCAGATTCGTAAGCTGATCCTCAACGTGATCACGGCGTTCCCCAACAATACGAGCTGGCGCTTTGTGGATGCAAACTACGAGTTCCCAGAGAGCACGAACCCCTGGTACGAGACTTTCCCTGAGTTGATCAATGAGAACAACCTCCCGGGAGATGTGCTGGATGCGGACTTCGTGGGTGTGAAGATCGGTGATGTGAACGGCAGCGCCCAAGCCAATGCTTTGGCCGGCGATGACCGTACCCTCAACGGCACCTTCCACCTCCAAGCGGAAGACATCGACCTGAAGGCGGGCAATACCTACACCGTAGCCGTGACAGCAGAGAACCTGAACCAGATCGAAGGCTACCAGGGTACCCTACAACTAAGTGGAGTAGAACTGGTGGACATCGAATACGGACAGGCACAAGCCGAAAACTTCGGCCTGCGCTTCGTAGACGAAGGCACCATCACCATGAGCTGGAACCACAACGGTGGCGGTACTACAACCGATGTCCTATTCAGCCTGGTACTACGAGCAAGTGAAGACCAGCCCCTGCGCGAAGCGCTGAGCATCTCTAGCCGTTACACGGCTGCGGAGGCCTACCCCTCTGTCCTTACGGACATCTCCCCTGAGAGGGGAGAACAGGTGTTTGACCTGGGGATTGAATTTACCAATGGTTGGAACATTGCTGCGGAGTTTGAATTGTACCAGAACACGCCGAACCCTTTTGCAGCGGCAACCTTGATTGGGTTCAACCTGCCAGAGGATGCAACTGCAACGGTAACGATCAACGATGCCAGCGGACGGGTACTGACGATCATCAAAGGCGATTACGCTGCTGGTTACAATACGATCAATGTCACCAAGCAGATGATCAAAGGTGCTACGGGCGTACTGAGCTACACCGTAGAAACCCGTCTGGCCAATGGCGAAGCCGGACAGGCCGGCGATCATCGAGCTACGAAGCAGATGATTGTAGTGGATTAATAGTTTGCTGGTTTGATCGTTCGATCGTTGGATGGTTAGGCCATGAAAATAGAAAGCGGCAGTTCCTGGAGATGGGAGCTGCCGCTTTTGTTTGAACCACATGAGTTACAGAAGGGCACAGAAGGAGATGTTTTTTGAACCACATCATGATGACGTAAGTGGCAATATCCATTCTTACTAGCTCACTGTGCAGTAAACCTATATGGTATGGTGTTACCGAAGTATTAGCATCTCTACGAAGAGACCGAAAACGGTACGCGCCGGACGTTTGTCGATCCAAGCGTCAAGTTGTTGAAGAAAGGAGCTGGAAAAAACATCAATTTACCCAAGTAGTAAGTAAATGACTGATTAGGAGAATGAGCCGGATTGCCTAATAAGCGTTGTAAAAAAATGGGCCTTCTGTGATTTTCGAAGCGTACGATAATTCTTCGAATTTACACAGAAGGCCCTTTTGTTGTATCATCTCCAAAAACTAGGGATGACTAACGTTCATTTTTATTTAATTTCTAGCGGTGTTGCACTACTACCTTTTTTGTGATGGGTTCCTGACCCTTGAGATCGATGCGAAGGATGTAGGTACCCTCGGGGTAGTGGCTCGTATCCAACCTTAATCCTTCGACTGGCCAGTAGGTCATCTGCTGGCAAAATACCTCCTGCCCCAGCATGCTGTAGATAGTTACCGTCGCAATTTCCTCCGCTGCTTCTGCGGTCCGTAGGATGGTGTAATCATCCGACGGGTTTGGGTACAGCTGGAAGTCATTCAGATTTTGGCCACCGCCGCCTTGTAGGGACAACGTATTCGTTCCGCTTTGACAGCTTACACTGGTCGTACAGACTCGCTGGCAGCCGTTTACATCCGTAACGGTCACCGTGAAGTGCTGCGTGCTGTAGCCCATCGAAAAGCGCACCATAGCTCGGGTGGGGTCGGAGGTGATGAAACCTGCACCTCCAGTCATTTCCCAACTGTAGGTGTACGGTGCTGTACCCCCTTCTACCTGAATGCCGATGCGGTTTTGGCTACTGTTGCAGTTTACCCATTCGTGATTAGAAAAGGTATAATCCAGCATGTTGTCGACGATGTCAATATACTGGGTAGCTACCGTCGTATTACCGCAATCATCGGTAGCCGTCCAGGTGCGCACCAGGCGTAGGCCTTGCTCAATATCCACGTACTGCTCTGTAAAGACGGTGACAACATCGGTGTCGTAATCGTCTTTTACCCAAACTGCTGCCGGAGCCGGGATGGGATCTTCACAGTAGATCGTCAGGTCGTTTGGTACTCCAAAGATATCTGGTCCGTAGGTGTCTTCGTAAAGTACGGTCAGAGAAATACTGCTTTCGTTGCCACAGGGATCGACGACGCTCCAACGCAGGATCAGTTGCCCCAGATACCCAAAGGCAGCACAATCTTCGGCTGGCAAATTGTGGATTTCAAGAGTTGGTTGGAGGTTGACGGCACAGTTATCCTCAATCGCAATGGCGTTTTGACCAAAGTCATAAGGTTGCTGCGGATTGCCAAACTCAAATCTGATGGGGAGTACGAGTTCATCGCCATCTTCCAGTCCTACCAGTAGCGGATGGGCAAAGCTCAGACGCGGTGCCTGATTGTCGATAAAGAAGACCTGTTGGGTGGCCGTACTTACATTGCCACAGGCATCGCTGGCGCTCCAGGTGCGGGTCAGTACCTGACCACAGCCGTTCACATTGGCCGTAGTCTGGGTCATGCTTACGGGTACGGTAGTACCGGAGCATTCATCGTAGGCCGTTACTGGGCTAGTCAAGATCAAATTATTACAGGCATCAGCGGGTACGTTGTACAGTACCGGCCCCTGGTCATCCAGTACGGTGACAAGCTGCGTAAACGTGCTGGTGTTGCCACACTTGTCCGTAGCGGTCCAGTGCCGTTCGTAGCTGCGTGGGCTATCGGGGCAACTGGCTTCGATGGGGTCGCTATCCACAAAATCAAGGCTGGGGTTTCTGTTGCAACCGTCAATAGCGCTTACCGTTGGAATGTCCTCCCCACAGGATACCGTCAGTTCTGCGGGGCCGCTGATCGAGGGTGGTGTAGTGTCAACAAATTCAATAAAGAGTTCGTA
The DNA here is from genome assembly GCF_040784935.1 of Lewinella sp. LCG006. Taxonomy (GTDB): domain Bacteria; phylum Bacteroidota; class Bacteroidia; order Chitinophagales; family Saprospiraceae; genus Lewinella. The sequence goes on along the minus strand of NZ_CP160680.1, from coordinate 831,165 downwards.
TTCACCAATATTACCACAAATATCACGGGCGCTAATACGCAAGGCATAGCGGGCCAGAAAACCATCGGTGGCGCATTCGCCTTCCTGCAAAAGGATGAGATCAGTGCTGGCAGAGGCGGCACTACAACCACCGTTCACGACCACGTAGCTACGCAAGTTGGGTACAGCTACTTCACCGTCTTCAACACAGTCGGCCTCCAGGATAGCTGTGCTACCACTCGGCAGTCCTTGCAGCCCTGGATAGTCTACTGTAATACTTGGCTCTGCGCCACTCGTTAGTGTAATGCGTTGGGTATAGCTGGTGGTATTGCCACAAACATCCGTAGCGGTCCAGGTGCGTTCTACGTACTGGCCACCCTCACAGTCGATGGGGTCAGATGCGTAGAATTCTACTACGGCAAACTCACAGTCGTCCACTGCCGTTACCGTTGGTACAGGAGGCAGAGTGCTGGCACAGGCATCCGTTGGTACACCCTGGAAAGTAGGGGCGGTATTGTCCGTCAGGTACCAGTTTAGCGACACTGTACTGCTGTTACCACAATCATCGGTGCTGCTCCAGGTTGTGGTCAGGTGGCCGATGTAGCCAAACTCAGCACAGTTGAACAGGCCGAAATCTTCGTACGTAAAGATGACTTCAGCTTCACCGCTACAGTCATCAACAGCACGGGCGGCGTAGGCCAGTTCAATGATCTTACCGTATTGCCCACAGTCCACGTAGACTTCCTGACCATCGCTGTAATTACTAACATACTCGTCGATCAAGCGAATCTGCGGTGCGGTATGGTCATCCACATGAATCAACTGGTCATTGATCGTAGCGTTGCCGCAACCATCAGCGGCAGTCCAACGACGGCGAACCGTGTAGCTGCCCGCACAATCACCGGGGATAATTTCATCCTCATAGGACACCTCAGTAGTTGAGCAACCATCTTCCGCCGTAGCTTGCTGGAAAGGCACATTATCGGTGCAAGCAATCTCCACATCTGTGGGGAAGTACGTCCAGGCTGGGCCTTGGGTATCTATAATCCGCACGAAGAAGGTATAGGTACTGCTGTTACCACAGGCATCGGTAGCCGTCCAGCTGCGGCGCCAGAGGCTCAGGAAGTCAGAGACTCCACAAATGCCTTCTTCAATCAGCTCTTCCTCGTAGGCTAGTGTAATATCCTCAGCCGCGGTACAGGCATCTTCCAGCAACAGATCAGCTGTGATGTCCTCAAAGGCGGTCCAGTTCGGATCGAGCAAGTTACACTCCATATCTATGGTAGCGCCGTTGGCCAGTGGTCCAGTGATGCTTGGTGCCTGGGTATCTACAATGGTGATGACTTGCTCACACGTACTCATCAGGCCATCCTGATCGGTAGCCGTCCAGGTGCGCGTGATTACACCGGTGTTACCACAAGCAGCACTGAAGTCATCCGTCCAGGTGACGGTGGGCACACCACAGATGGTAGATGCAGTAGCTTCACCGGTGGCTGTGGGTTCAGTAGCTTCACCACACTCGACCGTTATATCGGCTGGGCAGCTAATGCTGGGCGGTATGGTGTTAGGCTGTACTGTGATGGTGAAAGAGCAGCTGGTCGCATTACCTGCCGCATCGCTTACCGAGTATTGGATCGTCTGCGTTCCTTCGCCGAAGAAGGAGCCGCTGGTCTGTCCCAGGCTTTGGTTTGGGACGAGATTTACGTCGCAGTTATCGGTTGCCGTAGGGTTGATCCAACTGACGACTGCGCCGCAGAAACCTTCGTCCATGGGCAGGTCAATGTTGGCCGGGCAAGTCAGGCTTGGCATCTCGGCATCAGGCTGCACCGTCACCGAGAAAGAGCAGGTACCGGTATTCCCGGCGGCATCGGTGGCGCTGTATTCGATGGTTTGGGTTCCTTCGCTGAAGAAGGAGCCGCTGGTCTGTCCCAGGCTTTGGGTAGGAACAAGATTTACGTCACAGTTGTCGATCACCGTAGGGTTGGTCCAGCTGACGACTGCACCGCAGAGGCCGTCGTCCATCGGCAGGTCAATGTTGGCCGGGCAAGTCAGGCTTGGCATCTCGGCATCAGGCTGCACCGTCACCGAGAAAGAGCAGGTACCGGTATTCCCGGCAGCATCGGTGGCGCTGTATTCGATGGTTTGGGTGCCTTCGCCGAAGAAGGAGCCGCTGGTCAGTCCCAGGCTTTGGGTTGGAACGAGGTTGGCGTCGCAGTTATCGATAGCCGTAGGGGCGGTCCAGGTGACGACTGCGCCACAGAGACCGTCGTCCATCGGCAGGTCAATGTTGGCCGGGCAAGTCAGGCTTGGCATCGTATTGTCGATATAGTCTGGATCATCGCCATCGAAAAAGCCATCGCAATCGTTGTCGATGCCGTCACAGACTTCGATGGCGGAGGGGTTGATCGTAGCGTCACCGTCTTCGCAGTCATCGGTACCGGTGCCGTTCAGTTCGCTCAAAAGAAAACCATATTCAGGGCGTTCACAGTTGATCATAGTGGAGCCGCCATAGGTATCGCCGTCCGCATCGATGTACCAGGTCTGGCCGGGAAACTCCTCGTCATTGTTGTCATTACAGTCGTCGTCACCGGACAGTCCTTCGTACCGATAGCCGGGACCGGGAGACGTACATTGCATAATGCCGTTGCCGGTGTAGTAGCCGTCGTTATCAGCATCAAGGTACCAAATGGTGGAGGCACTGACCTCACCCAATACCGAAACTATCGCCTGGCAGGTGGCGGGGTTGCCGTTAATATCCGTCACGGTAAGGGTAACCGTGTTGTCGCCAAGATGCGAACAGTCGAAAGCGGTCTGACTGAGTGCCAGGGAAGCGACACCGCAGTTATCGTAGCTGCCGCTGTTAACCGCTTCAGCCGTAGTGGAACCACTGCCGGTATGATCCAGCTGAATCATTACGTTCTGGCAAGTGGCCATGGGGGCTTCATCGTCTACAACCGTCACGGTGAAAGAACAGGCTACGCCTTCATTACTACTTCCATCAGTTGGTGTAATGCTGATCGTATTGTCTCCCACGGGTAGCCCGATGGCCGACACAACGTTGTATTGAGCCAATTGTAAAGTAACATCCCGCAGCACGCTTCCATCTGAGTTCACGACGTATTCATTCGCTGAAATAGACGAACCACAGTTGTCACTCAGGGTATATCGAATTTCGTAGTTCGCGAAACAATCCCCGGTCCCGCCGGCTGAGGTGTAGATCGTAACGTCTGGGCTGCAACTGACGGAAGGGATGCTATTATCCTCCACGGTAACTGTGGTCGAACAGCTAGCCGTTTGCCCACGCTCATCGGTCACGGTCAACGTAACGGTATGGGGCCCGAGGTTCGAACAGTTGTAGTTCAGCATGCTGGCATTGTCCACGGTAAAGACGAGCGTACCGCAGCCGGTGGAGCCATCATCTAGCGCCGAGGCATGGAGAAAAACGGAGCCATCGGTACCGAGATGGACGGTTTGTTCCTGACAAGCGGCGACAACCGGTGTGGGAGCATCCTGAAACTCATAGGCACCCATGTCGATGCCGTTGTTGACTGGGCGGAGGTTGCCGTCCAGGTCATTGGAGGGAGCACCGCTACTCGTACCCGCATCGATGGCCGGAGAGCAAGGTTGCAGGCGCAGATCGCCGTTGGTAGCATCCAGAAAGAGGGGATCTTCGTTCAGGTTGCCAGTGCCGGAATAGCCTCCCTGGATGATAGAGTAAGTTGCGGTAGTTGAAGCTCCTTGATTATTCCAGATTGGATTGAACGAGCTTGCTGTATTACCCCAAATTATGCAATTTTTTAATACGGAGCCTCCAGGTAGATTATTACCAAAAGCCCCTCCATAGAGCTCTGCACTATTTCCATATACGGTACAATTGGTAAATACCGGGTTACTTCTCTCGACGAAAAAAGCCCCACCAATTAACGCAGTGTTGTTTAAGAACAAACAATTTTTATAAGTTGTAGCTGAATTCTCAACTTCTCCTACTCCTCCTTTTCCAGCAGAATTGTTCTGCACAATACAATTCAGAATTGTAACCCTGGAATTTGAATTATAAATACCTGCTCCTATTCCAGATGGAGAATAGCCTCCATCGTTGCTCGCATCCTGTATTACGAAGCCATCCAAAACTGCGGAGCTGTTGAGCCCTGAATTGGAAATTATTCGTCGGGTATTATCACTGTTGTTATTTAATGTTCCAATGTCGCCACTCAGTATAGTTGCGTAGGCGGCCCAGTCGCGGTCATTCAGCCCGGGATTACCACCGTCTGGAAAGCCTCCGTAGATCGCCACCCCGTTCTTCATAGAAAAGGAAATATTGCGATCAGTACCGCTGGTAGGCTTGTAGGTGCCTTCGGCGACCCAGATCTCCGTCACGTTATTGCAGTTACCTGCCAGCGCCAGAGCATCCTGCAGGTCGGTGAAGGCATTTGTCCAGGAGGTGCCATTGTTGTTGCCGACGGCATCGTCGTTGACGTAGAGGATGTTGGTAGCGGGGCAGCAGTTGAGGCCTTCGTCGATTTGGGTGTCGCAATTGTTATCGAGGTTGTCACAAATTTCGGTACCGCCGGGATAGACGTTGTCATTATCGTCATCACAGTCGCCTCCGATAGTCGTCAGATAGATGGCCCGTTCATAGCCGACAGGTTGGGCGCATTGAACCAGTGTTTGCCCATCGGAATATCCATCGCCGTCTGTATCCTTGTACCAGATGGTTGTCGGGTTAATATCAGGATCATTGTCATCACAATCGCCGGTAGTGGCTGTCAACGCAATGGCCAGCGCATAGCCGTTGGGTTGCGCACATTGCATAAGGGTTGCGCCATTGGAATAACCATCTCCATCAGTATCCTGATACCAGATAGTACCCGGATGGATTGTCGCATCATTATCGTTGCAATCGCCGGTGGTGGCACTCAGTTCACTCCCGGCCTTATAGCCATTAGGGCGCGTACACTGGGTAATTGTGGCGGCTCCTGTTTCAGCGTAGTTATCACCATCGATATCTTTATACCAGACCTGGTCTGGCTTTTCGAGAGGATCATCATCATTACAATCCGTATTATCGGCCACGAAGCCCATGGGAGCACTACAGGCCAACTGGCTATTGCTGCTTTCGCCAAAGCCATCGCCGTCGGCATCGAGGTAGAAAGTCAACAACACGCCCTCGTCGGTAAGGGTGTTACAGTTGTTATCCACCCCATCACAAACCTCAGTAGCGTTGGGATGGATTGCATCGTTGGCATCGTCACAGTCGCCATTTCGCAGCACATAATCAGGCCCCGGAGCCTGGCAGTCGAAAATGGGAGCACCGTCCCCAAAGCCGTCACCATCACCATCGAGGTACCAGTTCATGGAAACATTAATGCTGGGGTTGTTATCGTCACAATCAGAGCCATTGGTCACATAACCAGGTATCGGCACACAGGCATCCATTGCGGTAGCAGGGTTGCCGTAGGTATCATTGTCCTGGTCCTGATAATAGGTTTGGAACGCTCCAGAAACTTCCTGCAATTCGTAAGCCCCCATGTCAACCGTGCTATTGAAGATACGGGTGTTACCGGCAAAATCGGTCGCGGGCAAATTCGCATTATCCCCCTGGTTGAGCCCTGCAGAGCAAAGCTGCAAGCGCAGACCGTCGTCGGCCGTCCCCCATTGGTTATCAGGACCGATAGGGTTACCGGTATTCGCGAAAGTGGGCATGGTATTCGAGTTACCCGTACCGGGATAGAGGTTGCCCTCTAAAATGGAATATGTTGCGGTAGCAGATCCATCGAAAGTCTTGCTAATATTACCCGTATTGCCCCACATGATACAATTTCGAATTACTGGAATAGCACCGGAATTGTTGTGCATACCACCCGTATTCTGACCGGTATTGCCGTAGAACGTACAATTGGTAAAAACAGGAGTTGTAAACTGATTGAAAACGGCGCCGCCATTAAAATTGGTGCCATTCGCTGCAAACAAGCAGTTTTTATACGTAGCATTCGACTCTACGTTTGCCGCTCCCCCTCCACCGGGAAAGGAATAATTACCCGTAAAACTACAGTTGTTGAAGGTAGGTGAGGTTTGGTAGTTACCCACACCGCCCCCGCCAAAGGAGCCGTAGCACAGGTTGCCGGAAAAATGAACATTGTTCAATACTGGCGCGGAACCAGGCCAGTTGAATATACCACCACCGCCGCCACCAGAATTAACACCATTCGCTATATTTCGGGCAAATATGACGTTATGAAGATGCGGTGAGGCTCCTAGCGTGTTGTACATTCCGCCTCCTGCTTGCAGGCTAAAATTCCCTTCAAACCGAACATTATTCAGTGTTGGTGAAGCATAAATATTGTACATGCCACCGCCATTGTAGCCTGCCGTAAAATTGGTCGCCGAACCACCCGTAATGGTAAACCCGTCTAGTACGGCAGAAGTCGTCAGCGGGGCCGCCATTGTAAAAGCATTATTAATGACATGGTAGCTGTTATCACTGTCATTCATAATCTGCAAACTCAGGCCACTGCCGGTAATGACATCGTTCCCGTTTAGGTCACCACTAAGAATACTGGGGAAGTCCTGCCAGTTGCGCACGCTGAAATTCCCTTCCTGCCCCGGTATGCCGGGGAATCCACCGTAGATAGCTACGCCGTTTTTCATGACAAAGCTTATGTTACGATCGGTGCCACTGGTAGGCTTATAGGTACCGGTAGCCGCCCATACCTCATCGCCGGCAGCCGAAGCGTTGATCATGGCCTGTAAATCAGCAGCGGCATTGGCCCAGGAAGAGCCGTCAGCCAATCCGGCGGCAACTGGCTTTACGTACCGGATGGCAGCCTGTAAAGGAAGACTACTAATAGCCAGATAAAAAAAGAATAGTAAAAGTAGTTTGAGTTGTTGCATGGCATTAAAGGATTTTCCTGTTGAAATTTTTGGAGTTTAGCAATAGCGCGAAAAAGGCGCTTCTGTGTACCCTCCAAAGGTATTGGCAGGCAGATGAGTCCATTCCCATTCTCCATTCAAATGGGTGGACACAGCATTCAGGCATGGAAAATCCTCCTTTTAGCGGCCTTATTGGGTGCCGGGAGGGGATAGGATAGGCGACTAAACTTTCACCTTACTGGGTGGCAGACCGAATTCCTCGGTGAAGACCCGACTGAAATACTTGGGGTCAGAGAAGCCAACCTCATAAGCTACTTCGCTGACGTTTTTCCCGCTGGCCACCAGCATTTCTCTGGCTTGGGCGAGGCGCAGGGAACGAATGAACAAGGTGGCGTTCTTGCCCGTCAGCGCCGTCAGCTTACGGTGCAGTTGGGGCTGGCTCATGGCCAGTTCCTGGCAAAGATCGCCAACGGTGAAGGAGGCATCAGCAAGGTGCTTGATGACGGCTGACCGGGCTCGCACCAGAAATTCACTTTCAGGGTCAGCGGCGGATGCAGTGGTTGTGGGTGCTGTCGTGATCTCGAAAACGGTATCCTGGTATTTCTGCTGAAGCCGTCGCCGCAGGTCGAACAGGTTCTCCAGCGTGACGCGCAATTCCTCTTCGTGGAACGGCTTGGCCAGATAGGCGTCGGCACCCCGCCGCAGGCCGGCAATGCGATCCTCCACCCCCGCTCGGGCTGTTAGCAAGACAATGGGGATATGGCTCGTGCGCTCATCGTTCTTAAGGGTATCACACACTTCGAAACCGTCCTTTTCGGGCATCATCACATCACTGATGATCAGGTCAGGCACCTGTTCCAATGCCGTTTCGATGCCGATCCGGCCGTTGTAGGCAAATGTTAACTCATAGGTGTCTCGCAGGCAGGAAGACAAATACTCCACCACATCGGGGTTGTCCTCCATGATCAGAAGCTGGGGGCGTCCGTCCTTGGCGTTTGCCGGGCTAGCAGCTAGTTCCTGTAGATATTCCTTAGCCTCATTTACCGGATCGGTCTCGCCCTGCGCAGTCATTGGCGCACGGCGGTGGATAGGAAGTACTACCTGAAAGATCGTTCCCTCTCCCAGCTTGCTGTCCACACTGATCTCGCCACCCATGGCGTGAACGAGCTCGCGGGTCAGGGCCAGACCAATGCCAGTACCACCAGTATGAGCCTGGGCCAGATGATCAGCCTGCTGAAAGCGGTCGAAGATGCGGGGTAGATCACTGTCGGCGATGCCCACCCCGGTATCGCTTACCCGCAAGATCAGATGGCGGCCCCGTTGCTCATCGGTTGTTGCTTTGGCCTCCAGAATGACCTGGCCGCCGGAAGGCGTGAATTTGATGGCGTTCGACAACAGGTTATACACTATCTGTTGCAGGCGTTCAGGATCGTAGTCCATCATGATTGGAGTATGGTCACTCCTGACCTGGAGCATGACATTGCGGACATTGGCTAAGGAGTGCAGGCTCTCGGCTACGTAGCGGAGATAGGGCAGCACGTCTCCCAGCACGTAGTTGATCCGGAGCTCGTCGGATTCCAGCTTGGCCAGGTCGAGCAGTTGATTGATCAGGCGCAGGAGATTTTCACCGTTGCGCCGGATCAGGTCCAGTTTGTGCGGTGATTCGCGCTGGGTTAATGCGCTGTCCTTCGTGCGCAACTGGTTGGTAACCCCCAAAATGACCGTCAGCGGCGTGCGAAACTCGTGGGTAATATTGGTGAAGAAGCGGTTCTTGAACTGATCCAGTTCTTTCAGTCGTTCGGCTTCCTGTAGTTGCAGACGTTGGCGCAACTGATAACGATAGAGCAAATAAAGACTTGCCCCTGTTAGCAGAAAATAAAGCAGAAAGGCCCACCAGGTTGCCCACCAGGGGGGAGTAATAGTGAAAGCAAGTACAGCCGGCTGCTCACTCCAGGCGCCGTCGTTGTTGCTGCCCAGCACCTTAAAGGTATAGCGGCCCGGCCGCAGGTTGGCAAACTGCACTCGATTGTCATAACCAAGGTCTACCCAGGCTTCCGTTTCCGTTTTATGCAGGGCCTTTTGGCGAATCAGCTGGTAGCGGTATTGATTTCGCGCTGAATTGGAGAACTCGAGAGCGGCAAACTCCAGGGAGACCAGATTTTGACGGTGCGTCAGCTTCAGTTCCAGCGCCTGCTCCACGTTTCGGATCAGTAAGGGAGGCAAATCCTGCGTCTCATCTTTGATCCGGAGGCTGGCTGGTTGGTTATTCACCCAAACCCGGGTAATGGCCATGGCTGGCCGACGCTCATTGAACTGCAGGCTGTCGGGGTGAAAAACCGTCAGTCCGTTAATGCCTCCAAACACCAGGTGACCATCCCGGGTGCGGAGGTAGCTCGACTGGTTGAACTCGTTGCTTTGCAGTCCGTCGGCCACCGTAAAATTACGGACGGTTTCCTCCTTGGTATGGAAGCGGCACAAGCCACGGTTGGTACTCAGCCACAGGTGCCCTCCCTCATCGGGCAGGATTCCGTAGACTACGTTGTCAGGCAGGCCTTGTTCGGTCTTGTAATGTCGGAAGTTGCCCGTCTCCCGATCCAGACGATTGAGCCCACCACCCTTAGTGCCCACCCAAAGGTAGCGGGCAGGTTCGAGTGGGTCGGCAGCAACACTCAGAATGGTATTGTTAGACAGGGAATTGCGGTCGGCCGAATTGTTTTCATAGTACAGGTAATCATAACCGTCGCCAGCTGGCCGGGCTTCTATCAATCCCCTGAAGGCAAATATCCATAAGGTACCGGTCGGGTCTTCATACATGAAATGAGAATACCGAAAGTCGGTCGGAAACGATTGGTGCCGGTCAAAAGGGACCAAACGGCTATAGGTTGTGACGGGATCAAAGACCTGGAGCCCTTCCTCCCGTACGCCTAGTAACATGCCGCTACGGCTGGCTAGCAAACCCCGTGCCTGCCAGGGGTAAGGTTTGCCGGGCTGGGTAGATGTGCCAACACGGTAAAGTACGTCAGCATCCTTATTGGCCCAACAGTTTCCTTGCCCGTCGAAAACAATGACGGCGATCTTTTCTGAGATGGACTTGGGAATTGCCCAGGGCGAGGGATGTCCATGCTGGAAAGCATACGACGAGTACTGCTGACGATGATCAGACTGGAGGTAAAAATTGCCGTCCGGACCTTCGGTGATCATACGCTGGGAGGTTGACGGCAGGTAGCTGTTGAATCCAGGATATTGGAAATTGATCTTGATGACACCGAAGCCATTGGTTCCCACCCAGGAATTGCCGGAACGATCAAAAGCAATAGTAGTCGGAAAGTAAGAGGAATTTTGACTAAAAGGTTGGTCATTGATCCAGGTCTGATCTGGAGCCGCTCCACTGAGGAATTTGTCTGGAGTCCATTTTCGAAAAATATTATCAGTGGTTTTCCAGGCCCAGAGATTGCCCTGATGATCAAAGCGAAAGCGACCGTAAGGCAGGCAAGCTATCGGCTGGGGTGGTCCGGAAGCTGGCGCCCAGAGCCACATATCGTATTTTGCATGGTGGAAAAGGCCCTCCAGATCGGGTGCCAATTCAACCAGCCAAATACGTCCCTGATCATCTTCGCCAACGATGCCCACGGAGATCCCGCTCAGTACCTTTTCGTAAAGGGTTCCGGTGCTTGGGTCCACCTCAAACACCCCCTGGGTACTACCCACCAACAGCCGTTCATCCCCGGTGAAAAAAATCGTGCTGAACAAGGTGCCCTGACGTTCGATTAATACAGCCGGCAGGTCAGGAGAAGCATCACCCGTAGCGACCGCCTGTTCCAGACAGTTGGGAGGAACTACGATTTTCCAGCATTTACCAGTGACGGTCATCCATATCGTCCCATCCGGAGTTTCGGTAAATGTGACGGAATCGCCATTGTAGCCCTCCAAATCAGGAAGGATATGAAAAAAACGTTCAGAGGAGGGGGTAAGCACATCCAGTCCTCCCGGGCAGGCTAGCCAGAGCCAGCCCCGGCTGTCTTCAAAAATCTTCCAAACCTCGTTGGAAACAATGGAAAAGGGATCGAAAGGATCATTGGTATAGACCGTGAAGCGATAACCGTCGTAGCGATTGAGCCCGTCCTTCGTAGCTATCCACATGAAGCCGTCGCGGCTCTGCTGAATGTCGAAGATCATGCCCTGCGACAGTCCATCGTTTACGGAAAGCAGGGAGGAGTCGCCTGTCCTTTGCCCAAGAAGCGGGCTGGCTAACAGCAAAAGAAACAGCACGACGACACGTATCATAAATCATGGAATCTATAGCCCAAATATACACACTCCGAAAATATCGCCATAATGTTTGTATGATGAATATTTTAATATGTAAGCTTGTTTTTTACTAATGATATGCGTGCTTTTGCCAGAGACGTCAGTTCCCGGCACGGCCCCAATAAAAAGACACTCCCCGAAGAGAGTGTCCTGAAGTAAATGAAATTCTAAAAAAAAACTTACATGTCTTTGGTGCTTGGAAAACTAGTTTGCTACCACCTCTTCGCGGGTGAATAACTGGTAAAGGATGGGGACGATCAGCAAGACCAGGGTGGTTGAGGTAAGGAGTCCGCCAATGATGGTCCAGCCCATAGGTGCCCACAGCGAGCCCCCATTGAGGGTGAGGGGTAAAAGCCCCAGGATAGTGGTGAGGGTGGTGGCCACAATGGGAATGAAACGTACCTGCCCGGCTTGTATGGCGGCTTCTGCAATGGTGGCCCCTTCGGCCCTGACGGAATTGGCGTAGTCGACCAGAACAATGCTGTTGTTGATAGCGATGCCGATGAGGCTGGTGAGACCAATAAAAGCCGTGAAGGAGAAAGAAATACCCGTGAAGAGCAAGGCCAAGATAGAACCGATCATGGCTAAAGGCAAGGCCGTAAGGATGATGAGCGGTTGGGTGAACGACTTGAATTGGATAATGAGTACTCCGATAATAAGCAAGATAGCCAAAAGACTGGCCACCCCCATGCCACCAAAAGAATTGTTGCGGTTGGCCAAATCGCCGAGGTAGGTGTAGGGGTAATCTTTGACCCACTCTTCTTGAACAAGCTGGGCGTCGATGTCGGCAATGACTGCGTCGAGGGTGTAGCCATTTTCGAGGTCGGCGAGGATGGTAGTCACGCGCTGGTTGTCGTAGTGCTCAATCTGGCTGGGGGCTTCTTCGAAGGTGATATTGGCCACCTGCCGGAGAGGGAGGAACTTGCCAGTCATGGTAGGAATGCTCAGACGGTCAAAATCCGAGAGTTGAAAGTTTTCGCCAGCTTCGTAGCGGAGCACGATGTTGTAATCTTCGCCCTCGGTGTCACGAAAAACCCCTACGGCATTGCCATTGACGAAGGAGCGGATGGTTTTGTCGACCGTAAAGAGAGGGACGCCAAAGAGCATGGCTTTGTCTCGGTTGATACTGAAATGAAGATCAGTGCTGTTTTCGCGCAAAGGGTTGGAAACATTGACGGCACCTGGTGTTTGCTTAACGATGCGCTCGACGCGGCGGGCAATGGTTTGCAGCTCCTCGAGGTTGTTGCCTTTGATTTGTATTTCTACAGGAGCTTTACTGGGCGGCCCCTGGACGAATTCTTTTACTTCGATGCGGGCGGCGGTATATTCCCCAAAGCGGGTTCGCAATTCACTGAGCAAGGCATAGAATTCGTCGACCTCATAAGATTTGAGCGTGACGAAAAGCTCTCCGTAGGTATTGCTGTAATTGGTAGGGGCGATGTTGTAATAGATACGTGGATTGCCGTGGCCAACATTGGCAGCATAGTAGTCGACCTGGTCGTATTCCTGGAGCGTTTGTTCGACGTAAGTGACGGCACGGTCGGTAGCATCCAAGTTGGTGCCTTTCGGCAAATTGACGGTGATGCGCATCTGGGGTTTCTCTGCTTTGGGGAAAAAGCTGACCCCCACAAGCGGAAACAGCGCAAGCGCACCCACAAAGCTGAGGCCAGCCAGGCTCAGGGTAGTCCATTTGTTGCGGTTGACCCATTGTAGTGTGCGCGTGTAAGGGCCTTGGATAAAGCTCCCCATGCGCTCGAATAGCCAGCTGTTCTTTTGATTTTCAGGCCTCGCTTTGAGGAAACGGCTGGCAAGGAAAGGCGTGAGCATGATGGCAACCAGGTAAGAGGCCAGCAAGGTGGCAATGACCGTAATGGGTAATGCGGCAATAAAGGCTCCGGTAACATCGGGCATCAGCACGATAGGCACAAAAGCCAATACGGTAGTAAGCGTGGCACTGCCAATGGGCGTCACCAATTGTTGGGTGCCTTCGGCGGCTGCGCGGGCGGGTGTGTAGCCTTTGCCCAGCAGGCGTTCGATGTTTTCGGTAATAGCTATAGAGTTGTCTACCAGTAAACCTAATGCTACGATGAGCCCAGCGATCGACATTTGCTGTAGGGTATAGCCCATGCCATCGACGACGAGCAAGCCGATCATGATACTGAGTGGGATAGCCAGCATGACCAGACTAGCTGAACGCACACCTAGTAATAGAAAAATAATGATTCCTACCAGTAGAATACCCTGCCCGAGATTGCCGATAAAGCCGCTGATACGATCTTGTACGCCCACTGATTGGTCGAAAACATAGGCCACCTGCATGTCACCGGGGAGGGAGTGTGCTGCCAGGGACGTTTTTATGGGCTCACTCACATCAAAAATATTGACTCCTTTTTTCTGGGTGACATTGATGTAAATAGCGCGCTGGCCATTGTATCGTGCGAGCCAGCGCTCGTCTTCGTAGCTGAAATCAACATCAGCGACATCTTTCAAGTAAACCATTTTGCCGTTGTAGACCCCCACTACGGTTTGGCGAATCTGCTCCAGGTCTTCGTAGGCACCAGAGGTTTTGACTGCGAAAAGTTTGTTGGCAACCTTTACGGCACCACCGGGAATATTGGCATTGGTGCCGGCAATGGCGCGTTCGATATCGTCGATGCTCAGGTTGGCCTGGGTCATTTTTACGGGATCCAAAGCCAGGCGTACTTCCTCTTCGGGATAGGCTTCGATTTCTACTTTACGAACCCCGTTGACCGTTTCTATCTTGGTCTTAATGCGCTCTGCTTCCTGAAAAAGTTGGCGGTAGTTGGCTTCGTCGGAGATCAGGGCAATTTGAAATATGTTTACGGTATTGGTATTAATCTGGCGAGCTTCAAGACTGTAAAGATCGTCCGGAAGCACATCCCCCAGTTGGTTGAGCTGACGTTGGATTTGGTCGTACTTATCATCAGCATCAACACCAAATTCAAACTCCACCTCCGTCACTGCCGTCCCGTCGCGGATGACGGTGCGCAACTCCTTGAGGTCATCAAGTTCCTTGATCGCTTCTTCGATAGGATCGACGACCTGGCTCTCAATGTCGTGTGGGTTAGCTCCCGGATAAACCGCAATGATAAGGGTGTTGGGGATATCCAGCACCGGATCTTCCTGCTGGGGCATGCCCAGAAAAGAAGCTAAGCCAGCCAGCAAGAGCATGGCAAAAAGCGTCAGCGTGAGCTGATAATTGCGGATAGAAAACTGAGGAATATTCATTGTAGATAAAATTGTCAAATCTAGAAAAAAGAATAAATACCATAAGTCGGAAGTCGGAAGTGGGAAATCGGAAGTATCAGGTGCACAATGTCAAAGTGACTATCAACCATCAACCATCAACTATCAACTAACAACCCTTACTACTTCCGACTTCTGACTTCCGCTTTCCGACCTCAAAAAGCCTCCACTCGATCACCCTCCTCAATATAGCTGGCACCGGCGGTGATGACCATCTCGCCAGCGGTGAGCCCTTGCTGTAGGAGGAGTTGGTTTTGCTGGAGTTGCTGAATGTTCACTTCCCGGAGGCGGGCCTGCCCTTGGTCGATGACCATCACCTGGCCAATAGCACCATCCGCTTTCAGGAGTCCATCCACCGGGATGCTGATCAGTGAATGACGTTCTTGGGTCTGTATCGTGACGCTGCCGATGAAGCCATTGACGAGTTGCAGCGTCTGCGGGGCAAGCTCAACTTCTACCGCGAAAGTGCCGGTAAAGGGATCTGAAGTGCCTGCCAGTTCGCGCACGAAGCCAAGGAAGGTTACTTCTGGATAAGCATCAAAATGGATGGTAGCGCTGTCGCCCAGGTTCAGGTGAATAATGTCCTTGTCGGTAACGGCCACTTTAAGGACCTGAGCCTCCTGGCGACTGCCAAACAGAAAGACGGGGTTGCCAGGTCCGACCAGCTCATTGGTTTCGGCAAACTGGCGCAGGATAATACCATCTGCTGGCGCGACAATGCTACTGTAACGTAGATTGAATTGGGCAACTTCTACGCCTTGTTGGCGAAAAGCAAGTCCTTTTTCGGCAGCAGCCAACTGGTTTTTAGCATTATTGAGCTGTACTTCTACATTTTCCAATTGCTCCAAGGTTGCTACGCTATCGGCGTAAAGACCAGCAACATTGCGGTAATCGCGTTCAGCCAATTTCAGGGCAAGACGGGCGTTTTCCAACGAGATAGCAGCTTGGTCTTCGCCAAGGTTGGCCTGTTGTTGCTGGGCCTGTATTTCGTCGAGCCTAAGTTCGGCCAAGAGCTGTCCTTTGCGTACTTTTTGCCCTTCTCTCACCAGTACTTTAGCGATGATGCCGCCCGTTTTGAAGCTTAGTTTCGCTTCCGCTGCAGCAGCCAAGGGGCCAGTAGCAAAAACAGTAGGCTGGTAGTTGATTTGCGTAGCAGTGGCTGCGACTACTTTTTTCGCGTCCGCAGTAGGCTGGCGATTTTGCGCCTGTGTCGTACAAGCACTGATCACAATCGCAAGAGCGAGGATGGCTAAGATGTTTTTCATTATTTTTTGATTTTATTTTTTGATTTCAGTGATTCACTAGACTTTGGTGTAGTCTAAATCCCAGTACCCTATACCCTGTACCCAGTACGATGAGATTGTCCTTCGAGTACCATCTTTAAGGAATACAGAAAGGACAATCTTATCTAGTCTCCCACCGCCCATTGCCAATCGGCAAGTTGTTGGAGGTAATTGTAGCGGTTAATGATCAACTGCTGCTCAGCCGTAGTGAGGGTTGTTCGGGCATTGGTAAAAGTGACGAGGTTACTCTGGCCTTGTTCGTAAAGTCGTTTTTGTAAACGAAAGGCTTCCGCTGCGGCTGTTTTTTGCTCTTGAGCCAGCTGAACCTGGGTTTGGGCAGCTTGCAAAGCATAGTATTGATTGATGACCTGGAGGCCGATCTGCTGTTCCGCAGCAGCTTTTTGCTGAAGCAAACGTTGTTGGGCCAGTTGTGCTTCCTGTACTTTGGCAGTAGTAGCTTTGTTGAATAAGGGCACCTGGACCACCAGCGAACCAAGGAAGAAATCATCCTCCCCGGTGAAGCTGTAAGTAGTGCCCTGGATGCCATAATCCGCTTGCAAATTGACGGTAGGGAGCCGGTTGCCGCTGGCCAGTTTTCGGTTTTCTTCGGCAGCAGCGAGGTAGAAATTCAACTGTTCCAATTCTTCCCGTTGCTGCCAGGCTTGCTGTTGGGCGGCTTCCAGGCCTACAATAGCATCTACGGATATGGTAGGCTGCTCTTCGATATAGATGGGAGTCGTATATTCCCTACGCAGGAGGGTATTAAAATAAGCTTGTGCAGATTGTTCTTGTTGTACGGCTACAGCCAATTGTTGCTGTACACTAGCTACTTGGGCTTGGGCCGTATACACATCGGCCGCAGTCACCTGATGATGGGTCTGTAGGCTTTGGGTCGTGCGCAAATTCTCTTCTACCAGCCGTAGCGCATCTTCGTAGATTTTCCGACCGTAATGTGCCTGTGAATACAGATAGTAAGCTTGCTTCACATCACGCTGTAGCTGACGGCGAAATCCAGCTAGCTCACTGCCACTAGCAGCCAGCATGCTTTCTTTGATCTGACGATTGCGGACCATTGAATTGTTGAAAATAGGCATACTCAAACGGACCACCGTTTCCTGTTCCGTAGCGCGGAGGAAATTGATTGACTCATTGTTTATGGTACCGTAATTGGGAAATACGGGGTAAGTAGGATCATTCCCCGAAAGGTGCTGGTTGAGGGCATTGAGATTTTGATAGGCTGGATTGACGAGGTCACCCGCCGGAATATCAATCGTGCGCCCACCTTGGGCCACACTAAAGCGACCATTGATTCCCAGTTGGGGCCAAAACAAAGCTTTGGCTTGTTCCAGTTGGGCTTGGGCTTCCTGGTAGCTAAGGTCCTTCTGGGCTAATTCCAGGTTGTTGTCCAAGGCTATTTGTACGTATTGGTCTAAGGACTGACCGGGTAAATAGGGGAGGAGCACTCCCAGTAATAACAATAGGCTTAAGGCTCTCATAATTCTTCATCTGGTTATGCAGACAAAGATGAGCGTCGTGTTGCAGGCATTCCACTCCAAAAGGCTGAATGGTAGAATGAGCGGGTTGAATGGTATTATTTAAAAGCGTGGATGTTCTCTACTGAAAACATCGAGCAACCACTCTCTTTCCGCTAGTGGCGTCTGCTGCTGGATCTTGATTTTGGTTTTCTCTTTTTTCTTATCGCTGCTCTGCATAAGGATTTGGTGCAGGAGCTGACAAAAATGCTGGCAGTTCTTTTTTACGGCTGAAGATACCCCCTTGAGCCGCGAAAGATAGACGGTGAAGGCACCAAGTGCCGAGAGGCAAGAGTCTATGTTCTCCGTCTCGTAAAAGGTTTTTATCAGGAGGATCTTTGTAATAAGGTGGTAGCGGAAATTGTTAATCTTGATTTTATGTAAATACTCAAAAGTTTGATCAAAGTCTTTTTGTGAAAAAGCAACTTCTGCTAAATTCGAATAAAGGGCATTCTTTTGTGCTTCTACATCCAAAAAAGGATTGTAGGTGTGAATAAAATCTTCCGTCCATTTGTAACGCTCCAACCGGAGTCCAATCTTTATCGCATTACGATAAGTCCACTCGGTCAATAAGCCCCTTTCAAAGAGAATTTTTGTTCTAATGCCTTCTTCGTAAAGACCAAGGCAGATGGTCGCGTAACCTTCATAATCAATATGCATTTGCCTCAAACAGATATTGATAGTCGCGAGGTAAATCGCTCGACATTCCGTCCGCTTAATTTTTAGTTGATGCTGCTGAAGCAGTTGCACCAGCCTATAAAAGTGAGCTTCCTCCTCTTTGTACTTAAAGCAGAGATAAAGTTGATAGTAAAGAGATAATCGAGGACTCATCTCCTTTTTATTAACCAGCAGCAGCTCTATTTGGTCCATTAAGTCATTCTGAAATGAAGGAGCAAACTGAATCACTTGTTGCTGGTTTTGAATTTCTATACCATAGCTCAGTTTGTTGATCAGATAGTATTCATCCAGTCGGTTGATACTCTCCTGCAAGATCATCTCTACTTCAGCAGGTTTACCCGATAATTCTCCCCGCAAGATATTTGCTACTGTATACTGCAACCAGAGTTCGTCATTACCCGGCTTTGGAAGCTGATCAAGTTTATGTTTGAATGATTTAAGATGGGGCTCATAATCCTTGTTACCAATCCTCATCAGGCCCTGAATGATATTGAGCTCTTGTGCGTTGGTATTCTCTTGGTAATATTGCTGCCCCACAAAAGCTTTCAGTAGTTTGTTGAGGTTACTTTTTAAATAACTCAATTCTTTCTGAGTACGTTTTTCCACTGGAAGGACCTGAGGAGGTATTGCGTCCAATGATAATATCTCTTCTGGGAAAAGAGGATGATATGTGGCCAGATAATTTGCGAATTCAAGCAGTTGATGATTTTTGTTGAAATACGGCGATGCGACGAAATCCAAGAAAGAATTCAACTTTTTTTGAGAAAAATACCGTAATAAAGTCAATGTTTTATCCTTTCTCATTTGTTAAGTACTGCCATTTTGGTTGGAAAAAGAAGTTTAATACATTACGATTAATAATAATTTGTATCTTTGAGATAGTTGATTTACAGTAGTTTAAATTATTTAGCTTGTCATGTGGGCTTTGTTTTTTTGATAAAATGGTTGATAATGCTAAAAATATGTAATTTTTTGCTCTTTCCTGTTCCACTATGTTTGCAATACCAAATACGAAAAGAGCTAATTGAGGAATGGCTCTCAAGTGAATTTGAATAGATAACTCCCAAATTTTTAGAAAGGATGAGAAATTTACACATTACTGCCCTTAGGGTAGCGGTCATTTTATTGCTAACAACCCAAATGGTTACAAGCTTGCAGGCTCAGATTCAGCAGGTTTGGCCGGGAGATATTAATGATAACGGCATTGTTAATGGTGTCGACTTGTTGTATCACGGAGTAGCAGAAGGAAATATTGGTCCGGAAAGAACAGAAACGGGCTCAACATGGGAAGGCTATGCACCTGCACCTTCCTGGCAAAATAATTTTTCAGACGGCATCAACTTTAGCAATGCTGATGTGAACGGCCGTGGTATGGTAGAGCAGGGAGATCGTAAGGTATTATGGCGACAGAATTACGGCAATACCCACGGAACAATCAATCCCGATCTTTACAGTATAGGTGATGCAGCATGGGATCCGGTGTTGCAATTGAATGCCAGTAGCAGCAGCCTTGAGGCAGGAGATGTGCTGACTTTAGACCTCAGTTTGGGAGATGCCAGTCGGTCAGTGGAGCATTTTTTTGGGATCACTTTTACCATAAAGTTTGATCCACAATATTTTGCCGATGAGCTGACGGCACCACTTTGGAATCCCAATGTATTCAGCCTGAATTTGTTGCCAAACACCTGGCTCAATGGAAACAATGGCAACGGCGCAGAGGCTTTTATTCAGCTCAACAACGAAGCCGGGGAGATCGAAGTGGTCATCTTGCGCAAAGAACTAGGGGAGACAAATGGACATGGAGATATCGCTTCTATCATGATTATTGTAGAAGATATCGCCTTGCTGGAAGATATAAACACGGGGATTACGGTGGAGAAGATCAAAATGGTAGATCAAAACCTCATTGAATATCCCGTTGCTGGAAGCACTGAGCACATTACGATTTTGGCGAACTCACAGGCACTTACAACAACAAATCATGATGATTTGCCTGAAAATGCCGTCGCCAACAGAGAGCAGACAAATGATGGCAATGAGCTTTTATTTGAGGATACGGTGCCTACAGGCGAAGAAGAAAATTTTGAAATAAATGTCTACCCCAATCCGGTAGTCAACCAATTAACGATAGCCACCAGCGGAGAAAACAATGTGCTGGAAAGCGTACAATTGTTCTCCGCAGCAGGCCAATTGCTGACCAATCAGCAGCCAAAAGAGGCTGAAGAAACCCAGGTGGATATGACCAATTTGCCGAAAGGCAATTACTTCCTCCAACTGACCACCAGCAATGGCACAACGGTAAGACAAGTAACCAAATGATTAATTTTTGACCAATGTTAAGACATATAATTTTTTCATCCTAAAAACTTTTTCATCCTTTAGTTTTCACAGGTGCTCCGCCATTAACCCGTGGGAGTGGGTTGGCGGGCCTTGTACTTCGAGTTTCTATTCATCATCCTTTTTTCAGAGAGTGAATTTTAGGTCTGCAAAACTGTGGGATTTGGACAAGCTCCTTTTCTTGAAGTGGAAAGAGCAACTCCAGATATAGCAACTAGCTACTACTGTCCCCCTTGTTAGTTTTTTTTGGCAGTAGTTGCAACCCTCAAAATGTTGCCACACTTCAACGAAGCAGTGCTGCATGACCTGAAATCACTTTTATTTCCTCCGTCCGGTGTTGTGGTGAGCATACTCCAAAATACCAAATGACTTTTACAGCACCCTGCCCGGACGGGGACAGGAAGGTGGGATTTAAAAAACATCCGCTCTCCTCAAGAAGCATATTTTACGGGGACAATGCGCGCGCTCCTCTCTTTTAAATCTTTTTCTCTCCGGGGCTCCTAACCCCGGATCTTGTGTGTGTTTGAGTATTATGCAAACCTTTTTTATCTTAGGCTAACGTGAACTCTTCATGTTAGCCTGAGTTTTTTTTAGGCAGGTCCCCGCCTGTAGCGGGGCCGGGCTATCCGCTCTTTCCGCTCCTTAGCTAAGGAGCGGAACCGCTACTATCCCTACCTGATTTATTCCCTCTATTCGGCCACGTCTCCCCAGTTGCCATATCCCCCTCTTTGGAGGGGGTGTCACACAGTGACGGGGGAGGAGAGCTCTGGCCACAAGGAGGATATAGCAAATCTCCCGCCTCTGTTTGGCGTCGGTTGCACCTACGCCGCTGCGATAACCCCTCATAATTGACAGAAAAAAATAAAATAACCTGACTTTATGACTGTTCGCTTTAAGCAGGCATGCCACAATGGCACTGTTTGCCCCCCGCTTCCCCCTTGGCATATCCTTTGCAGTTCCATGGATAACGGTACTTCTACTTGAATAGAGTTGTTCTGCTGGGTCAGTTTGGTGGGAACTCTGAGCCAAAGGCGATCAGCGAAGCTAAAATTGATGCATTATCGACCACGCGAAGCCTTTTTTGAGGAGCCTAGCCGTAGCTAAGCGACTTAAAAAAGGCACAGTGTGGGAAGATAAGGCGCGATTTGTCCCCGAAATGATCCCAGCAGAACAACTCTAATAATTCAGTAGTAACACCTTGTATTAATTAAACGTATTTTTTGGACTTTTTGAGGAAGTCCAAAAGTCCAAATAACAATAACATGCATTTGAATAATTTCACTATCAAAAGCCAGGAGGCGGTCCAGCGGGCCCAACAACTGGCCATGGAGGGCAACAACCCCAGTATTGAAGTTGGCCATCTGCTCCAGGGCATATTGGAGGTCGACGAAAATGTCACTCCCTTTGTACTCAAAAAGCTGGGCGTCAATTTTACTGCGGTAAAGAGCGCTACCGAAAGCATCGTATCCTCTTACCCCAAACAAACCGGTAGCAGTGGTCAGCAATACCTGGCCCGCACTACCAATGAAGTACTACAGAAAGCCAACACTTACCTGAAGACTTTTCAGGATGAGTACGTGGCGCTGGAGCATATCCTCCTTGCTATCGTGGCCGTCAAAGACAGCGTCGGGCAGATGCTCAAGGACAGCGGTGTGACCGAAAAGGGCCTCATTGCCGCCATCGAGGACCTGCGCAAAGGTCAGCGTGTAACGACCAACAGCGCAGAAGGTGCCTACAACGCCCTCAATAAGTACGCCATCAACCTCAACGAGCGTGCCCGCAGCGGCAAGCTGGATCCAGTCATTGGTCGGGACGAAGAAATCCGTCGTGTACTCCACATCCTGGCACGCCGGACCAAGAACAACCCCATCCTCATCGGTCAGCCCGGTGTTGGTAAGACGGCCATCGTAGAAGGCCTCGCCCACCGGATCATCAACGGAGATGTACCCGAGGATCTGCGCGATAAAGATATCTACACCCTCGATATGGGCGCACTGATTGCTGGTGCCAAGTACCAGGGGGAATTCGAGGAACGCCTCAAAGCTGTGATCAACGAGGTCACCCAGGCCGATGGGCAGATTTTTCTCTTCATCGACGAGATTCACATCCTGGTCGGTGCTGGTCAAACCCAGGGCGCAATGGATGCTGCCAATATCCTCAAACCAGCCCTGGCACGGGGAGAACTCCGGACCATCGGTGCTACGACCTTGGACGAATACCAAAAGTATTTCGAAAAAGACAAGGCCCTCGAACGACGTTTCCAGACCGTCATGGTCGGTGAGCCTTCCGAAGAGGATGCCATCTCTATCCTGCGAGGTCTGAAGGAGCGCTACGAAACGCACCACAAGATCAACATCAAGGACGAAGCGGTCGTCGCGGCGGTACAACTGTCAAACCGTTACATCGCGGATCGTTTCTTGCCGGATAAGGCCATCGACTTGATCGATGAAGCCGCCGCCCGCTTGCGCCTGGAAATGAACTCCATGCCCGAAGAACTCGACGAGACCGAGCGTAGAATCCGCCAGCTCGAAATCGAGCGAGAAGCCATGAAGCGCGAAAACGATCTCGTGAAAATCGGCAGAATCAATGAGGACCTGGCCAATCTGGAGGAAGAACGTAACGCCCTCAAAGCCCAGTGGGAAAGCGAGCGCGAAGTAGTACTTGGTATTCAGCAGGCCAAAGAGGAAATGGAACAACTGAAGCTAGCTGCCAATCGCGCCGAACGCGAAGGCAATTACGCGGAAGCAGCCGAAATTCGCTACGGAAAAGTACCTGAGGTACAGGCCCAGTTGGAGGCTTTCAACGCTCAATTACAGGAAATGCAGGCCGACAATAAGATGTTGGTCAAAGAAGAAGTGGAAGCAGAGGATGTCGCCGAAATTGTCAGCCGCTGGACGGGTATTCCCGTAACACGGATGCTCCAAAGCGAACGCGAAAAACTGCTCCACCTGGAAGATGATCTGCATCATCGCGTGATCGGACAAGATGAAGCAGTAGAAGCGGTTGCCGATGCGATTCGCCTCAATCGTACGGGCCTCAGCAGTCAAGCCAAGCCGATCGGCTCTTTCTTATTCCTCGGTACCACCGGGGTGGGTAAGACCGAGTTGGCCAAAGCCCTGGCGGAGTACCTCTTCGATGACGAAGACTTGATGACGCGGATAGATATGAGTGAATACCAGGAACGCCACGCCGTGAGCCGACTGGTAGGAGCGCCTCCGGGCTACGTAGGCTACGACGAAGGTGGCCAACTGACGGAAGCCGTTCGGCGCAAGCCCTACTCTGTCGTGCTACTGGATGAGATCGAAAAAGCCCACCCTGATGTCTTCAATATCCTCTTGCAGGTTCTGGACGACGGGCGGCTCACCGATAGCAAAGGCCGGGTGGTCAACTTCAAGAATACCATCATTATCATGACTTCCAACATCGGTTCCGACATCATCCGCGACAATTTCGAGCGCATGGTCGAAGGCGAAGAAGAGGAGATGATTGACAAAACCCGGAACCTCTTGTTTGACCTGCTGAAAAAGTCGGTTCGCCCCGAGTTTCTCAACCGGATTGATGAGATCATCATGTTCCGCCCGTTGTCGAGGAGAGACATTCGCGGTATCGTCAAGCTGCAGTTGGATAACCTCAAAGCTACCCTCTCTGAGCAGGGTATCTCGATGACGATCACCTCTCACGCCATGGACTGGCTCGCCGACGAAGGCTACAACCCCGAGTTCGGTGCTCGCCCCCTCAAGCGTGTGATTCAGAAGCGGGTGCTGAAGCAGCTTTCCAAGCAGTTGCTCGCCAACAGCGTGCAGCCCGGTCAGCACCTCGTACTCGATGTTTTTGACGATGTGGTGGTCTTCCGCCAAGCCATCAAAAAAGAAGAGACGGTCGCTTAATCTCATAGGTATACCGCCTATGTCATCATACTATCCCGATTCCTCGCTTGAGGTTTCGGGATTTTTTTTGGCATGTAAGGCGAATGGGGTCTTGCCGGTCCCCGTCATTTATGGCGGATAATCCCCATTACCCTCAGCTAGAACAGCCAACCTTTACACCCTTTAGATAGCTGGAAATTCCGACTTTGCTATAGGCATCTGATGTACGACAGGATGATATCCCATATTTAAAAGACACAAAGATGCCTATCTTGTTATACTTCCAAATTTAACGAAAGGCTACTCCTAAAATGCGACCCTGTCCGGCAAGCCTTGGCCAGACGGGCTCTCCGAGGTCTTCACAAGTACCTCGGTAGGTAAGTACGTAAAAAATTAATATTCCATTATTTTGACATCGGAATGCCTAAAAGCCGCACGGATTCTATCTGGCATCATCGCTAAGTATTCCAGCCCAGCCTCTACCGTTTTGTGAAGCTGGCTCTTAGTTTTGCACCAGCGGTGCTTTAGGAATTCCGATTTCAAGAAGTTCCAAACCTGTTCGTCAGGGTTGTACTGGGGGCAGTATACAGGGGTTGAATAGAGTTGTAAGCGATTACGTGCTTGTGAATCTGATCGTAAAAAATGTTTTAGCTCTTTACTCTTGTGGATACTTGCATTGTCCCAAATGATATTGAGTTGACCTTCCATTTTGTTCAGGCAAAGTTTTAAAAAAGCGATGATCTGCTTCGTGCTAATAGCAGTGCGGTAAACCTCACTAAACAACTCTCCTCGTGGTGTTATGCCGCTAATGGCATAAACTCTTTCAGTTACACTGTTTACTTCCTTGAGTACCGGACTATGTCCAATCAATTCATAGACTTTAGTAGAACTAGAGGCACTACAAAAGCTGCTCTCATCTACAAAAACGATGTTTTGATCTGGCTCCATTAGTTTTTTTTTAGCTCCGGGATTACTTCTGTTTCGTAATAAGCTATTTGTTCAGAACGCTGTCTAGTGTCTTTGACTTGAGGCTGCTTAAGACTGTAACCTAGTCTGGTCATTAACCTACTAATATGAGGAAGGCTATAATCTACTTGGAAACGAACACTTATAAAGGATTGAATCCTCATCCGAGTCCAACCATCGCTTGGAAAACCATTGGCCTTAGCTCCTTTGGCTAGCAACCTCTTCAATTCTTGTCGCTGATGACGTTTAAGCTTTGCTGGTCTACCACTAGGCTTGCCTACTTTGTAGTTTTCTACACCATTCGCGGATTTGATTTTGGCAAGCGTATGGCTTATTCCTGCCTGGGTATAACCCGTCGCAAGGGCAATATCTTTTTGTGTTAATCCCTGTTCCGCAAGGCGATAAATGATTTTGTGAATATGTTCTTTGTGCTCAGTAGCTGTCACGACTTAAGTATTTGGTACACAAGAATATACAAAATATATTTGTACTTACCTAGAGAGGTACCATATTGGTAGTTTTACCCCATCTTAAAACTAATCCGACCTCGGATGAGGTCGAACAAGTAGCTCTCAGTTGCCGGGATAAAAGGAATAGAAGCAACTTCAATTTCACCAATTCAAAGTTTTCAGCGTGCAAAAAATGGGTGACATTATATCGTTTTAAGCACAGGAATCATCCTGTCGTACATCACATCCCTTCGGGGCCGACCTCCTCCCGACACCTCGGGATCCGACTTAAAAACGCTTTAACCTTTACACCTTTACACCTTTCCAACCCTTACACCTTCGAACCCAACTCCCGCATCGCCAACCAAGCCATCAAACCCGTGCTGTGCAAGAGGCATTCTTCATCCACATCAAAAGTATTGGTGTGAACAGGAGAGGTGATACCTCGCGCAGGATTCCCTGTGCCTAGGCGATAAAAACAAGCGGGAATCTCCTGAGAGTAATAAGAAAAATCTTCGCTGGTCATGCGGATGGGGAGTTCTACCACATTTTCTTGGCCCATGTACGCTCGGGCATACTCCGTTGCGCGGGCGGTAAGCGCTTCGTCATTGTGTAAAAAGGGATAACCGTGAATAAGATCCAGTTGCGCCGAGCCCCCCATGGCCTTGGCAATACCATCGGCTATCTCCTGGATGCGCCGCAGCGCGTGGGCTCGCCATTGTTCGTCCATTGTGCGGAAGGTGCCTTTCAGTTTTACTTCGTTGGGGATGATGTTGGTGGCCCCTCCGGTGGAGGCAATCTGCCCGAAGGTGAGTACGGAGGGGAGGATAGGGTCACCTTCCCGGCTTACCAAGGTTTGCAAGGCGGTAATGATCTGCGCAGTAATGACAATCGGATCGACCGTGTTTTGGGGTAAAGCCCCGTGGCCGCCTCGTCCGGTGACCGTCAGGTAAAGTTCATCAGCAGAAGCCATGTACAAACCAGGCCGAATACCAATCTTGCCAACTTCCAGCGGCGGGTGCACGTGCTGCCCGAAGATGTGAGCAGGAGCCGGGTTTTTCAACACCCCGTCTTTAATCATAATACTCGCTCCACCGGGTGCTTTTTCTTCGCCCGGCTGAAAGATAAGCTTGATGGTTCCGGCAAATTCCTTGCGTAAATCCCAGAGGATTTTAGCGGTTCCCAGTAAGCTGGAACTGTGCACATCGTGCCCGCAGGCATGCATAATGCCTTCGTTTTGAGAACAATAACTGACCTTGTTTTTTTCAGATATAGGTAGTGCGTCAATGTCTGCACGCAATGCTATCACGGGGCCAGTACCTTTACCACCTTCTATAAGTGCTACCACACCAGTTCCCGAAAAAGGATATTGATGAGGAATGCCCCAGGCTTGAAGCCGCCCTGCAATATATTTTCCCGTTTCGTATTCCTCAAAGGAAAGTTCTGGGTAGGTGTGCAGGTGCCGCCGAATGTCAATCACTTCTTTGTGTAGTAGTGCCGCTTTATCTTTTATCGCTTCTAACATAGCTGAATATTTATCGCAAGATCAGAATTTCCCTATAAAGTAGGTGGCTTCAGCTTGTAAAAGGGAAACTATGTTACGATGTGGTTGAAAAAACCTCTTCCAATTAACTACCTTTGCGCTTTCTTTTTAAAACAAGGCACTTCATTCATGTCAGCTATTAAAATTCGCTCCGCACTCATTTCAGTTTACCACAAAGATGGACTCGACGAAATTGTGCAAGAGTTACACCGCCAAGGGGTACAAATTTACTCTACAGGGGGGACGCAGAAATTCATCGCTCAGCTGGACATTCCAGTTACTGCGGTAGAGGACATTACTTCCTATCCTTCGATTCTCGATGGGCGGGTGAAGACTTTGCATCCAGCAGTATTCGGGGGCATTTTGGCCCGCCGTGAGCCCGATCACCTGGAGCAGCTTAAGGAATACAATCTTCCAGAAATTGACTTGGTCATCGTCGATCTTTACCCTTTTGAAGAGACCGTAGCGACTACCAATGAAGAGTCCGCGATTATTGAGAAAATTGATATTGGTGGCATCTCGTTAATTCGGGCAGCAGCCAAGAATTACAAAGACGTAGTGGTTGTTCCTTCCAGAGCAGAATACGGCTTGTTTCTAGAGATGCTCAAAGAAAAAGAAGGCAACTTGGATTTGACCGATCGCCGTGAATTAGCGCGTCGGGCATTCAAGATCTCTTCGAATTACGATATTGCCATCTTCAACTACTTCAACGAAGGCACGACCGATATCGCCTTCAAGTACAGTATTCACCGGTCTGATATCCTCCGCTACGGCGAGAATCCTCACCAATCAGGTGTGTTCTTCGGTGATTTCGATGCCGTATTCGATAAGCTCAATGGTAAAGATATTTCCTACAACAACCTGGTAGATATCGACGCTGCTGTACAAATCATGCGGGAGCTGAGAGTCGGAGACCCGGCTTTTGCCATCCTGAAGCATACCAATACTTGTGGTCTTGCCGTGCGTACTACGCTCAAAGAGGCTTGGGATGCAGCACTGGAATGCGATAACGTCTCGGCCTTCGGAGGCATCTTTATTTGTAATACCAGCGTGGATTTGGCCACTGCCGAAGCCATCAACGAGTTGTTCTACGAAGTATTGATCGCCCCTGATTTCAATGAAGATGCTTTGTCCTTGTTGAAAAGTAAAAAGAATCGTATTCTGCTCAAATTGAAGGACTATGCGATTGGTAGTCGCTCTTTCCGTTCTTTGCTGAATGGGGTAGTTGAGCAGGACACTGATATGCGCCAGGAAACCATTGCCGACCTGGACACGGTAACGGCAGTAGCACCTACCCCGGAACAGGTAAGTGACCTTTTGTTTGCCAGTATTGCCGTCAAACACCTCAAGTCGAACGCGATTGCCTTGGTTAAAAACAAGCAGTTGATCGGTATGGGTTGTGGCCAGCCTTCCCGGGTGGATGCCCTCAAGCAAGCCATTGCTAAAGCGAAAGCTTTTGGCTTTAACCTGGACGGTGCGGTCATGGCTTCCGATGCCTTTTTCCCTTTCCCGGATTGTGTGGAAATTGCCGATGGAGAAGGTATCAAAGCGGTCATTCAACCAGGCGGATCCATCAAAGACAAAGACAGTATTGCTTATTGTGATGCACATGGGATGGCCATGGTGATGACAGGGCACCGTCATTTTAAACATTAACAGTACCTTAAGTTACCCCGCCTCCAGTGTGGGCGTCATAATGAACGAATACGACGTTATAAAACGGCCTGGATAAGTTCGGGAACGGATAAATGTCGGGCAAATAACGAAGCGTTTATGCGCAATTTGGTCATTGACATAGGAAATACCCGCGTAAAATACGGCATCTTTCACCAGAATGATTTGGTAGAAGAACAGCTTGACGCAACGGTAAGACTGGAAGATATTTCCCGTTTGGCAACCAACCACCGGGTTCAAAATATCATCTATTCAAGCGTGGCTGAATTTTGGCCCCAGGAATGGACTGTTTTGCTGGAGCAAAATTACCGGGTTTGGGGACTTAGTGAACAAACGGCCCTGCCCTTTGTCAATAGCTACGCCACACCGGCTACCCTCGGTAAAGACCGATTAGCAGCTGTGGCGGGTGCACAGTATCATTACCCTGGCAGTAGTTGTTTGGTGATTGATGCTGGAACCTGTGTGACAATGGACTTACTTCGGGCAGATGCCACCTATTTGGGAGGCAATATCTCTCCAGGAGTAAGAATGCGACTAAGAGCAATGCACGCGTTTACCGCTCGGCTCCCATTGGTAGAACCGGCGAAAACGGATCAATTGTGGGGCACGAGCACTACGACCGCGCTACAAAATGGCGGCGGACTAGGAGTAGCGCTGGAAATAGAAGCATTGATTGCACGTTTGAAGCAGCAATGGCCAGAATTGAAAGTCTTACTAACTGGTGGAGACGCCAGTTTTTTGGCGAATAGCATAGAATGCGAGATATTTGTGCATTCAAATTTAGTCCTTTACGGGCTACACAAAATTTTAACTTATAATGTCGAACATTTGGCATAAAATTTTTACGGTACTTCTTCTCACCTTGATCACACAAAGTGCGTGGAGCCAGGTGCAGAACAGTAATATTAGTCCTAAGATAAATTCGCCTTTGTCGCGGTTTGCTTTAGGAGATTTTGTGCCGCAGTATTTTTCGGCAGCGGCTGGAATGGGAGGGCTTGGTGCCGGTTGGCAGGATCCCTACCAACTCAACATACTCAACCCCGCTTCTTTGGCCAGCTTGCAATCTACTGCCTTCGAAGGAGGGCTGTACGCGAAGCGCTCTAAATTGAGCAGCGGTAGTGTGGAAGACGTTACTTGGGGTGGCAATCTTCAGTATCTTTCCCTAGGTTTCCCTCTGCGGAATGCGATTAACCAAGCCTTAGATCGCAAAAGCAACGATTGGAATGCAGGCATGAGTGTCACGCTGATCCCTCAAACGCAAGTAGGCTACGATATCCGTCTGATTGATACCCTTACGCCAGGCGTAGAGATCAGTACCAACACGCTAAAAGGATCAGGTGGTACGACAAAGTTGCGGTGGGGAACGGGATTTCGCTATGAGCAACTTTCAGTAGGTGCGGAGGTCGGGTTCCTTTTCGGTAACCTTATCAATAGCCGCTTGGTAGATTTCGACTCCTTGGCTGGTTCTTTGAATACAGAATTTCAGGATGAAATTAGCTTTCGCGGAACAAGTTGGACCTTTGGTGCCCAGTATGCCTTCCTCTTCAAAGAGGGTAACAAAGCTGGTGAAAAAGTACCTAACGGCAAAAGAGTAGTTCTTGGAGCTACTTTGAGTAACGAAGCCGACTACACCATGGAAGGCACTCAGTTTACTCGCCGGTACCTTACTTCTGTCGTGTCGGATACTATCTTTCGGGACGAAAACATAACGGGTAAAGGAGTTTTACCTGCTTCTTATTCCTTAGGTGTGCATTTTCACGATTTAAATCGTCTCAATATCGGTGTTGAGTATGGTGCCACTGCTTGGAGTAATTATCGCAATGAACTGAAAGATGAACAGTTACTCGATAACTATTACGTAGCAGTAGGAGGGGAGTATATCCCTAATTTTAACTCTTACAATCACTACTGGGAAAAAATCCGCTACCGTGCAGGATTCCGTTATGGTACCGATCCGCGTACCCTCGATGGGCAGCAGGTAGAAGGATATTCAGTAACGCTCGGACTGGGTTTTCCGGTTATCCTACCCCGCCAACAAGTGTCCTTCATCAATACTGCGGTAGAGATAGGGCGGGCCGGTGTTGACGGAGTATTAGAAGAAAGTTTTGTGAGGCTTAATTTAGGCTTCACGCTGAATGATAATTCGTGGTTCTTTAAACGCAAATTCAATTAAGTATGACAATTCAAAAAAATCTGGCTATTCTGTTGGCTATCCTATTTTTAGGAAGCACTTCGCTCTCTGCGCAGTGTACCAACTGGGAAGAAATCGCCAATAAAGGAGAAGCAGAGGATGCTCACGTGGTGTATCGTCCCTATTTGAAAGAAAAAACAGAAGCTGACGTTCAAGCCTTGGCAGAATCTGATTTTAATCTTGCTTTTACCAATTGGCAAAAAGCTTACACCTTGGCACCTGCCGCTGATGGTCAACGGCCTACGCATTACATTGACGGTATTCTGCTTTACAAAGCAAAAATTGCCAAAACAGAAGATACGGAGCAAAAAGCCGAGTACGCAAAGACCATCATGAAGCTCTACGATGAGTACCTGGAGTGTTACCCTGGTGACCGCAAGCTCATCCTTGGTCGTAAGGCTTTCGATATGTTCTATTCTTATGGCTATGGCTATACATTGGAAACATTGGAAGCATTGCAAACAGCAATGGAAGCAGCCGGTAACGAGTCAGAATATATCCTTTTGGATCCTCTTGGTCTGACCCTCGTATACCTCTACAAAGATGGTCAAATAGACAAAGCCACCGTTCGTGATCTTTACACCAAAGCAGTTGCGTTCGCTGATCATAACATCGAGAACGACCACTACTACAAGGATTACTACGTGTCTGGCAAAGCCAATATGGATGCTAATATCGCAGAAATCGCTTCGGAAGTATTCGATTGTGATTACTTCAAGCAAGACCTTCTTCCTTCAGTGGAAGAACACAAGGAAGATTGGGAAACCATCAACTACATCTGGCAGAAGCTGATGGCTCAAGGTTGTGACGAAGCAGATCCTGAACTTGCAGAGCTGAAGGGGATTTATGAAACCCTGGTTTTTCAGGAGCGCATGAAAGATCCTTGTTATGCTGGTACTTACTACCAAACAGAAGGAGATTACGATAAAGCATTGGCTAGCTACCAAGAGTGTATTAACACCACGGAAGACAATGAAGTCAAAGCTCAGGTACTCTATTCAATGGCGCATATCCTCACCTGGCAGAAAGGCCAGTATGGGGAAGGTAATGCCAAAGCTCGTGAAGCTGCCAGCCTGAAAGGAGGTTGGGGTAAGCCTTACATTCTGATGGGTGATATCATCTCTAAGCGCGCAACGGCTTGTGACGACTGGAACCGCCGCCTGGCCGCCATTGCTGCTATTGATAAGTACAGCTATGCGCGTTCTATCGATTCAGAAGTTGCCGGTGATGCCAGCTCGCGGATCAGCCGCCTGACCGCCTCACTTCCTGGTCGTGAGGATGGCTTTATGCGTAAAGTTAGCGAAGGCCAAAGTGTAACGGTAAGCTGTATCGGCGAAACCGTGAAAGTACGCTTCCGCGATTAAACATAAGGCTAAGGGGTCGGCGAAGAATAAGTTGTCCTTTTCAGGCGAGCCATCTTGCCGCCAGACGAGGCGCGAGGAGGGCGCGTAGCCCAGTTACGCAACCGACGAAGTAACGAAGTATGGCGGCAAGAGGGCCGCATCAAATGGGGAAGTTATTCTTCGCCGACCCCTTAGGCCTGATTGATTTATTCAATCTCTACAACGGGTGATTTTGTACGAACAGTGTACAAAATCACCCGCTTTTTATTTACCCCCACCCAACCCTTACACTTTTACACCATCTAACCAACCAACCAATCATCATTCCTTCAACTCCCTGATCCGTTGCAATAACAACCACCGTTGTTCCTCGCTGAAAAATTCAATACGATTTTCAAGGACATTCTCTTCAATGGTTTTTAGGATATTATTGGCGGCTTCGTTTGCCTTACATTGGCGAAACATAGGGACAAAGGCTATCCATTGTCCATCCCACGGACGAATACGATTGGGGTACCAAAGAGGTAATTGATTGGCAAACTGTCGGGCTTGTTCTAGCTTGCCAGCGGTAATTAGCACCTTAAGTAGTTCTTCGGCACTTTTAACTTGATGTTGATAAAAAGGGAGTTTGTCGAAGAGGCTAATGTAGGTGGTGGTATCGTATTCCATAACTTCCTGCCACAACAGGAGCGTAGTGTCGGTATGGTAATAAACACCAGCATTAAGATCATTGTCATCCAGCTGGTCTGGCACCACCTGATAAACCCATCCATTCCAGGCCAGGTGTTTTTGCCAGGGTAGTAATTCATTGGTAAGTACTGTTGGTAGAAAGCAAAGCGGCCGTTCCCATTGGTTTGCAACTAATAAATCAAGTAGAAAATATCCGCCAGAGAATTGATAGCCTCTGTTGATAAATGGCTGCCAATAGGCAAAGGTGTTCTTGTTGTCTGGATGAAGGTAATTTATACTTTCCGGAAGCTCAATCGCAATTTGTTCTGATGGAATGGGCAAAGTCCAGGTGTTGCCACTGATGTAATAACTGTCTTCTCGCGACATCAGATTTAATAACTGTTGATAGGTCATTGCACTATCTGATAGATTCACACTTTTTGCCCAAATTTTAATGGGCAATTGGGAGTAGTAGGGAGGTAAGTTGCTCTTGAGTTCGGTTGCTCCAAGTGGGCCAGCGAGGAGCATCTTGTTGTAGCGATCAACGGCCATCAAAGAAGTATTAGCAACTATTACATCGGTCCGAATGCCCTCGGTCGCTTGCACATATAATAAGGTGTAGGTGTCCGAATCCCCATAAGCGCAAACAATAGCATCTTTAGGACAAGAACGCAAATAGTTACGAGCATTGGTTAAGAAATAAGGCTCGT